>JAYEME010000130.1:0-12488 GCA_034717915.1 Thermodesulfobacteriota bacterium
AAAGCCGATAGGCGATCATATCTGGAAAAATTTAAAAATGCGGTAAACAGGACAGCTGAATGGCGGTCTTAGCATCAAAGCCTATTAGCTAAAACATAAGCCGTAAACAACAACCTAAAAACGGGTTTCAGACAAAAGTCTGTAACCCGTTAATTTTATTGGCGCGCCGCGGAAGATTCGAACTCCCGGCCTTCTGATCCGTAGTCAGACGCTCTATCCAGCTGAGCTAGCGGCGCATAAAGATGGGCTTTATCGCTTAAATTCAGGGATTTGTCAATCCCTTTTGATTCTAACATAAATTGTCTGGCGGAGAAGCGGGGATTCGAACCCCGGGTAGCATACACTACACTCGCTTAGCAGGCGAGCACCATCGGCCTCTCGGTCACTTCTCCACAATCAACAATCTATTTAATTTTATGGCGGAGGATCAGGAATTCGGTCACTTCGTCATCGACATCACGTCGATTCCTGCGTAACCTCCCCTACTCTCACTGCCGCCGACATCCTGTCGGCTCTTCTGACATTAAGACAGCGTTCGTTTCGCTTCGAATCTTTCAAGTCTTAGCGGTGATATTTTATGGCGGAGGATCAGGGATTCGAACCCCGGGTAACTTGCGCTACAACAGTTTTCAAGACTGCCGCCTTAAGCCGCTCGGCCAATCCTCCGAAGTCCTCTATAGTGCTCTAGTTTACATAATATGTGCACTGAGAAAAACCTTGGAACAATATCGAAAAGCAATCTAAAAAGCAAGACCAAAGAGCTATTCTTCTTAATTTTGACAAGGAGATCCAAAATATTTAAGCAGCCCAACCTGAAGGTCAGTTATGACGGATATACAGATTGTATGATTGACATGGACTATGAATAAAAAAAGACTCTCAGATTAGCGGAGGGGGGGTGCCAATCAGAGAGCCTTCAGTAGAGAGAGAACCTAAGCCCCCTCAATCTGTTTTATACAATAATACAATTTTGTGGATTGGTCAACTACTATACGCCGTTTTAGCTGAATAAATACACTCCCAATCCAACCGATTCTTCTCTGTTATTTTTCAATCTTCTCCAGCCCGCCCATGTAGGGCTTCAACACTTCTGGAATCAGCACTGAACCATCTTCCTGCTGATAATTTTCCAGCACTGCCAGGAGAGTTCGCCCGACGGCTAGACCTGAGCCGTTAAGAGTATGTACCAATTCCGGTTTTTTAGCCCCTTCACGCCGAAAACGGATCGATGCTCGCCGTGCCTGGAAATCACTGAAAGTAGAACAAGAAGAAATTTCCCGATAACATTCCTGCCCCGGCAACCAGACTTCAATATCAAAGGTTCGAGCTGCGGAAAAGCCGATATCACCGGTACAGAGGTCAACGACCCGATAGGGTAAATCTAGCAGTTGCAAAACCTTTTCGGCATGTTGTAACAACGATTCAAGTTCAGCGTCTGAATCTTCGGGACGGGTAAACTTGACCATCTCAACCTTATTGAACTGATGCTGACGAATCAAACCACGGGTGTCCCTCCCATGAGAACCAGCCTCTTTGCGGAAACATGGGGTATAAGCCGTGTAACAGAGTGGCAGATCCTTTTCGGCAAGAATCTCATCCCGATGAATATTGGTCACCGGGACTTCTGCCGTTGGAATCAGGAACAGATCCATCCCTTCAGTGTGAAAAAGATCATCCTCAAACTTTGGTAGTTGCCCCGTCCCTGTCATTGAAGCGCGATTGACCAAGAAAGGGGGCAGAGTTTCGGTATAGTTGTGCTCACCGGTATGTAGATCAAGCATAAAGTTAATCAACGCCCGTTCCAATCGAGCTCCAGCACCGAAATAAACACAGAAGCGAGCCCCGGAAAGCTTGCTGCCTCTCTCAAAATCAAGAATCCCCAGATCTTCACCGATATCCCAGTGTGCCTTGGGAGTAAAATTCAAAGCAGGCTTTTCGCCCCAGACGCGGACTTCGACATTGTCATCTTCGGAAGCCCCGACAGGGCTCTTTTCATGCGGGATATTCGGAACCCCCATCAGCAGTTCATTGAGCTGGATCTCCACTTCACGCAGCTGATCATCAAGTGATTTAATCTGCGTAGAAACGTCCTTCATCCGGGCAATTTCATCCTGAACCTGACTTTTATCTTTGGTTTTTCCTATCAACGCCGAAACTTTATTTTTTTCCGCTTTGAGAAACTCCACTTCGTTGAGAAGTTCACGCCGCCGTTGATCCAACGTTTGGAAACCAGAAAGGTCAACCTTGCCAGTTCGGGTGGAAAGAGCTTTTTCAGCAGCCGCAAAATTATCACGTAAGTATTTAATATCGAGCATGATTTACTCCTTAAAATACCAAATTTCAATCGGAGAAAGTTGATAACATTTCTATTCCGAAGGGTCAAGAATAGATAATTCTACACCCGCATTCTGGAGATAGATATGTATATATTTATGCTTTCTCAGTATAACCCGCAAGGTCGCGGGGTTGCGTCCCCGCTCGGCGCCTTACTCTTTTGTACACCACAAAAGAGTAAGCAGAAAAAGGTGCCCGACTCCTTGCCCTTCGGGTTCCCTCCATTCCACAGCTGCTTTGAGGAGTGGCAAAAACTCGCTTCGCTCAAACATTTGCCACTCTGATTCTCAAATCAGTTGTTCCACTCCAGCCGCGTCACACGGGAGTTGGTGGTTCAAAAATAAGGTATCCCCGAAGTACAAAGCAAAAGGTTAAAGGGTGAGAGATGTGCGTCAGCTGCTAGGCGTGTTTAAAATTACCCCGTAGGTGTAGCGATAGCTACATCGAGGATGGAATTTTTAACGCAACAACGCAGATGCCGTGCAGCTCTCACCCTTTCCCACCATTAACCCACCAGTTGTGATCATCGTCAAACCACCACTTCGACGAGTCAGTTTCCCATATCATCTCTGCCAGCTGCTTGGCAATCTCAGTTTTCAAACGCAACTTGGAAAACGGATACCACTCATCAGCATTGCGGTTACCCAGGTCCTTATGTTCCTTCAGTGACAACACCATCTCCAACTGATCTGCATCATGGGCAAGCTGCGCTTCGTGAGTTTTTTTGGCGTTAAATTCCTGCAAGGTCTGTCGATAGTCATCACCAAACGGAAGCTGTCTGGCCAAATCTTCCACCGCCTTTTCCTCATCGGCTTTGACATACTTTTTATTGACGTAGTTCAGATCGCCAGTCCGCGCTTCCGGGATATCGTGAAACAGACACAACTGCAACACCCGACCAACATCTGCCTTACCATCCATCTGTGCCAGAGTATATCCAATCATAGCAGTACGAAAACTATGCTCCGCTACTGATTCAGCTCCAGAACCAAGAAACTGAAACCCGGTACGGGGAGTCCGCTTCAACATCCCAACTTCAAATAAAAAGTTAGCAAGATTTTTCATAGTATTCCTTCGTAATTGTAGGGGCGCTGCTTGCTCCGCCCTGGGCGCGGCAAGCAGTGCCCCTGATACACGGGAATTAAAAGCATTTTTTAACCATGCCAGACGAGAAAAATACCGGACAAAATCAGTGTGGTCGAAGCTAAACGAATCCGACCAAAAGATTCACCGAGAAATAATAGTCCAATCAATACGCCAATCAAAAGACTGACCTGCCGAACCGGAACTGCATAACTAACTGGTGCTAATTGCAATCCAAAACGAAACGATAGAAATGAAGCCATAATAACTGGACCAGCCCAAAGAATAAGTTTTGGATTCTGCCGCCATTCTTCCAAAATCCGACCTCGATAACAAGAACGCAATAGATTCAGCGACATAAAAATGAACATAAAAAAAACCAACACATAGGTAAACTGGTAGGCAGAATAACCATCAACACCGGTCTTATCAATCACAGCACCAATCGAATAGGTAAATCCAGCCAGCAATGCTGCTTGCACCGAACGGTTACCCAGTTGAGTAAAGGGTCGCAGGATGTCATCGAGAGAAAGTCCGCGTAGCTGGATACAGTAAGCACCAAAGGCAATCAGTATAATCCCGGCAGCACCAACCAGGCTCAGTTGTTCCCCGAGGAAAAGAACACCCCAGATCGGCACGTAAAGCATTGCCGTCTGTGCCAGGGGATAGGTCACCGATAGATCCCCATCACGATAAGCGAATCCCCCCAACCAATGATAAAGCACAAAACAAATGGCCGCAGTCGCAGCAAGAAACAGTAATCGCGGGGTCAATGTTGGAAATAAACCCAATCCGAGAGTCAACATGGTCATCATGCTCCAGGAAGAGAGAAACATCCACCAGATAAAAACAACTTTGTCATGACTCTGTTTTACCAGCAGGTTCCACATTGCATGCATCAATGCAGAAAAAATAATCAGTAGCAGGGCAGCAGTTTCCATGGTGGATATCTTAGCCGATGACTATCGGGAAAGAAAGTCGCTTTACAGTCAGCGAGAAGACGCTATCCTTGAGATTAATCGAAAAATAAACTTTAGGATAAAAGGAATTCATATATGACTAATTATCGCATTGAACAGGATTCGTTAGGAGACATGCAAGTTCCTGAAGAGGCTCTCTATGGAGCCCAAACGGCCAGAGCCATAGACAACTTCCCCATATCTGGAATTCCCCTTCCACGGCCAATGTTGCGTGCCCTCGGACTGATCAAAAAACATGCGGCTCGGACAAATCAAAATCTTGGGTTGCTTTCTGCAGAGACGGCCGATGCAATCTGTCGAGCAGCAGCGGAAGTGGTTGAAGGAAAACTGGATGATCAATTCCCGGTCGATATTTTCCAGACCGGTTCTGGAACCAGCAGCAATATGAATACCAATGAGGTTATCGCTAACCGTGCAGCCCGCCTGCTTGGACAACCATTTGGGAATAAATCCATCCACCCTAATGATCATGTCAACCTTGGCCAATCAAGCAATGATGTCTTCCCCAGTGCCATGTACATTGCCTGCAGCGAACAACTACAGCAAAATCTACTTCCAGCCTTGGAACAATTGTTACAGCAACTCGCTGAAAAATCTGAGGAGTTCAAAGATATTCTGAAAATTGGCCGAACCCACCTGCAGGATGCCACTCCGATTAAACTTGGACAGGTATTTTCTGGCTATGCAAGGCAAGTCGAACTCGCCCACGAACGACTCTGTAACAACTCCAGCGGGCTCTATGAGTTGCCACTTGGGGGGACAGCTGTCGGAACCGGAATCAACACCCATCCCGATTTTGCGGCCGGAACAATAATTGCGATTGCCAATGAAACAGCTCTCCCATTCCGCGAAGCAAGTAATCATTTTGAAGCTCAAGGATCAAAAGATGCCTTGATTGCAACCAGCGGCTGCTTGAAGGGCTGTGCCATCAGTTTGTTCAAGATTGCCAACGATATCCGTTTTTTGGCCAGCGGGCCACGCTGCGGTATCGGTGAGTTAATCCTTCCTGCTGTACAACCGGGAAGTTCGATCATGCCGGGCAAAATCAATCCGGTTATGGCGGAATCACTGATGCAAGTTTGCGCCCAAGTGATCGGCAATGATGCGACCGTTGCTCTCTGTGGACTATCCGGGAATTTCGAACTCAATGTGATGATGCCGGTGATGGCTTACAATATCCTGCAGAGCATCGAACTCCTCAGCAATGGGATTAAAACCTTTGATGACAAGTGTCTGACAGGACTTCAAGCTGACGAAAAACGTTGTGCTGATTTGTTGGAACAGAGCCTGGCACTGGTCACCGCTCTGGTTCCTGAAATTGGTTATGACCGGGCTACCAATCTGGCTAAACAGGCGCATAAAACCGGAAGAACATTACGAGAATTGGCGTTGGAGGATGGGGTCGATGCAGACATTTTGGACAAGCTTCTCGATCCCGTTTCAATGACTGAGCCGAAAAGCTGAAACGGGGAATATTTCGGTATTCATTACCCCCCCCTGCTTCACTCAGCTTCCCCCTATGCAATAGGGGGGCTTGAGGGGGGTCTATTTCAATTCAGCGTCCGCAAAATTCCCTCACCCAGTGCCTTGCGCTGCCAATTCTTCAGCAGGTCAACCCCAGCAAGTTCCTGATCGGTATCTGGATGCTTCCGCGCCAATTCTTCCAGCAAAGCATTATTGATCAGCACTCCCGGATCCAATTCGAGATCAGCAGCGATCTGTTTACGCCACTCCTTCAAGCGGATGACCCGCTTCTCAACTTGTGGATCCTTGACCCGGCGCTCTGCCCGCGGATAAACAGGTAGCTCCGCCTCCGCAAGATCAAATGCCGGAGCAACTGCAGCCAGAATTTTTTTCCCATAACGGTCAATCAACCGTGACGACAGTCCGCTGAGCCTAGTCAACTGATCATTCCCCCGTGGCATCTCACTGGCCAGCGTCAATAAAGTTTTGTTGGCAAGAACCATATACAACGGACAGTCCCGCCGCTGAGCCTCAGCATCGCGCCAATGCAGCAAATTTTCCAGTACCGCAAGTTGACGACGGCCAAGGGTTCCCGCTCCTTTAAAACGGAGAAACATAGCCCCTTGACGAACAACAAAACGAACCTTTTCCATCAGGACAAACTCCTCCTGCACCCATTCCAGACGCCCCTTTTCTATCAACTGTGCTTCAAGAATCTCAACCAGTTCATGCAGATAACTGGTGTCAGCCGCAGCATAGCGAATCATTTCTGGTGAAAGTGGACGCTTTGACCAATCGGCGCGCTGATATTTTTTATCCAGTTCGACCGAAAAATATTTTCGCAACACATCTGCCAGTCCGAAGCGTGCTTCCCCCAGAAACTGGCTGGAGATCATCGTATCGAACAAACCATTAATTTCAATGTCGAAATCACGGGCTAAACAACGGATATCATAATCGGCAGCATGAAAAATTTTGCGGATCTGCGGATTGGACAACACCGGTTTCAACACACTCAGATCTGCTCCCGCCAGGGGATCAATCAAAACCGTGGTATCTGGAGTAGAAAATTGTAGCAGACAAACCTTCTCCTGATAATTATGCATCGAATCTGCTTCCAGATCGACAGCAATTACTGGATACGTATCCAGCTCTGCAGCAAACTCGGCAATATCTTCGGTGTTAGTCAAAATGGGGGGCAAAGACATTTAAACTCCATTCTTCAGTATTTATTGAATTTATTAGAATTTCCTATTCTGTCCCAGATAACGCTAGTTCAAGAGTAGATGACAGCGAATCCGGGGCTGTCCCAGGCTCTTGCTATGTAACCCTCTGCAGTTCTTCGTGGATCGTAAACTTTTGGGACAGCCCCCGATGGAACTGGGGACAGTCCCAAGTTTACTGCAATAATTTATCTAAAACTTTTTTATGGGCACCGTGCAGAGCCATGTTTTTCAATTGATCCAGAGAAAACCAGCTATTATTACCTTCAAACAGGATGGGAAAGTGTTCAATTTTCTTACAATAGGCAACAGATTTCAGACGAAAATGGCTATAGATATGCTGGATAGTGCCGACCTGTTCAGCTGCCCCGGTGAGACCAAAATCAGCTAACAACGAATAGAGTTTTTTCTCAGGATCTTCACCTTCAGTCAAACTGAGAGTTGGGAATTCCCACATTCCACCCAAAAAACCATCCGTCATCCGACGTCTCACCAGGTAAGAACCGTGATGTTCGATCAATAACGCCACCTCATAACGGGTCGGAATCGGTTTTGCTGTCTGTTTCAATGGCAGCTTCTGTTCCAAACCCAACTTGTACGCCTGGCAGAGTTCAGCCAATGGACATTCATCGCAAAGAGGCTTGCGCGGCACACAAACCGTCGCCCCCAGATCCATAATCGCCTGGGTATAGTCATGCACATTTTCGACCGGTGTCAGCTGTTCAGACCAGAGCCATAGTTGCTTTTCTGCTGAAGTTGATCGAGGTGGCTCTTCCAAGGCAAATAAGCGACACAACACCCGCCGGACATTACCGTCCAAGATAGGAGCTCGCTGGTCAAATGCCAGTGCTGAAATGGCTCCTGCAGTCGAACGCCCCACTCCTGGAAGTTTCTGTAATAATTCAACATCGTCCGGGAAATAGCCGTTGAATTGCTCAACCACCACCCTTGCCGCCGCATGTAGATTTCTGGCGCGGGAATAATAGCCCAAACCAGCCCAGAGGTCGATGATATCTTCCAGGGGAGAAACTGCAAGGTGTTCGACTGTTGGAATTTTAGCCAGAAAACGCTGATAGTAATCAATAACAGCTGTCACCGTCGTCTGCTGCAACATAATCTCCGACAGCCAGATCCGGTAGGGATCACGGGTATTCCGCCAAGGCAGATCACGTCCGGAGTGGCCGTACCATGCCAACAGTCGGAAAGAAACAATAGCAGGATCGAAAGGCAAATCGTTCATTTCATACCTGTAGATGCAGACCCCTGTGCCTGCCCAGGGCGACCACAGGGGGTCGCCCCTACAAATCAACCATTACCGCTAAGGTTTTTTCCATCTCATCACGCGTACCGATAGAGATACGAGTTCCATGGGTCAGCAATGGATCTGAAAAGTATCGCACCAGAATCTTATGGGCAAACAGGACATCATAAACCCGTTTACCATCAGAGCCCGGTGGTTCAGCAAAGATATAATTTGTCTGTGATGGATTGACCCGATAACCAAGTTTACGTAATTCAGCACTGAACCAATCTCGAGTTTCACAGATTCTGGAGACGGTTGATTGCAGATAAGCTTGATCCTGCAACGCAGCGGTAGCCGCCACCAAAGCCAATCGATCCAAATGATAATGATCCCGGATTTTATCGAGTGCCAAAATCACCTCGGGATGTGCAACAGCCAGACCCAACCGCATCCCGGCTAACGAATAGCTTTTAGAAAAAGTTCGTGTAATAACGATATTTTCGTACTTTTTTACCAGCTCCATTGCCGATACATCAGTGAAATCAACATAGGCTTCATCAACCACCAGAATTCCTGCGCAACGCTCAGCCAATTCGGTGATATAAATGTTATCAAAACCAAATCCGAGCGGCGCATTAGGACTGGTCAGAAAGAAAATTTTCCCCTCGTAATGCTCCGGAAAATCAGCAATACGGAAATCGTCAGTCAAACCAAAGGTACGAACCTTCGCCCCTTGGATTTCAGCCAATGTTGTATAGTAAGAATAGGACGGATGGACATAGCCGATCTCATCCCCTGCATCGGCAAAAGCACGGATCAGATTATTGAGCAGCTCATCCGAACCGTTTGCCATAATCACCCAGGAAGGATCCACACCGTACAACTCTGCAGCAACTCGTCTGGCCTCTTTGCTCCCTGCATCGGGATATTTGCGCAGGTTCTCCCCACCATTCGCCATCTCGGCAGCAATTGCCTCTGCCACTCGCGGTGATGGCGGATAGGGATTCTCATTGGTATTCAGCTTGATCCAGCCCGGTTCATCTGGCTGAAAGCCAGGAACATAGGCGGACATTTCAGAGATGTTTTTACGTAAAGGCAACATTTTCAACTCACTTATTCACACTTTTCATCCCTTCTCCCCAAGGGAGAAGGTGCCCAGCGGGCGGATGAGGGGGATTGTTATGCGGTCAATACTCCTCCAGAACCTGATATTCAGTCGTCCGCCGAGCCGGAGTAAATCCCGCTCCACGTACCAGTTCGACAATCTCTTCCTGCGACATCTGAAACGAACAACCAGCGGCGGCGACAACATTCTCTTCCAGCATCGTGCCACCCAGATCATTACCACCGAAGAATAAGGCCACCTGCCCCATGCGCGCACCTTGAGTGACCCAACTCGCTTGAATATTCTCAATATTATCAAGAACAATCCGAGAGACAGCCAGTACCTTAAGATACTCAATTCCAGTGGATGCTTCACCGCCGAGTTCAGTGTTATCCGGCTGAAACGACCAGGGGATAAAGGCGGTAAAACCACCGGTACGCTCCTGGATTTCGCGGATACGAAACAGGTGCTCAATAATTTCTTCCGGTTGTTCCTTACTCCCGAACATCATGGTTGCCGTTGTGCGCATTCCGAGATTGTGCGCTTCTTCCATCACCCAAGCCCACTTTTTCCAACCGATCTTATTCGGGGAGATTTCCTGTCGAACCCGATCAACCAGAATTTCGGCTCCGCCACCGGGAACCGATGCCAACCCCGCAGCCTGCAAACGCCGCAAACATTCTTCCATAGTTAAATCGGAAAGCTTGGCGATGTGAATCACCTCGGCCGGGGAAAGGGAATGGATCTGCATCTGCGGAAAACGTTCTCTTATCTGCCGAAACAGGTTCTCAAACCAGTCAATCTTCAGAGTCGGATGCAATCCTCCCTGCATCAGCAGTTGGGTGCCACCATGATCGACCAGCTCCTGAACCTTGGAAAAAATCATCTCATAATCGAGCAGGTAGGCATCGTCTTCATCACCTTTACGATAAAAGGCACAAAAACGGCACTGCGACTCGCAGATATTTGAATAGTTGACATTGCGATCAACAACAAAAGTCACCCGATTTTCTGGATGTTTCTGCCGCCGAATGCCGTCAGCAAGTTTGCCAATCTTGAGCAAATCTGCTTCGGTCAGAAGCCAGAGGGCTTCTTCACGATTGATCGGCTGTCCAGCTTCAATTGTTTTTTTGATTTCTGCAATCATTCTTTTTAAGGTTCAAGGATCAAGGTTCAAGGATCGAGGTAAAAATAAAAACACTGCCCTTCCTTGCACCTTGCACCTTATACCTTGCTCCTTTACTAATATGCCTTCAACTCATTATATAGAGTATCCCGCTCCACCGGAATTTTCCCAGCCGTGTGAATCAGATTGATAATACGATCCTTACCAATCTCTTGGGGCGAATCGGCTCCGGCATCATGGCCAATCTGCTCCTCGATAACAGTTCCATCCAGATCGTTGACCCCGAAACAGAGTGCCGTTTGGGCAATTTTCATCCCCAGCATCACCCAATAAGCTTTGACGTGCCGGAAATTATCCAGATAAATCCGGCTGATCGCCAAAGTTTTCAGCGCATCGACACCACCAACCCCCTTTGCTCCGGGCACCCGGGTGTTATCAGGTTGAAAAGCGAGCGGGATAAAACTCTGAAAACCACCGGTACGATCCTGCAATTCACGCAGACGAGACATATGATCAACCCGGTCAGCATAATTTTCGAGATGGCCAAACAGCATCGTAGCGTTACTCTTTAATCCGGCATTATGGACTTCTTCAATCACTTCGAGCCAGCGCTCACCGGATATCTTCTCCGGACAGATTTTATCCCGAACTTCCTTAGCAAATATCTCGGCACCTCCGCCCGGCATTGAACCGAGACCGGCCTCACGTAAGGCCTGTATCACCTCAATGGTCGTGGATTTACTGATGCGGGCAAAGTAGTCAATTTCTACTGCGGTAAAAGCTTTGACATGTAATTGCGACGAAACCGCCTTGATTGTACGCAGCATATCGAGATAAAACTCAAAAGGTAAGCGCGGGTGCAAGCCACCAACCGAGTGGATCTCTGTCGCTCCGGCAGCAACTGCTTCCTCTGCCTTTTCGCGGATTTCAGCCAACGCCAGAGTGTAACTGTCATCCTCTCCTTCCCGCTTGGAAAAAGCGCAGAAAGTACACTGGCTGACACAGATATTAGTGTAATTGATATGGCGATTAACGTTAAAATAAACGCGCTCCCCATTTTTCCGTCGGTTCACTGCTGCCGCAAGTTCACCAATCGCCAGTAAGTCGTTCGATTCAAACAGTGCCAGAGCATCGGCATCGCTGATACGTCGGTTATTCGTGATCTTTGTTTGTAATTTTTGAAACAGATTCGTCATATTTGTTCCTGTCATCCCTATTCTTCAGCCCCCCAGCGTTTGAACATTTGATGCTCAACACCCAGGCTATCTAAAACTTTCCCAACCACAAAATCAATCAGATCAGCAACCGTTTCCGGTTGTTGATAGAAACCCGGCATGGCCGGTAATATCTGTGCTCCCGCTTTGGAGAGCCGTAACAGGTTTTCCAGATGCACCTGATTGAAGGGGGTTTCACGCGGCACCAGCAACAGTTTTCTCTGCTCCTTCATCGCCACATCGGCGACCCGCTCCAGCAGGTTATCCGATAAACCGGCAGCAATCCGACCTACTGTGCCCATGGAGCAAGGGCAGACAACGACAGCATCCGGTGCACTTGATCCACTGGCAACGGGGGAAAAAAAATCATTCAGCCCATAATGCTTTAAATTATCACCGGCGTTGAAATGATCTTTAAGTTGCCGTAAACATTCTTGTGGCTTTTCTGATAGTTCCACCCCTGCTTCAAAGGCCAAGACCTGCCGACCAGCATTGGTCAACAAAACCGTCACCTGCTTTTCAGCACGTAACAGTTCCTCAATCAGGCGCAAGCCATAGATGGAACCGGAAGCTCCGGTTATACCGACAACAATATTTTTCATAATAAGGCTAAAACCTTTTTATGCCACCAAGACACCAAGAGCGCCAAGGGGAACCAAGTCAAAATCATTTTTTTGTTTTTAAACCCTAAAGTGCTTTTCTTGGTGTCCTTGGTG
>JAYEME010000131.1:0-12012 GCA_034717915.1 Thermodesulfobacteriota bacterium
GCCATTGATGCACCAGCTTTGCCTGCGCCAAGGACAAAAATACTATTGAACTGATTTAAATCATAATTTTGCTCAGCAACTGTCAATATATCATCATCAAGCTGACAAAACTTCTTGATAGCTGTACCTGGAGCAACAGCCTGCAGGCCGGCCTGGAAAATATCTACTGCATATTGGCGCTTATCTAAAAGCTGTCTATTCATCTTGTTCCTGCGTCCAAAAGTTCATGATTCAAAAAACATCAGCAATATTTACAAATTATCAATAAAATACTTATTTTGCTTGAAACTAATGACATTTTTTAGTTTAATGGTTTTTAACGTTTAATTGCAAATAATCATATCTGTATTTAAATCGTGATTCACATATTATTTAGTCGATTGCCGAAAGGATAAACAGCAGATGCCCTTAACTGGCGAGCTTGAACACCTACCTATTGTTGATGTTATTCAGCTCATCCATTCAACCCGCAAGTCGGGAACATTGAATGTCTATAGCCGTAAAGGTGAAGGCCGGTTAGTATTTAACAACGGCTATATCATTAGTGCAACCCATTCCAGTGAGAAGCTGAAGATTGGCAAAATTCTCCTGGAAAGTCAGATCATCAATCAAGATGATTTAGACAAAGCTCTCAGCATTCAGGAACTTTCAGGTGAAGACCGCAAACCCCTTATTGCAACCCTGCACGGGCATTGTGGATTATCCAAAGATGCCGCATTTAAGGCACTTGAAACGTTGATTGAAATGACTGTTGTCGAGATGATCTGCTGGACGCGGGGAATTTTCACCCTGGATATTGATGAGATCAACGTTTCTGATGACTATCGTTACCTACCAAAACAGCTGCAAACCGTCAGCCTTGACACACAGATGGTCTTGATGGATGCGCTGCGCATCTTTGACGAAAAAGTTCATACTGGTGAAATTGAAATGTCCAATGAGCCTCTGGAAGATAACCCACTGGAGGAATTTGACAAAATTATTGACCAACAAAAACAAGAGACGAATAACGCAGAGAATACAGAGGAAGTGCTGGTCTCTGAAGATCTGCTTGGGTTGGCAGACTTGGATAAGTTGGAACGGAAGAAACCATATACTTTCAAAGGATTAGAAGCTTTTGATCCGGCTGATATCCATCGGCAGGTGATTGAGAAAACTCTTCCGGATATCCCGGGTGAGGGGAAAGAAAAGCTGGTTAAATTTTTATCCAGCATATCGACAACTTATCAGATAGATGAAGGGGCGTTAAATACGGCATCAAAGTCTCAGGCGGTGATTATCTATACTTGTGATGAATTTCTGCAGCACGCTGTCATGACTGTCTGTAAAAAAGAAGGTATTCTGGTTTTTGTTACTGCTGACCGGCATGAACTGGATAATTTAATTGATCGTGCACTGTTTAAATACCTTGAACCTATTCTGGTTTTTGGCAGTCCTGTTGCGGATATTGAGGGTTTCAGCAAAGGGGCAATTGTTGATATCCGTTCACTGAAGATGGCGCAGTACCCACAGATTTCTATTATCCAGCTTGCATCTCCACTCGACTTTACCTTTTCCTTACAATCACTCAACGACGGAACCCGGGCAGTGTTCCCCATGCCATATTTTTCCGAACGGGAAGAAACCTTCGCAGAGGATATGGTTAACTTCCTCAACACATTCCAGGTTTACATCCGTGGTTGTTTCAACGAAGAACGCCGCCAGCAGTTTGCAAAACTACGTAACAGTCTGTCTGGGTTGCGTTTACTACGTAAAGCCCCCGATATCTCTTTACTGGTTTTACAGTTTATCAGCGAATTATTTGACCGTACCTTGACCTTGATTGTCGATAAAAACGATTTGATTGCTGAACGCAGCGTTGGAATTGTCACAGGCAAGGAACATGGATCCGCCGCGCCGATGAAGTTCCGTATTCCGATCCGTAAGGATTCTATTTTCCGTGACATTGTTAAATCCGGGAGCAGCTTTTTTGGAAAACCTGAGGATAGCAGTTTTGCCGACCTCCTCTATCCAGAAATTGGCACTCCAACAGATGCGACCATTCTACTGTTACCGCTCAAAAGTAGTGATCGGATTATTACTATCACCTATGCCGATTTTGGCAGTCGTCAGGCAAATCAAATTTCCCTCGATTTTCTTGAATTTTTCGTTGGCCAGGCAGGAATAGCTATGGAAAATGCACTGTTCCGAAAACAACTCAACAACGCAAATCAGCCGGAAGTTTTACACTAGGATTATATTATGGATATTAAAGTGCTCAATCAAATTCTGGAAATCGCTTTTGCAAAAAGGGTTTCCGATGTCCATTTTGAAGTTGGTAACCCTCCCTTCTTCCGTGCCCATGGACAACTTTTACGTTCCAAGTTAGCCAGCTTGACAGCAGCCGATACCGAGTTTATCGCTGCAACTATCATGAAAAACAACAAACGGGATCTACCGGCTGACTTTACCGAGTTCGATGCCTCTTACTCGTTGGCAAACAGTGGCCGTTTCCGGGTCAGTATTTTTAAGCAACGCGGCAATATTGGTATTGTCATGCGGGTTATTCCACCTGAAATTGGCAGTTTTAAAGATCTTAAATTGCCAGCCGTTTTAGCAGAGATTGTAAAAGCACCAAACGGTCTCATTTTAGTGACTGGTCCAACCGGGAATGGCAAATCAACAACACTTGCATCGATGATCAATCACATTAATGATAAGTACGCATACAATATTATCACGATTGAGGATCCGATCGAATTTCTTTTCACATCGATAAAAAGCTGCGTTATTCAGCGTGAAGTGGGGATCGATACTGCTGACTTTGGCTCTGCGTTGAAAGCTTCCTTGCGAATGGATCCAGATGTCATCATGGTTGGTGAATTACGCGACCTAGAAACAATTGATGCTTGTATTAAAGCGTCAGAAACAGGGCATTTGGTCTTTTCAACTCTGCACACCCAGAATGCTGCTTCAACCATTAATCGAATTATTGGACACTTTCCCCCCGATGCACAAGAGATTATCCGACAGCGGCTGGCGGATATTCTGGTTGCAACTGTTTCTTTGAGGCTGGTCGAAGATAAATCCGGTGAAAACCTGATTCCGGTTGTTGAAGTTATGCGCACAACAACAACTATTCAGGCGTGTATCAGGGATGGCAACCTTGACGAGATAGAGGGTCATATGGAAAAAGGGGCGGCCCAATATCAGATGCAGTCAATGGATCAACACCTGATCCAACTCTGCAATAAAGGATTGATTTCCATGAAAGAAGCCAAGCGAGTTTCAACTTCTATGGACTTGGAAAGAAAACTGACTTTCACCTAGTACCCTGTAACCCATAATCTTTCGTATCTTGCTGGCAATTTTGCGCAATCTCACGAAATCCTATAGGTTACAGGGTACTAGCAGGGTGTTGAAAAACGTTCGCCCTACTGCGTTACAGAATTTTTCAGGATCTCGGCATACAATATATTCCTTCGCCCCTGAAAAACCTCTGCGTCTTGTAGGGCAAAATTTTAGCTTAGCCATTTGTTATTCGAGCTCTTTTTCTCTCTTGATAAGAGCGACTACCCCGTTGTACATATCCTGAACACATTCAACCTCAGTCACACCTAAACGTCTTCTATTACTGATATCAAAAATACCGCTTTCACTTTCTGAATGTTCACCATGAATACCGCGAATTTGTAAATGATGTGAATCGGTGATTTTATTAAATGCCTGCATATCTGCGGCAAGTTTTGGCAGGCGGATGTGAACACTGGCTCGCATTGCCGTTCCCAAATTACTCGGGCAACTACTCAAATAGCCGAGGCGCTGATCAAACATGAAAGAGACCGTTTTTTCTATCTCTTTAACTGCGATCATCAGGCGACTGAAAACTGCCTCAATATCTCCACCCTGCTGCATAGAAATAATCCGCAGTTGGTCTTCTTCATTCACCCAGACCAGAAAGGTTTTTTCCCGGTTATGGAAAATCCCCCGACCCTCCGGCCAGCCACGATTCAACCCGGCAGCATCCAGAAATCGATCCCCCGCCTTGAATAAGAAATGATCGGCAATCAATTGATTTTGAACTGTTTCATCCATCCCCAATAATGGATAATAGGTTCCGGCTAATTCGCCACTTAAATTACGTAAAGAGTCAGACACCTGCACTTCAATTGAATTTCTCTGTTCTCTGGAAACAGCAGGTCCTAACGGCATTCCTGCAACGTTACGCCCCACCCTGATGCGGGTAGAGAGAATGAATTGACCATCGGGATCGGGATTTGGAGCAGAAAGCATTTTTGGATCCAGATTACTTCGATGAGTGTCTGTGCTGGAAAAACCATGATAGTCGGTAATAATCGGATCAAAAAGAGGTCTAAAAAGTGTATAAGATTCAGCATCACCAGCATAAACCCCAACACTGCTGTCCTGATTAACAACACCCGAATTTATTGCCTGATGAAAAGTGAATCCATTGCCAGTAACCCTGTTTTTCAACTTTTCAAAGGTCTGTTCCGACAAATACCGACGGAGCAGAGAAGAGCAATCCTGAGTAAATTTTGGGAAAGTGGAACCATTTGACGTCATCATAGAGATATTCTCCTGTTTATCAGAACCTACTGTCTCACTGGATTCGGACTGATTATTTTCTGTCGTTTGTTCCGGTTTTCTTTTTGCCTTATTCACAAACCACAAGATTGCGAAAGTGATTACCAGGGTCAGAAAGATAAATAAAATGTCAGCAAAGCGAATCGGTTCCATTGATCCTCCATATTGGTCGATATCTGGACATACTGAGTATTTACAGGTTTAAAGGAATTCAGCGATTATTAAAACAATAGCAATCTAACATCGGCAAGGATCAATGCAAATAAAAAAAGGATGAAGCCACAGCTTCATCCTTTTTTACCGTTATCCCTCAGGATAACTATATGCTGACGCGGACCTCCTGTCCGCTTTTCTGACATTAAGTCAGCGCTCATTCCGCTTCGATCCCTTTTTGAGATCCGTATTTTAGATTAAATGGCTGGGGCGGCAGGGATCGAACCTGCGAATGCCGGAATCAAAATCCGGTGCCTTACCGCTTGGCCACGCCCCAATAATGAGATGGAGTTTCTAACAAAGTTAGAATGTACCGTCAAGCAAAAAAACGCCCCTGCCACAGGAAACATGACAGGGGCGATCAACATAAAATGGGACGAACAATCAGAGAACCGACTTGATTGCTTCACAGAGTCTGTCCATATTATCTGTCGTCATTCCAGCAACGTTGATGCGGCCTGAATCGACAATATAGATGGAGTATTTCTCCCGCAGCTGGAGAACCTGCTCTTTGGTCAGACCTGAGAAACTGAACATACCGCGTTGCTCGATGATCGAGGAAAAGTCCTGTTCCACCCCCTTATCTCTGAGGGTTTTGACAAACAGGTGGCGCATCTCGTTGATCCGGCTCCGCATATCGGCTACTTCTTCGATCCACTTGGTCTTAAGATCCTGATCACTCAGCACAACAGCCGCAATCTGACCACCGTGGGAAGGTGGGTTCGAGTAGTTATAGCGAATCCTCAGTTTAACCTGGCTCATTACCGTATTGGCCTGTTTTGCATCATCGGCAACAACTGTCAAAGCGCCGGTTCTTTCACGGTAAAGGCCGAAGTTTTTGGAAAAACTTGAGCAGATAAACATTTGCTTGACCTTTTTGACCAGCTCAAGCAGACCTGTCCGGTCTTCTTCTATGCCATTAGCCAGACCTTGATATGCAAAATCGACCAACGGGAGAACGCCCTGTCTTGCAAGCAAGTCGCCGATCTTCGACCATTGTTCGGGAGTCGGATCGATACCGGTCGGATTGTGGCAGCAACCGTGTAGAAGGATTACGTCACCCTGCGGGATCTTCTTGATCGACTCATACATGGCATCAAAATCGAGACCGTTGGTCTGGGGGTCACGGTAGGCATATTTTTCACATTCAAGTCCAGCCGCACTAAATATCGTATTATGGTTGGCCCAAGTCGGATTACTCAACCAGATTTTAGCACCCGGGTGAACAATATGTAGATAATCACCAACCACCCGCAATGCCCCTGTCCCTCCCGGACATTGGGCCGTTGCCGCACGCTTGCTCGCAATGATCTCATGTCCTTCGCCAAACAGGAGTTGTTGAACCTGTGTACAGTAGGCAGGTTCACCGGTCATCGCCAGATAACCTTTGGAATCTTCCTGTTCAAGAATACGTCGTTCAGCCTCTTTTACCGTCTCCAGAACCGGTGTTTTGCCGGTAGCATCTTTATAGACACCAACGGAAAGATTGATTTTGTCAGGGTTAGGATCCGCCTTAAAAGTTTCGGTCAAACCAAGAATAGGATCTGGTGGGGCAATTTGAACCTTCTCGAACATACCGGTTAACCTTTCTATATATTTAGGGTTGATGGGCACAACGTAAGGTAAGCATGAATATTGATCCAATGCGACAATAAAGCATCCATCCCAGCAAATACGTAACCCGCTATCAAACAGGAATTTCAGCCCTCTTCTACCTTAAGCCTCCCCCCTTGTCAAACCCAAAACAGCCAAACAAAAGAACATCTATCAAAGAAGAAACTCAAGTTCTGATCTGGATTTTTATTATCCTTCTTGCGACCAGAACCTCCCCTTGGCAGATTCAGCCAGAGAGTACAGAACCGGCACCACAATCAGGGTCAGGAGAGTTGCAAATGCGAGCCCGAAAATGACGGCAACCGCCATCGGACCCCACCAGTCAGCTGACTCGCCACCGATAATCCAACTGAACGATTTAAAATCAAAACTGATCCCCACAGCCATTGGTAAAAGCCCTAGTATCGTGGTAGCCGCTGTCAAGAGTACTGGACGAAAACGGACTGTTCCTGCTCGAATCAACGCTTCATTCAACTCCAATCCATCTTTGATCAACTGATTGATATAGTCGATCAGGACAATTGCATTATTCACCACCACACCAGCTAGAGAAATAACTCCGATTCCGGTCATAATAATCCCAAATGGTGTTGAGGTCATCATCAGACCAAGGAAGACTCCAGTGAGGGAGAGTAAAACTGAAGTCATGACAATCAAGGTCTGCAGAACTGAATTAAATTGGGTGATCAGAACCAGCATGATCAGCAAGATTGCCCCGATAAAGGCCTTGGATAAAAAGGTGGCTGCTTTCTGTTGTTCTTCCTGTTCTCCAGAATAGGTAACCTGGTAGCCAGAAGGAAGTTGCATGGATGACAGCCGTTCTTGTACCTCAAGAAGAACCTCATTACTATTACGACCAAAGGTTTCTGCCGATATGGTGACAACCCGCTTTTGATCAATGTGGCGGATGGAACCAAAACCGGCACCAAGTTCAACGGTTGCAACGGTTGATAAGGGAACAGGTGAACCATCTACGGCCGGGATAAGAAGGTTCTCAATGTCGGCAACTGAAGTACGGCGCTCAGCTAGCATGCGAGCAATAATGTCGTATTCGTCTTCCCCTTCACGGTATACACCCAACTTTGTACCACTGATTGCCGCTTTGACCATTTCAGAAATCTCAGCAGTTGAAAGCTTCAGCAAGCTGGCCTTTTCACGATCAATATCAATAACAATTTCCGGTTTAGCTTTGGAAAAATCATCTTTTAAGTCAACCAGTCCAACAACATCTTTAATCCGCCGCCGCGTTTCTGCCACCAGCTGGTCGAGAATAACAATTTTATCGCCACTGATTTCAATGCTCACTGGCGGCCCGGTTGGTGGACCCTCCTCTTGTTTTTCGACTTTAAATTCAGCACCAGGGATTGGTGTCACAGAGGATCTGAGCCGATCCAGGACATCACGGGAATCTTCATGCCGATTCTCCCGGTCGATGAAATCGAGAGAGATTTTACTCAAATTTGATTGGACACTACCACCACCTCGATCACTCCCGGAAACGCCAATTTCAGTGACCACATGACGGATATCATCTTCCACAACAGCAAAAGCCTCGACTTGTCGAGACAGTGCATTACTGGCAGCAAGATTTGCCCCCTCGGGTGCCTTGATTTCGACAAAAGCGAGATTCGGTTGCATGTCAGGAAGCAGCTCAATGCCATGTCCCAATACTGCATAAGCAGCACCGATTCCAAACAGCAGCAGGAAAGAGGCGGCAACAACTAATAATCTCTGCTTCAGCGCATATTCAAGAATTATTGCGTACCTCTGGATAACTTTACTTGGTGCTTTATTTTGGCGACGCACTTTTTTACCCAATGCCATAAAATGACCACAGAGCGTCGGGTTAATGACCAAAGCAACAAATAGGGATGCCGTTAAGGTGATAATCAGTGTCAACGGAAGAAACTTCATGAATTCACCCATAATTCCCGGCCAGAACGTCATCGGGAAAAATGCGCAAAGAGTCGTTGCAGTTGAACTGATAACCGGCCAGCCAACTTCAGCTGCAGCAATTTTGGCGGCTTTTGTTCCCGGGTAACCTTCCTGCATATGCCGGTAGATATTTTCAACAATAACAATTGCATTATCAACCAGCATCCCTAACGCCAGAATCAAGCTGAACAAGACCACCATATTCAGGGTGATCCCCATTAATTGTAGTACCGCAAAAGAGAGGAGCATGGAAAAGGGAATTGCAATTGCGACAAAGATGGAATTGCGAAGGCCGAGGAACATAAACAAGACTAAAACAACCAGAATCAGACCTGTGATAATGCTATTTTCCAGTTCTGCAACCATGCGGCGAATATCTTTGGACTGATTAAAAGTGACCGACAGATCAATTCCTGTTGGAACCAGTTGATCGGCAGTTTCAAGTAAAGCAAAAACCCGATCAGCAACTTCAATGATATTGGCGCCAGTTCTTTTCTTAATCGCAAGAGAGACACTCTGATTGCCATTGAGACGCGCATAACTGGTACGATCTTCAAAAGAATCAACAATATTGGCAACATCTTTGAAATAGATAACTCGTCCATCGCGTTCAGTCAAAACCAGATTGTCAATCTCATCTGGATCAGAAAATTCACCAGGAATGCGCAGCAGGTATTTCCCCTGTCCGATATCGATACTACCACCGGGAATATTGACATTCTCCTGCCGAATTGCTCGTATGATTTCACTTAATGAGATACGATACGCGTAGAGACGATCGGGGTCGAATTCAACCCTGATTTCTCGTTCTCGACCACCAGTCAAAACGACATCAAGGACTCCAGATATTTCCTCTATCCGCTCTTCCAGTTTTTCCCCGACCGCTTTCAGGATCGTTTCATCAACTTTTCCGGAGATAGAAACCATCAAAATTGGAAATTCGGATAAATTAATTTCCAGCACAGATGGATCATTTTCCAGATCGTTGGGCAAGTCCCCTTTAGCCTGATCAACCTTATCTCTGACCCACTGCAAGGCATTATCAATATTGACATCGGGATCAAACTCAATCGTGATCATCGAAGATCCCTCAGCACTGACTGAGTGGATTTTTTCAACATCCTTGAGCCCTTTAAGTTTACGCTCAATGGGATAGGTAATCAGGCTTTCTATGTCGTCAGGGGTCACTCCTTCATAGGGGGTGACAACCAGGACGTAAGGGATGGTAATATCGGGCGTTGATTCACGCGGCAAGACAATATAACTATAAATTCCTACAATAAGAATGATCAGCATCAGTGCAAAAACGGTACTGCGCCGATCAATTGCTGCATTTGAAATCAGCATCGCTCAGTGTTCTCCCACTTCAATTTTGGCACCATCAATCAACAATTGCTGGCCTTCAACAATAAGAGATTGATTCTCTATCAACCCTTGCCTAACCACGATACGTTGGCCGATGGAGCTACCTGTCATGATTTTTACTTGTCGGGCACGACCGTCTTCAGCAAGAAAAATAACCTTTTCGCCATCCCGATCTATCACTGCAAACAGAGGGACAGAAATAACCTGATCCAAGGACTGTCGAACAAACTTTGCTCGCACAATCATCCCCGGTCGAAGTTTGGCAGAGCTATTATCGAGGATAATTTTAGTTCGATAAGTACGAGTGGTCGTATTCGCAGAGAGAGCAATATAATCAATAATCCCAACCATGGAGTCAGAAGAAAGATGACTCATTGCGGCCGGAATTATCTCAACTTTCTGCCCAATTTTGAGGAAGGGGACATCTTTTTCGGGAACATCAGCTACCACCTTAAGCTTGTCGACCTGAACCAGCCGCAACAACGGTTTCCCCGGATCAACATATTCCCCTCGATCAACATAGAGATAATCAACAACGCCGCTTACCGGTGCCCTTGGTAAACTTTTTGCCAATTGCAGCTCCGTTGTCTTTAATGCCGATCTAGCAGCAGTCAACCCATTCTCTAAATCATCCAATTCCTGCTGGCTGACCAGACCATCAGCTTCCAGTTGTCGAAAACGCTCAAGTTTCCGTTCGATGACCGTGACATTCTGTCGATCCCGTTGCAGATAGCTTTTGATCGTATCTGGATCAATTTCCAGCAAGGTCGCACCCGCACGAACCTGAGCCCCTTCCCGGTAATGGATTTTTTGCACCGCTCCGGCAATTTCTGCAGCCAGAGTTAAATCTTCCCAAGCCTCCAGATGTGCCGGGAGGGTAAAGGTTTCTACCAGATCAGAGAGAGTTATCTGCTCGACCGTCACAGGGACGACTTTCTCAGGCTGTTTCGCTGTCTCAGCGGAACTCTCATCCTGGCGACTACAAGCTGATAAAAAAGAGAGATTCAACAAACCAAGGAAAATTATTAGTACCGACAGTTTATATATTTTCAAGACTTAACTCCTCATTATTGTTGGTCAGGATAATCCCATGACGCTCAAGAATATTTCCCCGCACAAATTCCATTTGAGCTACCGCCAGATGATACCGCGTCAGAGCATTGATGCTGCCGATCTTTGCTTCAATCATTTTGCTTTGGAACGAAATTATTCTGAAGGTATTAGACAACCCCTCTTCCAAACGGCGCTGTTCTTGTTGCAGCGTTTTTTTAGCCAGTGCTGCGAAACGTTCAGCGATCTCAAATTGTTCGAGAGCATGAGCGATATTGATTTTCTGTTGTAGCAAATCACTTTTCAAAACGGCTTCCAAGTCCTGCTGGTGATAGTGATCTTGTTTTAACTTTAATTCTGCTTGTCGATACCGTGATTTAGCTGATTTATTACCAAGTGGCATTGAAAATTTGAGGCCGGCACTCCACTGATATCCGTCAGCTTCACCCATACTGCCGAATGAATTTAACCAGGATCCCGAATAACGACTGTCAGGAGTCGTGTCTCTCTCAGTTCCGGAAAGACCATTAATGCCGGCTTGAAATTTCAAATCAAGCTGTGGCTTTAATTGATTGCGTAAATAGTTTTGCTGTAAGGAGCTGTTTTTCACTGCGTAATCATTGATTTTCAGTTCCAACCGTTTCATCCGTGCAGATTCAAAGAGTTGTGCAAATTCAGGATATTTAACCGCATCGATATCAAGACTTGAGTCAACCAGACTTTCAGGTTTGAAACTATCCGAAAGAGTGTGATTTAATTCTCGATTCAGCTCTTCTAGTAATAGATCCTTACTCTGTTTTGCCAAAGACAAGCTGAGAAGCCGATCCGCCTGTGCTGTTTCGGCTTCTTGCACCTCTGAAACAGGGATAACTCCCGCGTTAAAACGCTTCTGATTAGCAGTGTAAAGGTCGTTCGCTAATTCCAGCGCTTCCTGGCGAAAACGGACGATTTCAGACTCCCCGGCAATCTGTCGTGCAGCGGCTTCCAGTTGCAAAACTAGATTTTGCGCCTGTAAAAGGTAAGCTAAGGATGTCTGCCGCTGCTGGTTGCGGGATATTTCCAGTTTAGTTGTGTTGATTGAGGTGCCAAGATCGCGTAACAGTGGTTGATTCAAGTCCATCGATAAAGCGGTACGGTAGCGGGGATCAAGATTATTAGTATCATCATTATCGGAAACCCATTCTGAGTTTAACGACAATGATGTGGTCAACCCGGTATCAAAATACTTACTGATCCCGACCTGGGCAGAAA
>JAYEME010000132.1:0-2829 GCA_034717915.1 Thermodesulfobacteriota bacterium
TTTAACGTTCTAGCTCTTTTCTTCCACATAAACCCCTGGTTTTATGTTTCTACACTGGGGGAAAGTTTTATTTGTCAGCCGAAAAATCCTTGATTTTAATACCTTTTTTGACAGCGGTAATGGCTTGTGAACCTGGAAAATTGACAGTTCTCCTCCTCAAAGAGTAGAGTAACCATGCTCTCATACCAATTATTCATAAAGGAAATATCTTTTGTTATCAGACCAGATCCTGCCACTTGTCATTCTTCTTTTCTTTTCTTTTGCTAGCAACCTGCCGCTTGGCTATTTACGTGAAACAAGTCGTAAATTTTCGCTACGCTGGTTCCTTCTTATCCACATATCGATCCCGTTTATTATTATCTTGCGCACCATACTTGGGTTCAGCTGGTTCTGGATTCCCTTTACTCTCGCCTGTGCTGTTGCGGGGCAACTACTAGGGGGACAATTTCGCAGAAGGACCCTGGGATGAAACGCAGTGATCGACCACCAATGAAACAGGCCGAGCGAGTTGGCTCGCTCATAAAACAGATACTTGGTCAACCGGGATTTGGTGAACAACTTACCCGACATCAAGCGTGGCTGGTTTGGGATCAACTGGTTGGAGAGCAGATTGCCGCCCGAGCCAGGCCACTCAAGTTGCGCAAGGGAGTTTTGGAAGTCCAGGTTGATCATCCAGTCTGGATGCAACAATTACAAATGATGAAGCCGCAGATTCTTGAAAAAATTAACACAAAAATACCCAACGCCGGGATCACCGATATTTATCTGCGCCAAACCCGCGGTTCACAAACCCATAAACCTCTAAAAACTCAGCAGACGCCCGAACCACCATCCTGGACAAAAATCGTATTGACTGCTGCTGAAAAAGAAGCAATTGAAGAAGATCTGTCTCCGATCGATAATTCAGATTTAAAACACGAGATGCGCAAGCTTTTCACTCGACAGAAACAATTGGACAAAGAACGGGAAGATTAACCCGGAGAATCTTCATACATTTGCAGCACCTCTTCTGTATAGACCCGACCTGCCCCATTGTTTTTATAAATCAGGAGGGGTTTTTCAACCTGCAGCCCCGGACGGCCACCCTTACGTCCTTCCAGGAGAACCATCTTGGCCGCTTCACCTTGTCGGGGATGGATCATCCGCATTCGTTTAGGTTCAACCCCTCCGATAATCATCTCAGCCATCAGTTCAGGCAAACGTTCCACCAGATAGATCATGGCAAAACTGCCGCCATTTTTCAGCAACCAACTCGCCGCAGCAATAAAATCGGTCAACCCTCCTGCCAACTCATGCCGCGCGGCGGCACGCTCATCATTCGGGGCAATTCTTCCAGAATCGAGCTGCCGATAAGGGGGGTTAGAAACAACCAGATCAGTCTGTCCTGAAGGAAGGACGTTTCTGATATTTCTGAGGTCTTCATGTAAAATACAAATGCGATCCTGCAGGCCATTCAGGAGAACGTTGCGCCTGGCTCGCCCTGCCAAATCATGCTGAACCTCAATCCCAATGAACTCTCCAGTACCACTGAGTTTGGCTAGTAGCAGGGGCATAATACCAGAACCTGTTCCCAGATCGACAGTTCGGCTCTTATTCTTTACCTTCACAAATCGCGCTAGTACAACCGGATCCAATGAATAGCGATATCCGTTTTCCGCCTGCAATAACTGTAAATTTCCGATTGGTAAATTATCCAGAGTTTCACCCATCCCAAAAATAAACCTTCCAGAAACAGAAAAACCGACCTGAATAAATCAGGTCGGTTTTTTCGATATAATTCTTGCGGCAAAGAAGTTACTTAACGTGACACTCTTTACACTTGGTAGGACCTTTTTTCATCTCTTTATGACAGCCTTTACAGTTGTTATGCATGGCAGTTTTGTACTTGATCTTCTTGCCATCATCTTTTTTACCGTGACAGCTGCTACACTTTTCAAAACCACCTGTATGGTGACATGTGGCACAGTCTGGCACATCAGCTTGGTGCTTGGCATGATCAAAAGTAACAACACCAGTTTTTGCTTTGTCCATCTTGATTACAGCAGGTCCTTTGTCTTGAGCAATAGCAACAAATGCTGTTCCAACAAAAGCAGCAACAATCAGCAGTACGAGTAACTTTTTCATCTGTGGTTCCTCCCTTTCAAATTAGTAGATGCTTGCTAACCGATAGCAAAATAAATCAAAAATATCGCAGATGTCAACTGAAAATTGTATATTGTATACAATTTAAAGCTGACTAAATCAGTCCATCAGCTGCCATTTTTTCCTGCACCAAATCCGATTTTTTAATGACTCCTGCAGCCATATCCTGCTTGAATTGCAATAATTTTTCCTCCAACTCAGGATCTGCTGTCGCCAGCATCCGTGCCGCAAAAATACCGGCGTTACGTGAGCCAGCTAACCCGATTGCCATAGTCGCAACAGGAATTCCTGCTGGCATCTGCACCATCGCCAGCAACGCATCCAGACCACGCATCGAAGTTGCATCAATCGGCACAGCAATCACCGGCAACAAGGTCTCTGCAGCCACCACTCCAGCTAAATGCGCTGCAGCACCAGCACCGGCAATCAGTATTTTAATACCTCTATCACGTGCGCTCTGGACATATTTAAGGGTCCGCTCTGGAGTGCGGTGGGCACTGGAAACAATCATCTCAAAAGGAATTTCAAACTGTTTCAGAATTTTAGCTGATTCGACCATGATGTCATAATCGCTATCACTGCCCATCAAAATCCCGACAAGCGGTTTTTTATCACTCATTTTTCCATATCTCCTCATTTGAAGGTATTACAAAATTTGGCATAATGGCTAAGCAAAAATTTCGTCCT
>JAYEME010000133.1:0-11910 GCA_034717915.1 Thermodesulfobacteriota bacterium
CAAACACCATTACCGCTATTATCCGGACACCAGTGTCTATTATGATACCGGGCGCAGTGTCTACTTCTACCTTGATTCCAATGGAGCGTGGAGAATGGCGGTTTCTCTGCCCCGATTCCTAAAAGTTCAGTTAGGCGACAATGTGACGATTGAGATGGATACGGATCGCCCCTACTCACACTATCCTGAACACCGGAAAAAATATCCAGCAAAGAAGCACAAAAAACACAAGAAAAATAAGTGGTAGGAATCTTCAATCCACAGAAGCAGGAGAAATGACTATCTAGACCTTCTCTCTGCAACTTCAGACACTATTGTAGTAAACTTGGGATTGTCCCCAGACCTATCGGGGGCTGTCCCGAAAGTTTACGATCCACGAAGAACTGCGGTGACTTACACCGCAAAAGCCTGGGACAGCCCCCATGCGGGGAAAGTCCCATTTTGCTGACACACAAAATCCCAGCGCAATTTTCCAACATTCCACACATGACAAGACACTAGTGCCATTCTGGATAGAACCGGTTTTTTCGGATCGCCGTGATTTTTCAAAAATCCACATTCACTGACACAGGTCTGGCATTGCGTGCAGTCGGCAGAAACTACCTCAATCTGTTGAGACAGAGCAGGCCTGAGGGGAGCCGGTTGTATTTTTAATTGGGAATGTAATGCCATTGCTCGCGTCTTTGCAGATAGAAGGAAAAAATCAATTCAATGCAGTTATGAATAGGGGATTGACATTGGCAAGTCAAATGGATAATTGTGATAGAAACGATAGGTTCTATCGTAAAATTAAATGGGGTCTCCGATGACATTGCGCCAACTCAAATTATTTATTGCAGTTGCCGAAACGGGAAGTTTTTCGCGTGGGGCAGAAGCTATTTCTTTGACCCAATCCACAGTCAGTCAACATATTGCTGCTCTTGAACAGGAGTTCAATACACAATTGTTGGATCGAACCAGCAAAGGAATCTTCCTGACAACCGGAGGGGAAATCTTTCTGCAACATGCACGCAGAGTTTTGGCAGAGCAGGAAGTCTTGATTCAGGCGATGAACAGCTTACACGGATTGGAAAAAGCGACTCTTAACTTGGGAGCCAGTAATATCCCCGCCAATTATTTGATTCCCTGCTTTTTGCCACTTTTACAGGAGAGTTATCCCGGAATTTCACTCAATATGCGTATTGGTGATAGCCGAGAAGTGCTCGATGAATTGAAGTCAGGTCAAGTCGAGGTGGGAATTGTTGGTGGCCGCCTTGATGATGAAATCTACAGTTATGAGCCTCTACTGAAAGACCGGCTGGTTATGATTGTCGGGCCAGACCATCCGCTTAAAGAACGTCATCCCATCAGCATAAATGATTTGGAAAAAGAATCCTTTATTGTACGAGAAGACGGCTCTGGAACATACCTGGCTTTGCAAAAAGCATTTATTTCAGCGGGGATTGATCCAGATTTTTTCAATATCATTGCTCGTTTGGGCAGCAACGAAGCAGTCCGTCGAGCTGTTGCAGCAGGATCTGGTTGTGCTTTTGTTTCTGACCTGTCTATCCAAAATAATCTGCGGCATGGAGAATTGTTTAAAATTGACATTAAAGGATTGTTGATCGAACGGCAATTATGGTTGGTCAAGTTACGTGAACGAACCCCTTCTCCTGCTGCCACTGCCTTTTCTGAATTGTTACAACAGGGGACAGTGTTAAATAATCTGGGGCAATGTTGTCACGTCTAATTTACGACTGAAAGACTATATCTAAATGTCATCTCCCCCAAAAAAATGACAACGCCCAGAATTATTACTCTTCCTCATGGCTTTTGCTGTCCCTTTAAGTTTTGCTGCCTGGCAGGCGCTTCTGAACAACTTTGCTATTGAGCGGGCAGCATTTACTGGAAAAGAGATGGGAATGCTACAATCGTTGCGGGAAACTCCAGGGTTCCTCGCTTTCGGTGTTGTGTTTCTACTACTCATCGTACGAGAACAGCCTCTGGCAATAATTTCGTTATTGCTTCTTGGTCTGGGGACGGCTCTCACAGGCTTCTTTCCAACTGTTGTCGGACTCTATTTGACCACGGTATTGATGTCGATCGGATTTCACTATTACGAAACCATGCAGACATCGTTAACCCAGCAATGGATTCCTAAAGAGCGGGCAGCAGAAACTTTTGGCCGGCTGATCGCCGTTGGTTCTTTTTCCGCCATTATTGTCTTTATCCTGATCTGGGCAGGAACCAATCTGCTTGATCTTGACTATCGCTGGCTCTATCTCGGCTTTGGTGGGATGACGATAGGAATAGCATTGACCGCATGGATGCTCTTCCCGCAGTTTCCCCAACATACTGTTCAGCACAAGCACATGGTGCTGCGCAGTCGCTACTGGCTCTATTATGCGTTGGTTTTTATGTCGGGAGCGCGGAGGCAGATATTTATGGTGTTTGCCGGATTCTTGATGGTAGAAAAATTTGGCTACTCAGTCAGCAATATCGCGTTACTGTTTTTGATCAATGCATCGCTAAATGTACTGTTTGCCCGAAAGATTGGTCGATTAATTGCCCGCTTTGGTGAACGAAATGCTTTATTGTTGGAGTATACCGGTCTGATCGTTGTTTTTGTGGGCTATGCTTTGGTGGAAGCGGCCTGGATCGGAGCCGTTCTCTATGTTCTGGATCACCTTTTTTTCGCTCTGGCAATCAGTCTGAAAACCTACTTTCAGAAGATCGCAGCCCCTGAGGATATTGCTTCGACTGCCGGAGTCAGTTTTACCATCAATCATATTGCCGCCGTCTGTCTTCCGGTCATTTTTGGCTTGATCTGGCTCAATTCGCCATCTTTGGTCTTCTTTATTGGCGCGGCAATGGCATTTATCTCTCTTTCGCTGTCACTGTTGATTCCAAGGTTTCCAGAGCAGGGGCGAGAAACCTGTTTGACATCAGGAGATACCCCGGTTTCACAAAAAGGGAGTTGATCATTGTCCTTAAACAAGTGACATTCGAGTCAGAACTTTAAACCTTAATACAACGCACCTTATACTGATCGCCTTTATCAAGCAGTGGCGGATGTTCTTTTTCGCAGTCGGCATCTTTCAGTGGGCACCTGCCGGCAAAATAACAACCATCAGGAAGATCAATCGGACTGGGAATTTCTCCGGTTTCCAAAACTTTTTCACTTAAAACCGGATTATCAATATCCGGAACAGCCAAAAAAAGCATCTTGGTATAAGGGTGTTGCGGATTGCTGAAAATCTGCTCCTTGGTTCCATACTCGACAATTTCACCAAGATACATGACCGCCACATAATCACTGAGATGCTTTACGACGCTGATGTCATGGGTGATAAACAGATAGGTCAGATTGAGCTTCTCCTGCAGATCCATCATCAGATTCAGAACCTGAGCCTGAATGGAAACATCCAGAGCCGAAATCGGTTCATCCGCAATAACCAGATCAGGATTGAGAATAATCGCCCGGGCAATTGCAATTCGTTGTCGCTGCCCACCGGAAAACTGGTGCGGATAACGACTCAGATAACCTAAATCAATTCCGACATCAGCACAGGTTTTTTCAATCGCCTCCATCCGCTCTTCTCGATTCAGATTGGTATGGATTTTTAACGGCTGCTCCAGGATATCTTTCACCTTTTTTCTGGGATTCAGTGATGAATAGGGATCCTGAAAAATCATCTGGATATCTTTTTGTAAATGGCCCCGTTGCTGTGGTTTTTTGTGGGCGATATCCTGATCGTGAAAGGCAATTGTCCCCTTTTCTGCCTGATAGAGCCCCGAGACAACCTTGCCCAAGGTTGTCTTCCCGCAACCACTTTCGCCGACAACCGAAACCGTCTTCCCCCTTTCAACGTCCAGGGTGATCTTATTTAAGGCATAGAGATTCTTTGATTTGAAGGACGAGACCTTGATCTCGAAAATCTTCTCAACATTCTCTATTTTCAGGATATTTGTTTGACTTTGTGGCATGAGACTAACCGACCTTCTAGAGTTATTGTTTCTGGATAAACCTTGCATTCTTCATCAGCGAAGGGGCAACGGTCACTGAAATAGCACCCTTCGGGCAAGTGAAGTAATGAAGGCATCACCCCGGGGATCTGGTAAAGACGTTTTTTTTCTTCATTCAATTTAGGTAAACATTGAATCAGCCCTTTGGTATACGGATGTTTAGGATTATAGAGGATATCCTTGTTGCTGCCATACTCGACAATCCGACCGGCATACATCACTGCAATTTTATCGCACATCTGCGCCACAACCGCGATATCATGGGTGATCAGAACCAGTGAAGAGCCGAACTCTTTCGTCAATTTTTTCATCAGAAACAGAATCTGTGCCTGAATTGTGACATCCAAAGCAGTGGTCGGCTCATCGGCAATCAATAATTTAGGGCTGTTGATCAGTGCCATCGCAATGACGACCCGTTGCTTCATCCCGCCGGAGAGTTGATGCGGATAACTGGCCATTCGCTTTTCCGGAGCCGGCATTCCAACCAGCTCTAACATTTCCACCGCTTTTTTATGGGCATCCTGCTTACTGGTCTCAGAATTATGATAGGTGACCGTTTCGATCAGTTGTTTACCAATGGTGATAACCGGATTAAGAGACATCTGCGGATCCTGAAATATCATCGATATGTCACCACCGCGGATTTTACTTAATTCATCTTCCGATAATTGAGTCAGTTCCCGATCATTGAAAAGGATACTTCCATCTACAATTTCCCCGGGACTGTCGATCAGATTGATCAACGAAAACCCGGTAATTGATTTCCCGGCACCAGATTCCCCGACAATTCCTAGAATTTCACCCTTATTGATCGAGAATGAAATGCCATCGACAGCTTTGACCAGCCCTTTCCGGGTATCAAAATAGGTTTTCAGGTTCTCAACCCGCAACATTTCACTCATCTCTTTAGCCTCGGATTCATAACATCACGCAACCTGTCACCAATCAGGTTAATTGAAATAACCAGGAGCATAAGGACGATTCCAGGGAAAACCGATCCCCACCAGTAGCCGCTAAATAGAACTTGATAGCCGTTTGATATCAGAGAGCCCAACGAGGGTTCCGTGATCGGAACTCCCAAACCGAGAAAGCTCAGAGTTGCTTCGAGAATAATAGCGTTGGCAATACGTACCGTTGCGATAACAATAATCGGTGCCATAATATTCGGCAGAATTTCTTTAAACATGATGCTGACGCTGTTCATCCCCAGTGCTTTAGCCGACTGGGCATAATCCTTCTCTTTTTCAGAGAGAACCACCCCCCGTGCGGTTCGAGCATAATAGACCCAGTTAACAATAGTGATGGCGATAACAATTTTGGTCACCCCCTGCCCCCACAGCGCCATGATGATCAAAGCAACCAGAATTGCTGGAAAGGACAACTGAATATCGGCAATCCGCATGATAATTGTATCGACGATTCCACCGAAATACCCTGAAATAAGACCAGCGATCAAGCCGATAAGAACCGACAGGATGGTACTGGCGATACCGACATACAGAGAAATTCTCAAGCCATACATAATGGCACTTAAAATATCCCGACCCTGTTCATCAGAACCGAGCAAAAACTCTCCGAACGGAGCTTTAAAACTGTTCTCTAAAAATAATTGTTCCAGGTCATAGGGATTCTGGGGAGAAAGTACAGCTGGGAACAGGGCGCAAAACATAAAGAAAATAAAGATAAAAACTCCGGCAACAGCCAGCTTATCTTCAAAAAATTCAGAAACAATTTCATTTTCAAAAAACTTCATACCACTCTCGCCCTCGAACCTCTCATATAGCGATTTAAGAAGATTTCAATTTTTCAGCTGCGGAGAAATCAATCTCCGCAGCTTTTTGGGTAGCTTACTTTTGACTCATTTCAAAAACATAAAGGTGGCTGTCTATCCGCGGTTTGAAGTTAATTTTGTTGTTGTAGGCGTACAGATCAACCTGATAATGCAACGGGATAATATTCTGATCATCCTGCAGCGCAATTTTCTGCGCTTTCTTCATCAGTTCCAACCGCTTCACCTGATCAATCATTACGTCAGATTCTTCAATCAGCCGATCAACTTCCGGGTTACTGTAGCGGCCGCCGTTATAGCGTCCGTAACCTTTATCCTGGTCATAGCTATGGACACAGGCATCCAGAAAAGAGCTGGCGTCACCGTCGCTGTTGGACCAACCGAGCATATTGAAGGACGAATCAGAACTATTGACTTTGGGGAAATATGCAGACTTTGGCATTGCGTTGACTTTGACCTTGATCTTGACTTTCGCCAGACTGGAAGCGATGGCTTGCGCAATCTGCTCATCATTGATATAGCGGTTGTTCGGAGCATCCAGAACCACTTCAAATCCATCCGGATAGCCAGCGTCCGCCAATAGTTGCTTTGCTTTGGCAGGATCGTGGCTGACACGTTTGATACTGTCGTCATAACCAAAAACAACATTTGGCTGGAATTGTCCGGCAGGCTCAGCAAATCCGTTCATGATGTACTTAACAATATTATCTTCGTTGATGGCGTAGTAGATAGCTCGTCTCACCCTGATATCGGCAAAAGGATTGATTTTACCGGTCACATAAGGGCTGTCTGCGCGGGGATGATCCATCTGTAAATAAATCAGCCGTAAACCAGGCTTCTGGATAAAGTTTTTACTCCCCTTGACCCGATTGATATCCTTCACTGGAACCCGGTTAATCAGATCAACTTCATTACTCAGAATTGCAGCAACTCGAGTCGAATCATTGGTCAGAGCTTTAAACACAACCCGATCATAACTTGGAACTCCCGCCCAGTATTTGGCATTGGCATTCAGCGTCAGGGTTGCTCCTTTAATCCACTTGTCAAAAATATAAGGACCGGTACCGACGGGATGGGTGCCAAGATGTTCGGGAGTTTTGTCGGAGCAGTATTCCTGATCCATAATTCTCATGTAAGTCATTTTACGTGGGAACAGAGGATAGGGTCCTTTTGTCGTAAATACGACAGTATAGGCATCCTTTTTCTCCACTTTTTCGATAGAACTGACCTTCCCTTTAAAACCTGAACGCTCCCAGTTTTTGAATCGGTCAAATGAGAACAGAACATCATCCGCATTAAAGGGATTACCGTTATGGAACGTGACCCCTTTTCTCAATTTCACTTCCCAGGTAATATTATCGAGTGCCTTCCAGGACGTTGCCAGCCCTGGCACCAACTGATAATCAGCATCAAATCGGATCAACGTATCAAAAATATTGCTCAGAGTAGAGCTGGTTGCTGTTTCGTTCTGGACATAGGGATCCAGAGTGATCGCTTCCGAAGCCACCCCCAGATTCAATGTTGCCGCAAAGGATGAGCCAACAAACAGCACCAATAGCGTCAGGGTCAAAAATAGTTTTTTCATCACATCTCCTTTTGAATTAAGTGATTAGTCACAAGTTCTACCCAAAACATCGTACCGAGAAGCACAGCGTCTGCCGGCACAAAGAAATCTTTGTTATGGAGAGGAGGATGACCGGACTCTCCGGAAACTCCCAATTTAACAAACACTCCGGGACACTCTTCCAGATAATAAGAAAAATCCTCACCACCCATCATCGGATCCAGTTCCGTATTGACCTGAATTTCCTGTCCGGAAAAAATCTCGATCAGTTGTTTAGCTAACACGGGATGATTATGCAGCGGGACGGTTCCTTCTACCGCCGAGATTGCCACATCAACCCCGTAGATCAGCTTGATCGCATCACCAATCGCGCGCATTTTTTTCTCGATTAACTCTTTCACTTCAGCATCAAAATAACGATAGGTTCCCTTCATCGACAACTCTTCGGCAAGAATATTGAACGCCTGTCCACCAGAGATCTGGCCAAATGAGAGAACCGCTTTTTTAATCGGATTTTTGAAGCGGGTAATGATCTTCTGACAAAGGTTCACATAGTCAGTTGCAGCAACCAGAACATCATCCCCGGTATGTGGATAAGCAGCATGGGTGCTGTTTCCGGTGAATTTGATATCAAACATAACCGCTCCGGCCATAAATTCACCCGGTTTCAGCAGAATATCTCCCAGTTTCTGATGTGCATCGACATGGATTCCGTAAACTTCTTCACATCCTTCCAGACAACCTTCCCTCATCATAAACAACGCACCGCTACCCAATTCTTCGGCGGGCTGAAAGATGTAGCGGATATTGACCTTCAATTGATTCTGATGTTGAACCAGATATTTCAATGCCAGCAACAACATTGAGGTGTGAGAATGGTGCCCGCACAGGTGTTTGAACTTTGTCCCTTCCGGGTTAGTTGGCAAAGCATCAATGTCAGCACGCAGAGCGATGGTTTTTTCTGCACCACAGTTGAGGGTACCGAAGCAGCCGGTTTCAAAGCTTTTATCTACCGGAATATTGTTCTCATGCAGAAAGTTAAGAATGTATTTGGTCGTTTTAAATTCCTTGAAAGAAGGTTCGGCAATCTTGTTAAGATCTTCCAATAGAACAGAAGCTTCCGGTTTATAAAAATCAAAATTTTTCATATATTTTCCATTATGAAACTACTTAACTCGAACCCTTGGATCGACAAAGGTATAGATCACATCAACCAGAAAATTGATAATGACAAAGATAAAAGAGACCATCAACAGATAGGCAACAACAATCGGTCGGTCAAGATTTTGAATTGAGTCAATGATAAGTTTTCCAGTTCCAGGCCAGGCAAATATGGTTTCGGTGACAATGGTAAAAGCGATGAGCTGACCAAATTGAATTCCGATTACGGTAATAACCGGGATTAAAGTATTCTTTAGGGCGTGATAGTAAATGACCACCCGGTTCGGCAGTCCCTTGGCTTTCGCCAGTTTGATGTAGTCCTGCATCAGAACTTCCATCATTCCAGTTCGAGTCAATCGAATAATCAAAGCTAGCTGAAACAGGGTCAGCGTTATTACCGGCATGATCAGGTGCTTGACCCCATCCCAGGTAAAAGCACTGCTGAAGTAAAGGACTTCTCCCCGCCCGGATGACGGCAGGATACCGAGAAATACGGAACAAATCAGAACAAAAACCATCCCGGTCCAGAACACCGGTATCGATATCCCGGCCAAAGAGAAAAACATGATACTACGACTGAGAATAGCTTTCGGTTTGACCGAAGCAATCACCCCCATCGGTATTCCCAGAATGATCGAAAAAAACATCGCCAGAAACGATAGTTCCAGAGTCGCCGGAAAACGTTCGAGGACAATATCGACTGCAGGTTGCCCATAGATATAAGAATTGCCAATATCCCCCTTCAGAGCATTTTTTAAAAAAATTGCATACTGGGTAGTAAAAGGTTTATCCAGACCAAGATAATGGCGCATCTGGACAACTTCTTGATAAGTCGCATCGGGAGGCAACAAAAGTTCGACCGGATCACCCGCCTTGTACATGATGAAGAACACGATGAAGCTGATGACGGACATCACCAGCACAGCATGAAATAATCGTTTTAATATGTATCGTCCCACTCGACAACCTCATTCAAAGGTATCCCGGCAATGCCGATTTCACACTGCCGGGATTATTGCATTCTCACAAACAGCTCATATTTTTGATCTATTTTATGATGCTTGCGCAAAAACTCATGGGATGGCTAAGCAAAACATTCATCCTGCAAAGCCTGGTGGTTTTTCAGGGGCAAAGGCATACATAGTGTATGTCGAGATCCTGAAAAAACACCGTAACGCCAAGGGCGGACTTTTTGCGACGCCATCATTTTATGTCATAGACATACATGTGGTTGTCGGCCCGGGGAACAAACTTGACATTTTTCCCCGATGCATACAGATCAACCTGGAAGTGCAGTGGAATAATATTCATATCTTCCACCAGAGCAATCCGTTGAGCTTCAATCAGGTAACCTAAACGCTCTTGCGGGTCAACAGTCAAACCCGATTTTTCGATCAACTCATCAACCTTCGGGTTACTGTAGCGACCGCGGTTATAGCGCCCATACCCTTTTTCATTATCATGTGTGTGGACAATGCCGTCCAGAAAAGAGCTGCCATCGCCATCGGTACTGGCCCAGCCGATGAGGAAAAAGCTGGTGTCGAGACGATCAGTTTTGGGAAAAAAGTTCGATTTTGGTAATGCATTGACCTTTACGGTGATGCCAACCCGCGACAGACTGGACGCAATCGCCTGAGCGATCTGAGCATCATTGACGTAACGGTTGTTCGGTGCATCCAGCGTCACTTCAAAACCGTTGGGATAGCCGGCGTCTTTGAGCAGTTTCTTGGCCTGGGCGATATTATGCGCAGGACGCTTGATCGAGTCATCATAGCCGAACACAACATCGGGATGAAACTGCCCTGCTGGTTTGGCAAACCCTTTCATGACATGCTTGACGATGGCGTTCTCATTGATCCCGAGGTAGACAGCTTTTCTCACCCGAACATCCAGGAAAGGATTTTTACCCTCGACATATGGCGTTTCCAAACGGCCCTGATCCATCTGCAGATAGATCAGCCGCAACCCCGGCTGCATGAAGAAATTCAGCTTGGTCGCTTTTTTGATCCGCCGAACGTCCATGACCGGAACCTTGTCGACAATATCGACCTCTCCACTTAAAACAGCTGCAACCCTGGTGGCATTATTGGTCAGCGGCTTGAAAATGACCTCACTGTAATGAGGCTGCGCACGCCAATAGTCAGGATTGCTCTTCAATGTCAGACTTTCACCTTTACGCCATGCAACAAACTTATAAGGACCGGTTCCAACCGGATTCAGACCAAGAAAAGCATCGTCCTTATCGGCACAATACTCAGAATCAAGCATTTTGATATAAGTCAGCTTGCGCAACAGAATCGGGTATGGTCCCTTGGTGGTAATTTGAACCGTATAATCATCCACCTTGACAAAAGATTTGATCATGTTGACATTCGATTTAAAACCAGACTTCGCCCAGTTCTTGACCCTGTCGATGGAAAAAATGACGTCGTCGGCGTTAAACGCGTTGCCATTATGGAATTTGATCCCCTTTTTTAACTTGAATTCCCAGGTGTTGTCGCCGACAACTTGCCAGGATTCTGCCAGCATCGGATAAACATTGAGCTCCGCATCAAAATAGGTCAGCCCCTCAAAAATATTCGACAGCATCGAGTTGGTGACCGTTTCGTTGTGGAAAAACGGATCCATCGAACGGGCATCCGAAGACATGCCAATTTTGAGCGTCTTTGCGTTGACAGCCCCGGCACAGAGCAACAAACCCAACAGCAGAATAAACAGTTTTTTCATGATTTACCTCCCTGAGATGTGATTGTCCCTTTGAAGAATGCGAGGAAAATTAGTTCTCCTGAATCAATTCATAAAAGAAGCTACTGAAAATAACCAATCGATCCAGCAGCGACTGCTTCATCATGTACTCTTTTTTGGTATGAGGAAAATCACCCAAAGCCCCCAGGCCATCAATGACTGGTACGCCAAAACTGGATAAGTTATTGGCGTCAGAAACCCCTCCAGAGGAAGTTTCCCGAATCTGAAAACCTAGATCAGAAGCTTTATTGATATACTTCTCGATAAGTTTAGCGGACTTTTCGGTTTTGACAAATGGCGGTCTTTTAACATTGATTTTGTATTGTATTTGACTATTGACAAGGTTTTTATCTTCAAGAATTCTGGCAACATCCTTAAGAGTCTGAGTTTGTTTTTCCAGATCAGGAACCCTGACATCCACCCCGATATGGCAGCGATCCGGAATCACGTTGCGTGCTGTTCCACCTGTGATTTCGGTGCACTGGACACTGACGCCTTCGGCAACACCGTTCAACGCATTGAGCCCGGTGACGATTGTTGCCGCATCAATAACGGCATTTATACCGATACCGGGAGATTCTCCGGCATGGGACGGTTTGCCAATCACCTCAACATCAAGACCGATAACCCCTTTGCGGGTTGTGAC
>JAYEME010000134.1:0-18620 GCA_034717915.1 Thermodesulfobacteriota bacterium
TCCTGCAAAACTCTCGGGGTCTCTTTAGCCAGTTCTGGAAGGTTGCGATAATCGTAACCGCAACTCCACATTTCAGGGAGTACGGCCAACTGGGTTCCTTTTTGAGCGACTCGCTGCAATGCCGCTGTGGCAGTGTCAAGGTTGGCATCGATATAGCCAAGGGCAATGTGAAATTGGATTGAAGCACAAGTTATTTGTTTCATTTCCTCTCCGTTTCGCCAGCAATATGAAATGCCGTTCTACGCCGTGAGGCCATACTGTAGGCTGATCTTCGCGTAAATATCCTTTTACGGTAAAGAGCCGTGAAAGGAAAAAGAGAATGTCATATTTATTATTGTTTTTCCCTGCCGCATGTGTATACTGTGTACGATCTTTTTTAACAAATAGCACATTATTTAGGGAAAAGCAGCCCTTCATAGAGATTATTTTATACTTGTTTGGCTGTCTTGTAAAATGGTGGAAAAGCTCTGTCTGTTGATAGGTATTACTTCAAGATAAATTGACGGAAATTGGCACGCTGGATACACGGATTGATTCACCCTTTTTTAGAAAGTGCATTAATATGATCAAAATCAGTAAGGGTTTGGATTTGCCAATTACCGGCAGTCCCGAACAGACAATCTCTGACGGTGCAACGGTCAAAACAGTTGCGGTTCTGGGCCCAGATTATGTCGGCATGAGGCCAAGCATGTGTGTAAAGGTTGGTGATCAGGTCAAGCTTGGGCAACCGTTGTTTACCGATAAAAAAACTGCAGGGGTCACGTATACGGCTCCAGGCTGCGGTGAGGTTATTGCCGTAAATCGTGGGGAACGGCGCGTATTGCAATCGGTTGTTATCAAACTGAACGGTACAGGCGCTGAGAAATTCAACGCTTTTGCAGAGGTATCACTCGAGAGTCTGGAGCGCGACAAAGTGGTCAGCAATCTGGTTGCTTCAGGTCTCTGGACGACATTACGGACCCGACCTTTCAGCAAAGTTCCGGAGATTGAGAGTGTTCCACGTTCTATTTTTGTCACCGCCATGGACACCAACCCCCTGGCAGCAAACGCAGAACTGATTATCAAAGAGGAAGAGCAGGCCTTTACCAACGGCCTCAAAATTCTTACTCGCCTGACGGAGGGAAAAGTTTTTGTCTGTCAGCAACCAGGCGTTGCTCTGCCAGCGGTTAATGGCACCAGCAAGGAAGAATTTGATGGCCCCCATCCCTCAGGACTCGCCGGCACCCACATCCATTTTCTCGATCCGGTTTGTGAAGGAAAAACCGTCTGGTCGATCAACTATCAGGATGTGATCGCTTTCGGGAAGTTCTTCACCTCCGGTAATATTCCTGTCGATCGGGTTATCGCCCTTGGTGGCCCCGGGGTTAAAAAACCACGGTTGCTACGAACCCGTGTTGGAGCCTCTCTTGAAGAGTTGCTTGCTGATGAACTTGATTCCGGTGAGCAGCGGGTTGTCTCGGGTTCGGTTCTCGATGGCACAACTGCAGAGGGGTCGATGGCTTTTCTGGGTCGCTATCATCTGCAGGTTTCAGTACTCCCAGAAAAAAGCGACCGGGAATTTCTTGCCTCATTGACCGCCGGAGGAGATAAATACTCCATCAAACGGGCTTTCTTATCAGCATTTACCGGCGGCCCATCCAAGCCAATGAACACCAGTCAATACGGAAGCAAGGGGAGTGTTCTTGCTATTGGTTCCTTCGAAAAGGTGTTGCCAATCGATACGCTGCCAAACTTCCTGTTATGCAGTCTGGCAGCCGGAGATACAGATCAGGCTCAGGATCTTGGATGTCTGGAACTGGCCGAAGAGGATCTGGCTTTATGTAGCTATGTCTGTGCCGGTAAGAATGATTACGGCATTATGTTGCGTGATGCACTTACCATAATTGAGAAAGAGGGATAATGGCTGTGAACTTATTTGATAAGTTGAAAGAAGCGGTAGATGTTTCACTCTATTCCCCCGCTGATGTAACGACCGGCTCTGTCCACGTGCGTGACAGCATAAATCACAAACGGGTTATGAGTATCATTATGCTGGCATTGCTGCCCTGTATTCTAATGGCTTTGTGGAACAGTGGATACCAGGCAAACTTAACCTTGAATCAGATGTTGGCTGCCGGGCAGATTGATATTCTGCCGAGACTCAGTGACTATACTTCAATCTGTGCCAACATGACCAAGGGACTTTGGACTTTCCTCCCCATGTTGATTGTCGTCATGTTAACTCAGGCGGTCTGGGTTGCCATTTTTGCATCAATGCGCAAAAAAAACATTACGACGGGTTTCTTAGTCACCTCAGTTTTAATCGTTTTGCTTATGCCACCGACTGCACCATTATGGCAGGTTGCTCTGGCAACCTCTTTCGGGGTGGTTATTGGTAGCGAGATCTTTGGCGGGATCGGGATGAACTTTTTAAGTCCGGCTCTACTTGCCTGGGTATTCATGTCTCTCGCTTATTCTGGATCAATGTCTGGTGATGCAGTCTGGACTGCGGTTGATGGTTACGCCGGGGCAACACCATTAGCCATGGCTCTGAGCGACGGAGTTTCAGGTCTGAGTGCACAGGGGATATCCTGGCAGGCGGCATTCTTGGGAACGATCCCAGGAACCATGGGGGAAACTTCAGCCCTTGCCTGCCTGTTTGGTGCAGTGATTCTGCTTGTTACCGGTATCGCCTCATGGCGTATCATCGTCTCGACCCTGATTGGTGTGGTCGGGTTTGCTTCTATCCTGTGCATGTTTAATTCTGAGGCGATGAGCCCAGCCTGGCACCTGGTTCTTGGTGGTCTGGCCTTTGGTATCGTATTCCTGGCAACGGATCATTCCTCTTCGTCGATGACGGTTAAAGGGCAATGGATCTGTGGCTTGTTGATTGGATTCCTGATCGTTGCTGTTCGCGTTTACAATCCGACAATGCCTGAAAGTGTCGGAATCATTCTCCTGTTCGGTAGCGTTTTGGCACCATTTGTTGATCGCCTGATTGTGAACGCACACATCAAGAAAAGGAAGTCGCGCCATGTCTAATGATTCTATTTTTAAAACATTCCTGGTTGCCTTTCTGCTCTGTGTTGTCTGTTCAATACTGGTCTGCCTGGCGGCAATTGTACGGATTGATAAGGAAGCCTATAACAAGCAACTTGAGATCCGTAAGACGGTTCTTGCCGCGGCTGGCTACCAACAACAGATCGATGATGGTGGTAATATCGATGAACTTTTTACGTCCAATATGGAATTGAAGCTGGTCGATCTGGCTACTGGTGAGTTCACCACTGCTGTTGATGCGGCAACGTATGATCAGAAAAAAGCGGTAGACAACCCCGAGTTATCAGAAAAAATACCTGCCGAGTTAGATCTGGCTGGCATCGGCATCCGCGCCAAGTACGCTGCTATCTATCTGGATAAGAGCGGTGCTGTCATCTTGCCAATTCGTGGTGCCGGGATGTGGGGGCCAATGTACGGTTACATCGCTATTGCTGCGGATGGAACGACGGTCGATGGCTTCACCTTCTATCAGCATGCTGAGACTCCTGGTCTTGGTGCCGAAGTTGACAATCCCAACTGGAAGAAACAATGGCCAGGCAAGCAGGTATTTAACAGCTCTGGAAAACTCGCGCTCAAGGTGGTTAAAAAAGGAAAATACAATCCTGATGCTGCCGATGCAGTTAACACCATTGATGGTATTGCCGGCTCAACAGTCACTGGCAACAAGGTTCATGGCATTATCCGCTACTGGTTTGGCGAGCATGGATTTGCCCCATTCCTGACCAAACTTAAAGCAGAGAGAGGTTAATCATGGCAAAAGCAAAAGACGCCCTTCTGGATCCGTTATTTAATAACAATCCGATTGCCTTGCAGATCCTTGGTATCTGTTCAGCGCTGGCGGTGACCAACAAAATGTCTACGGCATTGACCATGACTGTCGCAGTTATTTTGGTTACGGCCTGTTCCAATGCGGCAATCAGTGCCATCCGCAATCATATTCCCAACAGTATCCGGATCATCGTCCAGATGACCATTATTGCGACTCTGGTTATCATTATTGACCAGATGCTCAAAGCTTACCTCTATGAGATGAGCAAGGCACTGTCGGTTTATGTTGGTCTGATTATCACCAACTGTATCGTTATGGGGCGTGCTGAAGCCTACGCGATGAAAAACCCGGTAGGCCTTAGTCTTCTCGATGGTATCGGTAATGGCCTCGGTTACGGTATTGTTCTACTAACAGTTGGTTTTGTTCGCGAACTCTTCGGTTCGGGAAAACTCTTCGGCGTGACCATTCTTAACACTGTCAACGATGGTGGTTGGTATGTCACTAACGGTTTGATGCTGCTCGCTCCCAGTGCCTTTTTCCTGATCGGTTTTATTATCTGGGCTTTGCGTACCTGGAAACCTGAACTCCAAGAATAGGAATAGCTGCAATGTCACATTATTTCATGATCTTCTTTAATTCAGTTTTCATCGATAACATCGCACTCACCTTTTTTCTTGGTATGTGTACCTTCATTGCCGTGTCAAAAAAGGTCAGTACCGCTATTATGTTGGGTGCTGCAGTCATCGCTGTTGAAGTCATCACGGTTCCAGTCAACAACCTTCTTTATACGTTTTTGCTAAAAAAAGGGGCGTTAGCCTGGGCTGGCTATCCCAATCTGGATCTCAGCTTTCTGGGTCTCATCTGTTATATCGGGGTAATCGCAGCGATTGTCCAGATTCTGGAGATGGCTCTGGATAAGTACTTCCCGGCACTCTATAACGCTCTGGGAATTTTCCTCCCGCTGATCACAGTAAACTGCGCCATTCTTGGTGCGGTTCTGTTCATGGTTGAGCGTGATTATAATGTCGTAGAGAGTACCGTTTATGGTGCGGGTGTCGGATTTGGTTTTGCACTAGCAATCTGCCTATTGGCGGGTATCCGAGAGAAACTGACCTACAGCGACATTCCTAAAGGATTAAAGGGTGTTGGGGTCACTTTTATTATCGTTGGTTTGATGGCCATGTCGTTCAAGGCATTTTCCGGTTTACAATTTTAACGGCAGTATAACCAGAACAATAAAGATTGGATGGTAGTATGGATTACACACTTATAATAGCCGGTACCACGATGTTCACGGGAGTTATTCTTTCCCTGGTTGCCATTATTCTGGTGGCACGCAAGGGTCTGGTTCCCAGCGGCGAGATCAAGTTTTTAATCAACGATGATCCTGATAAAACCATCGTCACCAAGCCTGGTGGTAAACTCTTGGGAGCTTTAGCTGCTGAAGGGATCTTTATCCCTTCAGCTTGTGGTGGTGGTGGTACCTGCGGTCAGTGCCATGTTCATGTCTTTGACGGTGGTGGCGACATTCTGCCGACCGAAACCGGTTTCATCACTAAACGTCAGGCACGGGAAGGTCTTCGCCTAGGTTGTCAGGTTGGGGTCAAGCAAGATATGAAACTGGGTATCCCTGCCGAGATTTTTGATATCAAGAAATGGGAATGCACAGTCAGATCCAATGATGGCAAGGCGACCTTTATCAAAGAGCTCATTGTTGATCTCCCTGAAGGGGAAGATTGTGATTTCAGGGCAGGTGGTTATATCCAAATCGAAGCCCCGGCACATGAGATTTCCTACTCCGAATTTGATATTGAAGAAGAATATCGTGCGGACTGGGATAATTTCGATCTGTGGCGGTTTAAGTCGATCGTTAAAGAGCCAATCATGCGTGCCTATTCTATGGCCAGTTATCCTTTAGAAAAAGGGATGATCATGCTCAACGTTCGGGTTTGCCCACCACCTCCAAATGTACCCGATGCACCTCCTGGGCAGATGTCATCTTTTATTTATAATCTTAAGCCTGGCGATAAGGTCACTATTTCCGGCCCTTACGGTGAATTTTTTGCCCGTGAGACCGATAACGAAATGGTCTTCATCGGTGGTGGTGCCGGTATGGCACCGATGCGCTCCCATATTCTTGACCAACTGCTGCGGCTGAATTCAACCCGTAAAATGACCTACTGGTATGGAGCACGTAGCCTTAAAGAGATGTTTTACGTCGATGAGTTGAATGAGCTGCAGGAGAAATATCCTAACTTCAAGTGGTATTGTGCTCTGTCAGATCCGGTGCCGGAAGATAATTGGACCGGACCTGTTGGTTTTATCCACAACGTCCTTTATGAACTTTACATCAAAGACCATGAAGCCCCAGAGGATTGCGAATACTACATGTGTGGTCCTCCGCTCATGGCCAACGCCGTCACCAATATGCTCCTTGATCAAGGTGTAGAACGTGAAAACATCATGTTTGATGATTTTGGTCCCTGATTAAAGCATGAAGTGGAATAGCGTAATTTACGGTGTATATGTTAAAATTAAGCTAGTAGAGCTTTGATCGATAAAGGAGAAATCTGATGCCATACGGACAAGCAAGAGAAATCCTCGATTACGCACGGGTGTACCACCGTCGTGTCGGCGAATTTTATCAACAGCTGAGTGATAAATCGGAGAGTGCCCGGGTAAAGATGCTGCTCGACTATCTGGTGCGGCATAAAGCTCACCTCGACCGTGCTCTGGAGGATTATACTGACGAAGTTAAGTCACGGGCGCTTGATACCTGGTACCGTTATTCTCAGGAACAATGCCTGTTTGCTCCACTTGACGCAGCTCAGTACTCCAATAACATGACGGTTGACGAGGTGATGGAATTGGGGGTCACACTGGACAGTTGCCTGCTCACCTCGTACAAGGCAATGGCCGACGCGGCTCCATCCAGGGAGACTCGGGAGATTTTTGAGACTTTATTGGAGATGGAAAATCAGCAAAAACATAAATTGGCGCGAATCGCGTTGGAAATCGGCGATATGTAAATTAATCCAGATGAGAGAACAAAAAAGCCGCATCGGTTTGATGCGGCTTTTTTGTTGGAGAAATAATGAAACGACTCACCATAATTATCATAATCCTGTTGTCTTTAACTGGAATCACCGTCTATCTGAATCAACAACAAACCCCGGGAAAATTACTGGATATCAGCGGGGCAACCATGGGTACCAGTTACCATATCAAACTGGCGCCGATGAAGGGACAGAAAATCGATCTTCCTGCTCTGAAACAGGAGATAAGTTCACGCCTTGATGGCATTGATAACAGGATGTCAACTTATAAAAAAGCTTCAGAAGTTTCGAGGTTTAATCGATTTTCAATTGGAAGCTGGATGCCAATCTCTGCTGAAACTATGTCGGTTATCAGTGCAGCACAGGAGATCAGCCAACTGAGTTCAGGTGCTTTCGATATCACTATCGGAAAATTGGTCAATCTGTGGGGATTTGGGCCAACCATCAACCTAGATGCAATTCCTGATGCGAATGCTATCCAGACCTTGCTGTCAAAGTCAGGATATCATAAACTGGAGTTACGCAAGACACCTTCGGCGCTACGCAAAAGGGATAGTGCAATCTCCATTGACCTGTCGGCCATTGCCAAGGGGTATGCTGTTGATGCGATCGCTAAATTATTGATGGAAAATCAGATCAATAACTTTTTAGTAGAGATTGGTGGTGAAATTGTCACCCACGGGCAAAAGCAGTTGCAGCAACCTTGGATCATCGGTATTGAAAGTCCGATAGCAGAACAACGTAGCATCAGAAAACGGTTACATCTCAAAGATGTTGCTATGGCGACATCAGGGGATTATCGTAACTATTTTGAAGAGCAGGGGGTGCGTTATTCGCACACGATTGACCCTGCAACCGGCTATCCGATAAAACATCAATTGGCTTCTGTGACGGTTATCGATAAAACCTGTATGCGTGCCGATGCTTTGGCTACTGCGATTATGGTGATGGGTCCGAACAAAGGGTTCGAATTTGCCGAACAAGAGCAGCTTGCGATTTTTATGTTGGTAAAACAGGGTGACCAGTTTATTGAAAAACAGAGTTCAGCCTTTAAACCCTACCTCAAACCAGAAGAGGATTAGTTATGGAAATGCTTATTCCCGCTTTAATTATCTTCCTGCTTGCCTTTACCGGGTTGTCAATCGGAATCATCTGTGGTCGAAAGGGGATTTCTGGAAGCTGTAGCAGTGAGGAATCAAAACTGCTGGATATCCAGTGTTTTTGTGGCCAGGACAGTAATTGTGCTATTGGGGACAGTAGCAATACTGTCTTTGTTGCGGCTGTCTGCGCCAATGGTGATATGGAAAAATGTCGAGAAATCCAGGCTGAGTTTGAAAAAAAGACCGGAAAATAAATTTTGATGCTTTCACAAAACTCATGGGATAGCTAAGCAAAAATTTCGTCCTACAAGGCCTGGTGGTTTTTCAGGGGCGAAGGCATACATAGAGTATGTCGAGATCCTGAAAAAACACCGTAACGCCGTAGTGCGGCCTTTTTTGCGACGTCATCAATTTTGTCTGTCTGACCTGGTCGTGGAAAGGTTAATCTAATCGTTGACGAAATCACCACAATATTGACTCCCTGGGTTTAACTGGTGAGCTCTCTTTATCTACATATTCCTTTCTGTTCCAGTAAATGTCCTTATTGTGATTTTTTTTCCCAGGTTGGTTCTCAGCTGCAAATTGATGAGTATGTTGAACTACTCTGTCTTAATATTAAAATACTGAAACAAACTAGACCAACAACAACCCCGCTCGAAACAATTTTTTTTGGTGGTGGGACACCGTCACTTCTCTCGATAAAGCAAATTGAAAATATTCTCAATAATATCGAACAAAACTTCGGGACAGAAACAGCTGCCGAAATTACTCTGGAAGCCAATCCGGGAACAGTGACTCTGGAACAGCTACAAGGATATCGACAGGCTGGAGTTAATCGGCTCTCTCTTGGCATTCAATCACTTAATGACCAGACCTTACAACTGCTGGGCAGAATACACACGGCCAACCAGGCACGTGAAAGTGTGTTTGCCGCACGTACCGCTGGATTCGACAATCTCAGTCTTGATCTGATGTTCGCTCTTCCAAAGCAGGATTTGATCTCTCTGGAGCAAGAGATAACCGCACTGTTAAATTTAGAACCGGAACACATCTCTCTTTACGGCCTTTCTTTTGAAGAAGGAACCGATTTTTTCACCCGGCTACAATCAGGTCAATTATCTCCTTGCGCAGACAACCTCTATGCCGATCAATATCACTTACTGCATGAACAACTAAATGTGGCTGGGTTTGAGCATTATGAGATTTCCAATTTTGCTCGCCCAAAGCGGCGCTGTCGGCATAACCAGGTTTATTGGAAGCGCGGTGACTGCCTGGCAATTGGCGCTGGTGCGCATAGTTTTATAAATCAGAAATGGGGTGAAAGGTGGCATATTCCTGCGAATCTTCGGGATTATAAAAAATCTCTGCTGCGCGGAGAAAGTCCTGCCGAACTTTTGGAAACTTACAACCAGCTGGGAGCAATGAAGGAATACGTTTATCTTGCTTTGCGTACCAGCGATGGCATAGATGGAGCTGACTTTGAACAAAAATTCAACCTCCCTCTGCAGCAAGCTTTTCCCGAAGCACTCAATAAGGCGACTGACTACCTTCATTCTTCTTTAGCTACTGGTCGTTACAGCTTCAACCTGAACGGTTGGCTTATCTATGATCATTTGATCAGCCACTTCCTCTAGAACCTGCTCATGAGCTCAACAAATAACGAATATATTCAAATCTGCCTATCTCCTATTGCCATAAGGCTTGACAAAGTGGCAGGTGCTTGATAACCTTCGTTATTAGCACTCAACAGAGGCGAGTGCTAATATAGGTTGGACGATGAAAGTCCGGTTAAAAGTGGAGTGCAGATCTATGGCTGATACATTAAATGAACGCAGCCAAAATATACTTGAAGCGATAGTCGAAGACTACATCACCTCAGCTGAACCTGTTGGTAGTCGTGCGATCAGTCGCAAGCACAATTTCAACCTGTCTCCAGCATCGGTTCGCAACGTTATGGCGGATCTGGAAGATATGGGGCTACTCTGTTCACCTCACACCTCTTCAGGGCGAATTCCAACAGGAAGGGGATTTCAATACTATATTGATACCCTGCTTAATGTTCGCACCTTGAACCGCAATGAAAAACAGAATTTGCGCAATAGCTACCGTTTTCAGAATATGCGCATGGAAGATATTATGCAGGAGGTCGGCAGAGTTCTGTCGGGTCTTTCTCAATATACCGGTCTGGTTATGGCTCCTAAATTCATCTCGACCGTTTTTCGTCAGATTGAATTTGTCCGCCTGTCACAGGGGCGACTATTGATGATCTACGTCTCAGAAACCGGACTGGTACAGAATAAAGTTATCAAGGCTGATCCGTCATTGACCTCCAGCAACCTTGAACAGATCAGTAACTATTTAAATAGTGAACTGAACGGTCTGACGATTCAAGAGGTTCGCGCCAAACTGAAACAGGAAATGCAGGAAGACAGGGATCATTACGACCAATTAAAAAAACTGGCGTTGAGTCTTTCCTGTGCTGCCCTGCAGGATGAAGTTGAAGATCAGTTGTATGTTTCCGGTGCTTCCTTGATGCTTGGGCAACCGGAGTTTTCGACTCCGGAACAGATGAAGCGTCTGATTCAGGCGTTTGAAAGTAAAAAAATTCTGATTGAATTATTGGATCGAGGACAATCAGCACAAGGAGTACAGATCTTTATCGGTAGCGAAAGCACCCATATAGATCTGGAAGGTTGCAGCCTGATTACCTCGAACTTTTCCAATCAAAAGGGAGCCATTGGGACTCTTGGAGTCATTGGTCCGGTTCGAATGAATTATTCACAGGTTGTTCCAATTGTTGACTTTACTGCCCGGCTTGTCAGTCGGGTTCTCGATCGGGAAACGGCAAAAGATTAATAAGAATAAGGAGCTCTAGAGGTGGCAAAAAAAACTGAGCAACAGGAGTCGGAAACTGAGTTGGAAACTCCAGCCAGTATTGGGCCAGAGGTGGTAACAGAAGAAGACGAAACGGTTCGGTTACGTAACGAACTGACCCAGGCGCAGAGGGATCTCAAGGGATCTCAAGAGCAATATCTGAGAACCATGGCCGACATGGACAATCTGCGCAAACGGACTCAGAGGGATAAGGAAGAATTGGCTAAATTTGCCAATGAAAGCCTTCTGCGCGACATTTTGCCGGTTATCGACAATCTGGAACGGGCAGTTGAACACGCAGAGCAGGCTGAAAGTAATGATGGTCTGTTTGAAGGGGTTCAGATGACCCTGAACCAGTTTAGTCAACTGCTGGATAAGTTCGGAGTGGAACCGGTGGACGCTATTGGTCAACCCTTTGATCCGGCATACCATCAAGCTATGGGGCAGATGGAATCAGAAGAACATCCGGTCAATGCCGTTGTGCAGCAGATGCAAAAAGGGTATCAGCTTAACAAGCGGTTATTGCGACCTGCATTTGTGATGCTGGCGAAAGCTCCAAAAATTGAAGAAATTGAAGAAGATATCACTGAAGATAAGACAAACGAAGACACAGACAAAGAGTAAATGACTCTGACAAAATCTCTAAGGAGGATATAAATTATGGGTAAAGTTATTGGAATTGATTTGGGAACGACAAACTCTTGTGTTGCAGTTATGGAAGGGGGCGAACCGGTCGTTATTGCAAACTCGGAAGGGTCTCGTACAACGCCTTCGATTATTGCATTTACTGAAAGTGGTGAGCGCCTTGTCGGTCAGCAGGCAAAACGTCAGGCGGTTACAAATCCTGAAAACACTCTTTTCGCTATCAAGCGGTTGATCGGGCGTAAATATACTTCTGAAGCTGTTCAAAAGGATATGCAAATCAGCCCTTTTAGTATTATTGAAGCTGAGAATGGTGATGCCTGGGTTGAAGTTCGGGGCAAGAAATATAGTTCCCCTGAAATATCTGCCATGGTGTTGCAGAAAATGAAGCAAACTGCTGAAGATTACCTTGGTGAAAAAGTGACTGATGCCGTTATTACCGTACCGGCTTATTTCAATGATTCTCAGCGCCAGGCGACCAAGGATGCCGGGAAAATTTCCGGGTTGAATGTTCTGCGGATCATTAACGAGCCGACTGCTGCATCGCTGGCATATGGACTGGATAAAAAACATGAAATGACTATCGCTGTTTTTGACCTTGGTGGTGGTACTTTTGATGTTTCTATCCTTGATCTTGGCGATGGTGTTTTTGAAGTTAAATCGACCAATGGTGACACTTTCCTTGGCGGTGAAGATTTTGATCAGCGGATCATTGATTATGTTGCCGATGAATTCAAAAAAGATCAGGGGATCGACCTACGTGGCGACAAAATGGCTTTGCAACGGTTGAAAGAGGCAGCGGAAAAAGCCAAATGTGAGCTCTCCTCATCGATGGAAACCGATATTAATCTGCCATTTATTACTGCCGATCAGTCGGGACCAAAGCACCTGAATGTCAAACTATCCCGTTCCAAACTGGAAAGTATCTGTAGCGAGTTCATTGATAGATTAACTAAGCCGTGCCAAACCGCATTGAAAGATGCTGGATTGTCTGCAAATGAAATTACTGAAGTTGTCCTGGTTGGTGGTATGACACGGATGCCAGCGGTTCAGGAACGGGTCAAAGAGATCTTTGGCAAGGCTCCAAGCAAAGGGGTGAATCCCGATGAGGTTGTTGCCATTGGTGCTGCAATTCAGGCCGGTGTCCTGACTGGTGATGTTAAAGATGTTCTCCTTCTTGACGTGACTCCATTGTCTCTGGGAATTGAAACTCTTGGTAGCGTTATGACCAAGTTGATTGAGAAAAACACCACCGTTCCGTGTAAGAAAAGCCAGGTGTTTTCTACTGCTGCAGATAATCAACCGGCTGTTTCAGTCCATGTTCTGCAGGGTGAGCGGGAAATGGCAACCGATAATAAAACCATTGGAAACTTTGAGTTGGTAGGAATTCCATCTGCCCCGCGTGGAGTTCCACAAATTGAAGTAACTTTCGATATTGATGCTAACGGAATTCTCCATGTCTCGGCAAAAGATCTTGGTACCGGAAAAGAGCAATCAATTCAGATCACCGCATCTAGTGGTTTATCTGATGAAGAGATTAACTCGATGGTTCAGGATGCTGAATCTCATGCCAGTGAAGATAAAGTAAAACGTGAATTGATAGAAGCCCGTAACCAGGCAGATGGTCTCTCCTACACGACAGAAAAATCACTGACGGAGCATGGAGAAAAGCTGGACAGTGCCACAAAGAGGCAAATTGAAGAGGCATTGGAAGAGCTGAAAAAAGCGATTGAGGGCGATAATCCAGAAGAGATCAAGACCAAGAGTGAAGCTCTTGCCCAGGCATCCCATAAGCTTGCGGAAATGATGTATGCACAATCCCAGGATGATGATGGTGCTGCCGGAGGTGCCGATAATGGCGCAGCAGATGCCGCTGGGGATGATGTTGTCGACGCTGAATTTGAGGACGTTGACGAAAAGAAGTAAATTTTATGTCAGTAGCCGCCAACCTTTTAACCGGGTTGGCGGCGGTTTTTTTAATGCAGGATAGTTATTTTGTCTAAGTGTGATTACTACGAAGTACTGGAAGTTAATCGAAACGCCAGCGGGACAGAGATCAAAAAATCTTACCGTCGTCTGGCTATCCAGTACCACCCCGATAAGAATCCCGGAGATACTAAAGCAGAAAGCAAGTTTAAAGAACTTTCTGAAGCTTATGCGGTTCTTTCTGATGCTCAAAAAAGAGCCACTTATGATCAGTTTGGCCATGCCGGTGTCAATGGCGCGGGAGGGTTTTCCAGTGGTGGCTTTGGCGGAGCACCATTTGAAGATATCTTCGGCGATATCTTCGGCGACATCTTTGGTGGTGGATCCCGCCGAGGTGAACGGGGACAACGGGGGGATGATCTCCGCTATAATCTGACCATCAGTTTTGAAGAGGCTGCATTCGGGACTGAAAAAAATCTCCAGTTACCGCGCAAGCAATCCTGTGAAACCTGCCACGGCTCTGGTGCCAGTCCAGGAACCGAAGCGCAAACTTGTTCTACCTGTCGTGGTGCTGGTCAGGTTCGCTATCAGCAGGGTTTCTTTACCATGACACGTCCCTGCCCTGATTGCCGCGGTACCGGAAAAATCATTACCGATCCCTGCCCCGATTGCCGGGGGACTGGGCAGGTCAAGAGTAAACGTACTGTAGAACTCAAGGTTCCGGCGGGAGTGGAAGATGGTATCCGTTTGAAATTGAGTAGCGAAGGAGATGCAGGTACCCAAGGAGGTCCCCCGGGGGATCTTTATGTTGTCATCAGCGTTGAAGAGCACCCGATATTCAGGCGTGATGGACAGGATGTCATCTGTGAAATTCCGATCTCCTTTGTTCAGGCGGCACTTGGTTGTGATCTGCAGGTTCCAACTCTGGAAGGGAAGCTCAATCTTAAAGTTCCGGCAGGGACTCAAACTGGAAAAGTTTTCAAACTGTCGGGTAAGGGGATTGTCGCCCTACAGGGGCATCACCGGCGTGGCGACCAGTTGGTGGTACTAAAAGTTGAGGTTCCGACTAAAATGAATGCTCGTCAGCGTGAGCTTCTGGAAGACTTTGCCAAAGAGGGTGGTGAAGATATTCATCCGCAAGGGAAGGGGTTTTTTGATAAAGTCAAAGAACTGTTTGACTGATACTGAATCAAGGAGCCCGCGACGGCTTGCACTTATTTATCTGCTGTTTTACCACTGATTCTGGTAGTATTCCCTTTTTCCCATCAAAAACTATGGAGTACGCATGAAGCGGATCTATTGCCTGATTCTATCCGGAACCCTGTTTGCCTCCCTGCTTTTGAGCTTTTCTGTCGGTTCTGTTGTTGCCGCCGAAGTTGCAGGGCTGAAGCAAGGTCAGAAACTATTTCAGCAAGGAGATCTGAGCCAGGCACTAGCTGTTTTGCGTCGCTTTGTCCAGAAATCTCCAGATTCAACTGAAACCGCCCAAGCTTCTGCATTGATTGGTCGGATTTTTTCACAACAAAACAACGACGCTGATGCAATCCTCTATCTCCAGCGTATTCCAATTGTTTTTCGCAGTCCTGAAACTGAACTTCTGTTGGGGAATAGTCTCGTCAAAACCGGCGAATTCCAAGCAGGTTTACAACAATTACAGCCTCTGCTCAACGAACCTCTCCCCCGGTCTGATAAGATTATGCTGTATCAGGCTTTGACTGTCGCTTCAACTGAACAACAGCAATCTCTTCTGGCACTATTCTACTTGCAGCAGCAACTTCCGCTCAGCACAAACCGAGCAGAGATACTCGCTCAATCCCATCAGTTATTGCAAAATCATTTCAGTGATGCTGATCTGGCGGAAGCTGCTTTTATGTGGCAGGAAACTGCGATTGGGCAGGATGCACGTCTGCAGCTGGCACGTCGGGCTCTGCTGCAACAGCAACCTGATCAAGCCAGGCAGCATTTACAGAGACTATTTGCCTCCTCGGTAACTTTTCCTTACTGGCAAGAAGCTGAATTACTGCTACAAAGAACTGGCCCTGACAATAGCTGGCTGAATCGCGATAGTATTGGTGTCCTCCTGCCAATGAGTGATCGCTACGCTTCGTACGGTGAGCTGGTCAAAAAGGGACTGGAGCTGGCGCTATTGGAACATAACAAAACCCGTTTGCCGGCACGTTTTATTTATCATGATACCGCAATTGAAGGGGTTACCTCTGCCCAGCTGGTCAGCAGTTTGACCGATGACGACAAGGTCATGGCAGTTATTGGTCCACTCATTAGCACTCATGCGGGAGAGGCTGCCCGCCGAGCACAGCGTGAGATGGTGCCGATGCTTGCTCTGGCGCAAACGGAGGGATTGCCGGAAATTGGTAACTTTATTTTCCGTGACACTCTGACAGCAGAACAACAAGTGAAAGCATTGGTCGATTATGCCATGGCGGCTGGAAATATCTCTTTTTCGGTTCTGCGTCCGGAAAACCGCCTTGGTGAGAAGATGACCGAGCTCTTTGTTGCGGAGTTACAGAGAGCAGGCGGTGAGCTTATCGATATTGTCAGCTACTCGGATGACAGCACCGATTTCAAGAAGCAGATTGAAAAGCTCCTCTGGGAAGATCGGGAGATAGAGATTCCCAAAACCAAAGCAGAAATTGAAGAAGAAAAGGAAGAGGGGGGGGAAGAGCTAGAACTGGAATATCCCCTACCCCCCTTCCATGCTTTGTTCATCCCCGATTATGCTGATCGGATCAGGCAGATTGCTCCGCAGCTGGTATTTTACGGTATCAAGGACGCGACTTTGCTCGGAATCAATGGTTGGAATTCTCCTGAACTGGTTAAACAGGCGGGGCGGTTTCTCAAACAAGCGGTATTTGTAGATGCATTTTATGCTGAGAGTAAAAAACCAGAAGTTCAGCGGTTTATGGAACTCTATCGTCAGCACTACAAGGAAGAGCCAACGGTTCTGGGAGCTCAAGCTTTTGATATTGCTACTCTGCTGTTACAAATTCTTGATGACCCTGAAGTGGAAAATCGTAATGATCTGCGGAGAAAGATGGTTGATCTCTATGATTATCGAGGAGTCACCGGAACGACTGGGTTTGATCTCTATGGTGAGGCAATCAAACAGCTCTATCTGTTACATATCAAACGTGGTCAAATTGTTGAATTGAAATAATCTTGCTGATTATTTGTCTGACCATAGAAAGCTAAAAATAATAGCGACAGCGTAACTCCAGTTTGCTTTCGTTGAGTTTTTCACCGTATTCGGTAAATCTGCCCCCATCAATGTATGAATAGCGCAGCCGCAACTCCCAGTTGGTGAAGCCTGTGTACACAGCTTCGGGACTCAAGGAGTAACTTTCATCATCAAGATTGAAAATTGCCGTTATCCCTGGTGTAAAATAGAGCCAATCAAACGGCTCTTTCTGAGTCACTTTGGTATAAATGTAGTTGCGTCCCACCTGCGGTTTTGCGTACCCACTCCTGCTGATAATGGCAGCCTGATTGAAAAGGCTAATATCACCCGTGCTGTTATAGTGTGTGTTTGCATCGCTGACCAGTTGATAAAAATGATCCATTTCAGTTTCCGAATAGCCCGCATCGTTATGGTAGAACTCAAGAATAGTCGTTATGTCGCTTGCGGTTAAATAACGGAGACCCAGCAGATAGCTGGTGGCTGCAATTTCATGATTTTCCAGAACTCCCAATCTATTCAGAACTCTGATTTTCTGCTCAGGGATATAGGCAACTTCGGCATGGATTTCAAAATTAGTCGCCAGATTCCTGGAGATATCAATTCCGTATCTGGTTGAACGACTGTCGCCGGTGAAGAAGATTAAATCGATATCGGTATCCCGATAGAGAAGATAGAGTTTAGCGGCCAGATTGATATGATTTTGCTCGCCAAAATCATCGTTGATATCGTCCCATACCGGCAGCACCACTCCGGTTAATGCCAATGTTTGCAATGCTCCGGGGAGACTTTTGATCAGATCAACACCGACGCCGATATATCCTTCAAGAGCATCTTCCGGGTTGTTGGGATCTTTTGGACGATCAATAAAACCAACCGGATTCCAGGCATAGCCTTTGCCCCATTTGAAGGTTTTTTTTCCTAGCTCGAAAGTGATAGCAGGAACAGGCTTGATACTGGCATAGGCGGAAAAAACATCCAGAGTCTGTTCCGAATTAATTTGATCTTTTTGGGCTGATGCCTGTAGCAACCAGTTGAAATCAACTATCCCTTTATTATAGTTGCCATCCAATTGAACGGTGGAAGTGAGTCGATCCAGATCTGAGCGTGGGATATCGTAGAAGCCAAGTAATCCAAAAGCGCTATTCCGATTAATCCAATTATGATCCCACTTCAGATCGGCGTAGCCACCCCACGAAAAACTCTTTTTTTCGAATTCATCCAAGTTGAAGCTATAATCCTCAGCCTGGCTTACAGAAGGACTGGATAGCCCTATCCCCAGAAAGAGACATAAACAGAGAAGAGAGAATATCTTTTGCAGCAAAATCATCGGCAACTCATCATTATTACTGATTATAACTAATCTTCCCTTTAGATAGCGAGCTTTTGAAATATTGCCCCTTCCCTCTTGATGGGGGAAGGCCGGGATGGGGGTGGATTGTTGCTATTCGCCCCTCTCCCTAACCCTCTCCCACGCCGGGGAGAGGGAATTCTATACAACGGAAGATTCGTGCTAATCAGATCATTATTTGATCATTCAGGATGAATTAAACTAGCGTAGTTCATCGACCCGTGACAGATAGTTGAGGGAAAAAACTTCATCTGCCAGTTCCTTTTGATTTATTTTAGCGTAGACCATGGCCGACTTATAGCCTTTGTAGAGGGGGCTGTCGGTTTCCAGTACCGAGGGGCGAACAATGCCGTTGCCGAAATCTTTCGGCTCCTTGTAGTAGAGGGTTTTTATCAGCATGCCGCTGGAAGCAAAACACTCGATGGTCGTCGGCACCAGTGCCTTCTTATCGACACTCATTTTCAGCGTGTCATAGGCGATAGTATTCGACTTTGCTTTCAAATCAAGCAGGTATAAGTCACCTTTTTCAGTTATGCTTGCTACATCATATTCAGCACTGTAATCAAGGCGCAGAATGTCAGAGTTATTAAATACGCCACCAACCACCGATTGTAGACTTGTGATTCTGATCGGTTTACCAACATTCGGGATATAGAGCCACATGTTGTCA
>JAYEME010000134.1:18720-35473 GCA_034717915.1 Thermodesulfobacteriota bacterium
GCAGTAATCGGATCCATTTTGGACGCTTTCCAGGCAGGCTGTAAGCTGGCAATAACCGCAATTGCAATAACAATGACGACGACCAAAATCACGTCTGTTGCTCCGATTGTTGGCGAAAGAAGCAGTCCGGTTTGGCGGCCAAAGTCAAAACTGATCTGTGTTGCATTCATAATTGCGATACTGACCAGACTGATTGCCGTACCGACAGCGGTTCCTAAAACTCCCATCAGAAAGCCCTCGACAACAAAGAGACCGAGGATTTTATTTGGCAGTGTCCCAATAGCGGCGATAGTACCGATCTCGTTGATCCGTTCATAAACCGCCATAACCATCACATTCATGATACTGACCAGCACAATGGCAACAAGCATGATTTTGATGAAGAAGGTCATCAGATCGATCATCTTGGCAATATTGAAGAAGGGGGAAATCTTTTCCCAGGTATGCACTTCGAAAACCGGCATCCCCTGTTGATTTTTCACTGATCCTAATTTTGCCTGCAGACTGGCAAAGACAGCGGGTAGCTGATCTATATCTTTCAGGCGGATCGCAATTTCACTGACCTCTGCGGCTTCAATTCTAAGTAAAGCCTTGGCATCGTTAATATGAATCATGCCGTCACGTCCGCCCGGGCCGGAAATGCCCTCGAGAATGCCGCGCACCATAAAATTCTGACCGTTGACTGAACCATCCTTATTGTTCGCTACCAGGACAATTCCATCGCCGACTTTGACCTTCATCCCTTTGGCGATCAGTTCTGGAATCAGGATTTCGCCTGCTTTGAGCAGATTCTCCTTTTCTCCTTCCAGGATGCGGTCAGTCAGTAATGGGGCTGCCTTCACTTCATCCCCCGGGGTAACTGCATTTAAGCGGACATTGGTCGTCTCGGTGAAGTTACTGAACATTGCCCCCAGTTTAATCCGCATGGAGTAGGCTTCAACGGCATCTTCCTCGGCCAGAACCTGGACAACTTTATCGATCTGCTTGCCGGTCAGGTTACGGTTCAGCGGTAAACTGTCAATTGATGCCAGATAGCCTTTTTTGTGAATCTGGATGTGACCGAGCATCGAATCGGTGATCTGCCCGATCATCAATGATTTGAAGGATCCAGAAATGGAGATGAACAGCAATACGGATACCACTCCCAGAGTGATCAATGTGGAGGTCAGTAGAGTTCTCCGCTTGTAACGAAACAGGTTTCGTGCGGCAAGTTTAAAGATATTAGCCATGTTGACCTCCCGCCGATTTTTCCAGTCTGTGTAATGTGCCGTCATCAAGTGCAAAGGTGATTTCGACATTATCAACAATGCGTGGATCGTGAGTGGAAAAAACGAAGGTTGTCTTATACTCATCGCGCATTTTTTTCATCAGGTCGATAACCATATTGGCGGTTTCTTTATCCAGATTGGCGGTTGGCTCATCGGCGAGCACCAGCCTGGCATTGGTTACCAAGGCTCTGGCTACGGCAACCCGTTGTTTTTGCCCGCCAGAGATTTGACTGGGATATTTATCTCCCTGGTCAGCCATTCCGACCGCTTCCAACATTTCCATCACCCGTTTTTTACGCTTTTCAGTTGGCCAACTCTGCACCATCTGTAAAGGATATTCGACATTTTCAAAAACGGTTAAGACCGGGATCAGATTGAAATCCTGAAACACGAAACCGATATGTTCACCGCGGAAACGGGCTGCATCCTGGCGGTTCAGGCTGGTGATATCCTGCCCGGCAACCTGCAGTTTCCCTTCCGTAGGGGGATCGAGGCAACCGATCATATTCAACAGTGTCGTTTTGCCGCTCCCCGAAGGACCGATAAAAGAGACAAAAGAGGCCGGTTCAATGGTGAAATCAACCCCCCGGATCGCCTCCACCTTGATATCTCCAGCAACATAGGTTTTAATCAACCGTTCTGCAACGACTACCGACATACTCTATTCTCACTTTCTCTAATACCCAATGATGTCTGTTTCTCCGACACACTTGATCTATCGGGATGGAGTCAAAAATCTATATCTCCAAGGTTATCATAAATATATTTGTTGGCATATATCGTGAGTGAAAATCATTTTCACTTTCCCTTTGAGTGGCAAGGGTTTCGTCTGCTCGTTGTAGATGATCTGACTATAGAGAAAAGAATCTAAAGAGTGGGTTAAGAGCTGTGAGGATTGTGTAAAGTTATGTAAATATCTTCTGTTACTGTCCGTCTGGACAAGCATTTCCACAAGACTGATTCATAAAATAGGACAAATAATCAGATGTCGGCAGGGTAGAAGAATTTTAGTGAAAAATGTCTGTTCCGTTATAATCCCGCATATTCTAAAAAGGTAACAGGGGGCTTGTAGATTTTCTGTTCAGCGAGCAAATTATTTATCTCACTGGGGCCGAAGTATCTCGCTTCTAAGGCTCGACCATGCTCCATCCAGAAACCAAATTGTGGAATAAAGGTATTATGGCGGATTGTATGATCTATCGTTAACCCAGCAAGAACAAAGATATTACTATCACTACCATCAAAGTCATCAGTAATGAAGGAGGCAATACGGTGAAATTGACGCCAAGTATTGATATTACACAGACGTCGATGGGGAAAGGGTGAGGCAACTACTTCTGGTAAAAAGTCAAAAACCGAAACCTCTATCATTGTTTTTGGTTCGTGACTTTCCTGATCTAAATTCTTCTTGAATGAAAATAACTCCGGGGTCAGTGAAGTCCCGATAGGACGTGGATTGTTTTCTGCTGATTTGAGTAACTCCGGGTGGTTATTGACAATGTTGGGGTGTAATCGATATATTTTTCCAAGAGTTCCCTCCCCTAAGGCTTCTCCTTCGATCAGGCGGCTAAGTTTAATTTGGATACGCACTGTTTCAGTGGTAGGTTTCTTGAATAAATATTTATATGGAATCTCGATTTTGACATCGGTTCCTACTCTGGAAATCTTGATGAGCTGCGCCGCACGCCGGTAAACCCGCAAATATCCGTCCAGAACCTTTCCTAACATTCCACAACATGGAACATGCTGACCATGAATTCTTTCAATATAACCGATACCCTCAGACTCTTCTGCGCCAATATGACTTCCACCCAGAATGACAAAATCTTTCCCATGATGAGCCGCTGTTGCAAGACGGCTTGGATCGAGCAAAGCACCAACTCTTCCCAAGTTAAAAGTGGGACAATTATTGATATAACCAAACAGAGCTTTTTTTATCGACTGGCTTTCATCCGAGCACTGCCAAATTGCGGGAAGGGTTCCCTTGAAACCAGCTTGATCGGTTAAACTGCGCATCCGCCCGTAGAGTTCCATCAAGTCCATTGGGGTTTGATCCAGAAAGCTTTCAGGGGGCGGGGCAATAGGCATGAGAGGCTCCTTGGTGTGGAATTATTTGTCTAGGATCCGATTTTCGATATTTTGTCGTGGTCTGGAGAATATTTTTTAACCAGAATCTCAAATTCTCCTGTCAATGGATTGTAGTATCGTAGCTGACCGGTTCCCATATTGTAGTACCAGCCATGGATGCTCAACTGCCCTTTAGCAACCCTTTCTTTGACCCATGGGAAGGTCATCAGGTTTCTCAGCGATACCAGGATAGCCCCTTTTTCACAGGCTCGTGCCTGTTTCTCTGGTGTTTCATCGGCCATTTCCTGCAAAACTTTATCGCGAGCCGAAGCTGCAATACTAACCCACTTGCCGATAAATTCTCCGGATTCTTCTCCTTTGGCGGATTCCATCAATGCACCGATACCACCGCAGCCAGAATGACCCATCACGATAATGTCTGAGACTTCTAGATGACAAACTGCATATTCAATCGAGGAACTAACACCATGATAATCATCACTTTTCAGGTAAGGGGGGACAAGGTTGGCAATGTTCCGCAAAATGAACAAGTCCCCAAGACCGCAGTCCATTAATAGGGCTGGATCAACTCTGGAATCACAGCAACCAATCAAGAGAGCCTGAGGCTTTTGTCCATCTACCAAAGTCGTAGCAAGTTCTGGATTTTTACCAAAGTGTTGCTGCTGAAAAGATTCAATTCCGTTGAGAAATTTAGTGACATCTGCCATCGTCTATTACCTCCATTGTCTATGCGGGGAATTCTAGCACAAATCATGGTGGAAATAACGCTTCAAAAACGGGTTCCTATTAGATGGTGGGCAGATTAAGTTACTGCGAGGGATAATCATGACCGTTTTCCACATACATGTTCGCGTGCGTGTTCTACTGCCCTATCAAAAGATAGAAAGATATGTTTCTCAGCAAGGATAGAGGTTGCTTCCAGTTCAATTAGCTTTGCTCTTATCTCATCGCTGACAACAATTAATGGGATAATTTCGTTTTCTTTTAACTTCAAGATAATTTCACTCATAGTAAAAAAAGCAGTTAAATCGATAAACGGGACTTTGAGACAGTTAAAAATTACAATTTTTGTTCCGAGCATTGCTCCTACCTGACCAACCAAGCGAGAAGTTGATCCAAAAAAGAAGGGGCCATCGATATCAACTACCCGGATGTGAAAGCTCTCCTTATTGCTAAAATCTTCGCAACCTTCAATTTCCTTGACCGATACTTCTACATCGTTGACTGAAGAATGCACTTGATTCGTCATCCGCACAGTAAGAAGAACCGAGGCGAGCACAACACCAACCCCCACTGCCATAATCAGGTCAACAAAAACGGTGAGGAACAAAACAGTAAACATGATAGCAAGGTCATGCTTTGGGGCTTTTTTGATAATCTTTATAAACCGGTAATCAACAATATCCAGACCGACCTTTATCAAGATTGCTGCCAGAACTGCCATTGGCACAATTGAGGCATATTTGCTCAAGCCTAGTAGAACCCCCAGTAGAATCAGGGCGTGTAATATTCCTGATAGTCGTGTCGTGCCACCCGATTTAACATTGACGACTGTTCGCATGGTTGCCCCGGCTCCGGGGATGCCACCAACGAAGGCTGTCAGCGCATTGCCAAGACCTTGACCAATGAGTTCCCGGTTTGAATTGTGTTCAGTTTTCGTCAGGGAATCGGCAACGAGAGAGGTGAGAAGACTATCGATTGCCCCTAAGATGGCAAGACTCATGGCTGCTGAGACGATAATTGACAACTGGCTAAAAGTGAAACTGGGTAGAAGTATTTTTGGCAGGCTACTGGGGATCATCCCAATGGTTGTGAGCTGAAAACCGGCTAACTGGGCAAAGACTGTGACAGTAACAAGAGCTAACAGCGGAGTTGGGATGATTCTGGCTACCTTTTTGGGCGTAAAGAACACGATCAGCAAGGCGATGCCACTGGCGTATAAAGCATCAGCCTGAAATAATGTCCAGATATTGCCAAGTGCGGTGACTGCTTCCAGGGGGGATTTTACCCCTTCAATTCCGAGGAGAGGATTGATTTGTAATAGAATGATAATGATTCCAATCCCACTCATGAATCCAGAAATGACCGGATAGGGAACAAATTTTACAAATTTTCCTACTTTCAGGAGTCCAAGAATAATCTGGAAAAGACCGGTCAGTAAAACAGCAGCCATCAGAAGTGAAACGTCTCCATGAAAGAGCACGAGGGTTGATGCTGCAACGACTGTCATTGGTCCCGTTGGGCCGGAAATTTGTACTTTAGTTCCTCCTACCAGTGACGCAACAAAACCGAGAATTATTGCTCCGTAAATTCCGGCCTGTGCTCCAACACCGCTGGCCACTCCAAATGCCAGAGCGAGAGGTAGGGCGATAACACTGGCGGTCAACCCGCCAAAGAGATCACCTGCTATTCTTTTATAAGTCAATTTTTGCATGTTCGTGTCCAATCAAATGGGATGGTGTTCAACCTAATAGTTTTGTTTCGATAGCGGAAACTTGCGTTATCAGTTCTCTGCGGTTCAAATGTTTTTTGGCCATGGAGATAAACTCTTTTTCCATAAACAATCTTGAAAGTCTGGTTTTTATTATGAGCTGCTCCGTTTTGTTAGTTGCCAGAAGTAGTAGGACAATTTCCGTATCAATTTTGTCAATTGCTTCAAAATCCATTGGTTTTTCCAAGAAAATCACTAGGAGTTTTGAATTTTCGATATGATAGGTTCCGTCAATATCTGGAGCCATGAAAGACAATCCCTGCAGGGAGGATGAGACGATTGATTCGCTATAGAGTATTTGTCTTTTGATACTGGTCGCTTCATTGCTGGAGATGTCACTGATCATTCCCAATATTTCATCAAGAATTTCATCTCGGTTTTCCCCGTGTGCTCGGTAAATAATCAAACCATTTGCCAAAACATCTGAAACACGAATCTTGTAATTTGTTGGAGTTCTTTTCTGTTCCCCCTTTTGGGAATCCAATACCCACTTTTCAATTTTTTCAGCATTAAAGCGCCATTGACCACCAATTTTTATGGCAAATGGGATTGATTTAGAATTAATCATCCGGTAAATGGTTTTCTCAGAAACATCCAATTTTACCGATAAACCCTTCACTGTAAGGAATGTTTTGTCCATATTGACCTCCCTATTGTCTAAATTTGTCCATAGTGTTCTTTTGCCTTATTGTTGGCAAGGTATATTTGAATAGATTGATCGAAATGGCGTCCCCTGCAGTTTTCTGTTATGCTCCTGAGTCAATTTCTAACTATGAATTAAGTAAAGGGACAAGATGTCGAGTTTTGGGCGTATATTCAGAATCAGTACTTTTGGAGAATCTCATTGTGCCGGGGTTGGTGTGGTTGTCGATGGGGTTCCATCACGCATGTCATTATCAGCAGAGGATATTCAAATCCAGCTGGATCGTCGCAGGCCAGGAGGTAACAAGCTGGGGACAGAGCGGAATGAAGCTGACCAGGTGCAGATTCTTTCCGGGATTGAAAACGGTCTCACCCTTGGTACCCCGATTGGTATGTTAGTCAACAATAAGGATCAACGACCCGGGGATTATGGATCTATGAGCCAGATTCCACGCCCCTCGCATGCTGATTACACTTACCAGCAAAAATATGGAATCCATGCTTCCAGTGGTGGTGGTCGTTCCAGTGCCAGAGAGACTATCGGCCGGGTTGCGGCGGGGGCTATTGCTGAAAAATATTTGCTGGAAGAGTATGGGATCGAAATCATCTCCTGGGTCAGCTCTGTTGGCAACCATGATAGCGACAATGTTGATATGGAAACGCTCACCCGAGCCCAAGTTGATGACAACGAAATCCGCTGCCCTGATGTTCAGGCAGCAGAAAAAATGACCGCTGAAATTGTCGCGGCTCGTGAGGCTAAAGATTCGATCGGTGGAGTGGTCAGCTGTGTTTGTCGCAATCTTCCCGCCGGGCTGGGAGAGCCGGTCTTTGATCGCCTGGAAGCAAAACTGGCTCACGCTATGCTGTCGCTTCCGGCAACCAAAGGTTTTGAAATCGGGTCCGGATTTTCCGGTGCCCGGATGCGTGGCTCTTTACATAACGATCCCTTTGTCAAAAAAGGGGATCGTCTGGGGACGATAACCAATAATAGCGGTGGTGTGCAGGGTGGCATTTCCAATGGTGAATCTGTCTATTTTCGCGTAGCGTTCAAACCACCGGCCACAATTGGACAGGCGCAGCAGACAGCCGATTATTACGGGGAAGAAACAACATTGGAAGCCAAAGGACGTCACGACCCCTGCGTTGTCCCCAGAGCGGTGCCGATTGTTGAAACCATGGCAGCATTGGTGTTGGCTGACTTGGTGCTGATCCAGAAGACGCGGGAATAACTTTTACCACAAAGGCTTTTTAACGGAGAGGTACAGAGGAGGAGAGAACGCAGAGAAGAGCTAAAGCCCAAAATAGCCACCAAGGCACCAAGTTTTCCAAGACAACCAAAGTCAAAATTGTTTTTAAGGTTTTAAAATCAAAAAAAGAGATTTTGCCTTTCCTTGGTGTACTTGGAGTCTTGGTGGCAAAGTTTAAGGTTGTGGTTTTTCTCTCCATCTCTCAGCCTCTCCGTTGAGGCTTTTGCCGTTGATTTTTTTGGTATTTATTCGCCCTCTGAAAGAGAAATAAATGATTATTGACTGGTATCCGGGGCACATGAAAAAAGCCCGGGCACAGATTATTGAAATCCTGCCGAAAATCGATCTGGTGATCGAGGTTCTTGATGCCCGGCTTCCGGCTAGTAGCGCTAATCCACTATTGGAGCGGTTACGAGGAGACAAGCCTTGCATCAAAGTCCTCAACAAAAGTGACCTTGCTGATCCATCCATCACCAAAAGATGGGTGCAATTTCTTGAGAAACAGCAAGGGGTCAAAGCGATTCCAATGGAAGCGACCAGTCGCCGCGATGCGGGATTGATTCCCAAGCTGTGTCGAAAAATTCTCCCGGCACGGTCTCAAGCAAAGAAGCCACTGCGGGTTCTGGTGGTTGGAATCCCCAATGTTGGAAAATCAACTTTGATCAACACCCTTGCCGGGAAAAAGATGGCGCGTGTTGGTGATAAACCTGCTATTACGACCTGTCCCCAACAGATCGATCTGCGTAATGGTATTCTCCTTTCCGACACCCCAGGTCTCCTCTGGCCGGTGTTGGATAACCTGGCTGGTGCTGGCAGACTTGCCGCGAGTGGTGCGATTGGTGACAATGCCTATGATACCGTTGAGGTTGGCTTGACCACCGCTCAATATTTGGCTGAAAAATATCCAGCTTTGTTGCAGCAACGTTATAATCTCTCCTCATTGCCGGAGACTCCACTGGGTATCGTTGAAGAGATTGGCCGCCGCCGTGGTTGCCTGATTAAAGGGGGAAATGTTGATCTCCATCGGGCGGCAGAATTGCTATTACGTGAACTGAGAGCCGGGAATCTGGGGCAAATATCTCTGGAACGACCTGAAGAAGCCAGAGGGGCATTTGAAGAAGGAATGGAACTGAAATGAGAGCCAAAACCAAAATTAAAGATATTTTTGTGACAGATATCTCTTTTGAGGCGACTGAGGAAGATCTCCATAAACTTTTCTCAGTTTGTGGAAAAGTTCGCTCCATAAACATGGTGACCGATCAACGTAACGGACAATTTAAGGGTGTCGCCTTTATCTGTATGTCGAACGATGCTGAAACTAAAGAAGCGATCAATATGCTCGATGGAACACGTTTGATTGATCGTTGTATTCATGTTGCTGCGGCAAAGACCAAAGAAGAACTACAAGCAGAAGCTCCTGTCGAAATTCTCGAAAAAAGAACCCGGCGAAAGAGAGAGCCAAAGGGGCGGAAGAAGGGACGGTAGCTATCAAAAGCGCTACATATCCTTCAAGGAATAACCGACAAATTTAGTATCGTACTTGGGGTGTCTTTCCAGTAGTCTTGTCGCCTTGCTTTTGAGTTTATGTAGATTGATCTTTTCCTCGTTCCTTTTTACTTCTGCAATAAGCATGGTTTTTGAATCGTCATTGATGGCAACAATGTCAATCTCATTCAGATTCTTTTTTTCCCAGTAAATCCCTATCATAGAAAAATCATGGGACATTTTCAGTTTTTCGATAAAAAATTTCTCCAAAAAACGGCCACTATAAGTTGGATAGTCCCTTAATACGATCCCTTTGACATAAGGATAATTCTCAATTTCAATAGCACTTTTATACTTGTAGATAAACCGGAACCAGAAGTTGAAGAAATTATCTATAATTTCATATTTTACCGTTCTGCTGCCGGGCTTGGCAAAAATCGGCTTTACTTTTTTGATAATGGTGTATTCATTTTCAAGCCGATCTAGATAACCACCAACATTTTTCTCCAAAGTTCCTTCGATTTCCCCTCTGGTGGTTTTTGATGAAGAAATAAGAGAAAGAATTGAGAAATAGGTGGTGTAATCTTTACCAAACTCTTCAATCAAAAGATTTTTTCCCTCCTCCAGGAAAAGGGAATATTCATCAAAGATAAGATCCAACTGGTCGTTCAGGGTAAATGCCTTATGATCAACAAATATCTCAATATACTTGGCTATCCCTCCAGTTAAAATATAGAAAGACAGCAAATCGTCAGGGCTAAATCCGGGGGAGTTTTCCCGGAGAATATCTTTTATAGTAGTGACAGAAAATGATTTCAGGTGAATTTTATGATCAGTACGTCCAAACAACGGTTCATTTTTATCTTCGAATATTCGGTTCATAAGAGAATAAACCGATCCGCTTAAAACCAAATTCATTTTTGAACTGTCTTTGTATGTATCCCAGATATTTTGCATGTCAGAATAAAGGCTGTTATTGACACTTAAAAATTCTTGAAATTCATCAATAACCAGAGTAAATGGGCGAGTTTTCGATTGTTCGAGAAGAAACTCAAACAGATCCTTGAACTTAACAAATTGACCATGAACCTTGATGTTCAGACCCTCTTGAATGATTGTGATAAATTCTTCACAAAGGAGGGCTTCATTTTTTTTAGCTACAAAGAAATAGAGTTTATGGTCAAAGGCTTTCTGAACCAGTTTGGTTTTGCCAATTCTCCGGCGACCTACAATAACAGTCATTTTTGATGACTGCTGTGATGATTTTTCAATCTGGAGCAGTAGTTCGAGTTCTTTTTCTCGATTATAAAATCTCATAACAAATCACCCGTATTCTAGCAATGGCAGTTACTGTAATACGGGTTGCGTTATTATGTCCAGTAATATCCCAGAACACATAAAAAATGTTTTGATGACGTTCCTTTTGTGAAAATCTGGGAGTTATCGGATTTTACAAGAATATATTCTGAAATCGATTTATCGGTATTTACGATAGTAAATATTTATTTTATCGATATTATCCATTCGACAATAGTCCTCAACTGGCATATCGTTAATTGAACCTCCCCGCAGCAAGCTACGGGGTATCGAAATTCAGTAGGGTGGGCACTGCCCACCAAGTTTTACGTCACCAATCGTATTCGGTGGGCACTGCCCACCCTACATCTGGATTCTACGCAGCAAGCTGCGGGGAATTCGACCCAACATTGATTAATGTTGTTAATTGGTTTCCATCCAGAAACTCCGGATGGAGCTATGCACATTTCTGGTTCAGAAAGTGCCCTTTTCCGGACAGAAACTAATTGAGATTTATTTCAGGAGGTTACGATGAGACAAAGATTATTTCAAAAGTTGTTTTTTACCTTTTTCCTGCTGGCTTGTTTTACTGTGCCAGCGGTGTCGGGGGAGTTGGATCGTTTCTCAACCCTTCAGGGTGAAATTGATATTGCGGGTGGTACAGCGCACATCCCGGTCATGAAAGATGCTGCTAAAATCATCATGACCTCGTATCCACAGATCAATATCACTGTTGCTGGTGGGGGCTCTGGAGTTGGTGTTCAAAAAGTGGGTGAAGGGTTAGTTGATATTGGCAATGCTGGTCGTCCTGTTAGTGAAAAAGAACGTGAAAAATATTCCAAATTGAGATCTTTTCCTTTTGCGATTGATGGCGTTGCACCGGTAGTCAACCCGGCTAATCCAATTTCAGGACTGACCAGTGTCCAGATCCAGGATGTTTTCTCTGGGAAAATAAATAATTGGAAATACGTTGGTGGTGATGATGTCCGAATTCATATCTATAGTCGGGACGAGGCGAGCGGAACGAGATCAGTATTCTGGAAAAAATGTTTGAATAGAGGAGTTATCGTCGAGTCAGCCAATATTGTCGCTTCGAACGGTGCAATGAAAGTTGCGGTTTCTCAAGATCGTTATGCTCTGGGCTACATGAGTATTGGCCATTTGGATAATACCGTTAAGGCGATTAAACTGAATGGGGTTGCTCCAACGCAGGATAATGCAATCAACGGCTCTTATCCTGTTGTGCGCAAGTTGTTCATGAATACCAATGGGGCTCCAAAGCCTCTGGTACAAGCTTTTATCGATTATGTTCTGAGCAGCGAAGGAGCGGGGAATATTAGTGGTCACGGTTATATCCCCCTGCGGTAAAGTGGTCTGAAGGTTTGCTTTGAATCCACAAAACAGCAACGACAAACGCTATCCAAATCAGGGGCTGCTCAATCGCCCCTTGAATTGGACATCGAAAGACTGGGAGACCCTGTTACAGAGTGCCACTATTTTTTCTGCCCTGATTGTTCTGGCTCTGTTTGGATTTTTAGTCTATTTCACCTTGCCGTTGTTCGCTGATGGACAGTTTTCTGAATTGTTTTCCGTCCATTGGCGACCGTTTCACGGTGAATTTGGTCTTTTGTCAATGATTGTCGGGACTCTGGTACTGGCGATATCAGCGTTGCTGATTGCCTACCCTGTCGGACTGGGGATCTGTCTTTTCGTTCATGGTCTGGGACCCTCATGGTTAGCCCGTCCCGTACTTCTCCTTATTCATGGTATGACCGGGGTTCCAACTGTCGTATATGGATTCGTTGCCGTATTTCTGCTGGTTCCTTTGCTGCGGGATAATTTTTCTTATGGCAGTGGATTTTCTCTTTTAGCGGCTTCTCTGACTCTAAGTGTTCTGATCCTTCCCACGGTTGTTCTGCTGATCAATAGTCAGCTACAGCAGGTTATCCCGACATTGCGCGTGACAGCAGTTGCACTTGGCATCTCACGTGTTCAGGAATTGACCAGAATCAGTCTTCCTGCCGCCTCATATGGTTTACTGGCAGCAGCGATTCTTGGTTTTGGCCGAGCTGTCGGTGATACTCTGATCGCCCTGATGATTGCCGGTAATGCTGCTCAGATTCCAGAATCTGCGTTTGATTCAATCCGAACCTTGACGGCACATATTGCGCTGGTTGTCGCAACAGACAGTCAAAGTACCATATATCATTCGTTATTCGCCTGTGGTTTGATTCTCTTTCTAACAACAGCAAGCGTAAATCTACTGTTGCATCAAATTAAGCGCCGAGCCTGCAGGGAGATAAATGATGAATAGGCTGCTCAGCTCTTGTGTTTACTGTTGGTCCTGGATGACAACCTTGGGAATATCTCTGGTTGCTGGACTCCTGCTCTTTTATCTTTTGAGCCAAGGGTTGCCAACAATAGGGAGAGAACTTTTTTTTGGTGATGCACCTATCTGGGCGGGGATTTTCGGGCAGGTTAGAATCTGGGATGCTTTGTGGCCAGCTTGTGTTGGCACTCTATTTTTGGTTTTACTTGCAGCACTTATGGCGGTGCCACTCGGGATTGCCAGCGGGATCTATCTGGCGTGTTTTGCATCAAAGCCGTTTAAACGGATTTTGTCGTTGTTGGTTGAACTTCTGGCCGGAACTCCATCGATTGTCATGGGACTGTTCGGTTTTGCCCTTATTCTGTTTTTACGCAATACTTTTTTACCCGATGCCAATACCAGTCTATTTCTTGCCGCCTCCTGTCTGGCGCTGTTGATCTTGCCTTATCTGATTTTTACGACTCAGGCTGCTTTAGAGAGTCTGTCCTACGAATATCGTCTGATCGGCCCCAGTTTAGGATTCAGCCAGCTACAGACAGTTTTCCATATTCTAGTTCCTGCTGCCGGACGCAGTATTCTGGGTGGGGTAATCTTGTCGGTTGGTCGAGCGGCGGAGGACACAGCAGTTATTATGTTGACGGGTGTTATTGCCAATGCCGGTTTGCCACAAGGCTTGTTCGGGAAATTTGAAGCACTGCCATTTCGGATATTTTATCTGGCAGCTGAATATCAAACACCTGCAGAACTTGATTCGGCCTATGGAACTGCGTTGGTTCTCCTCTCTCTTACCGGCATGCTCTACGGCGGCGCTTTTACTTTGCATAAGACTCTGGCATGGAGATGGAACCAAAACGGATGAAACATAAACCTTTCTGCATTGTCAAAGATCTGCATATATCATTTCATGGAAGAACAGTTCTACAAAAGATCAATCTGACTTTGAATGATAGCAAAATTATTGTTTTAGTCGGCCCTTCAGGATCTGGGAAAACCACATTTTTACGTTCTTTGAACCGTTTGAATGAATACTATCCAGGATATTCTGGTCGTGGGGAGATTGAACTAGATTTATCTGGATCGATGCAGAGTATTCATCATCCTCAGGTGAATGTGACGGAACTGCGCAGACAGGTCGGGATGGTTTTTCAAACTCCCAATGTTCTTCCGGTCAGTATTGCTAAAAATATCAATTTACCCCTGAACCTTGTAACCGATTTGGATAAGGTTGGGAGGGAAAAAAGGCTCGTCGAAGCATTGCAAGAGGTACATCTCTGGGATGAGGTCAAAGATCGTCTCAAAGAAAATGCCTCCCGTCTCTCGGGGGGACAGCAGCAGAGACTCTGCCTGGCTCGTGTTCTAGCTCTGAAACCTAAAATTCTGTTACTTGATGAACCTACAGCTTCTCTTGATTTTAAGGCATCACGTAGAATAGAAAACTTATTAATCGAGCTACAGGATCGCTATCAGATTATTGCTGTTTCTCACAGCTTGCGGCAAGCAAGAAAAATTGCCGGGCAGATAGTGGTCATGGCGGAGGGGCAGATAGCTCACCTGCTAGAAAAAGAACAGTTCGAGAGCCCTGATATGCTGCAAAAATTACTTGAAGAAATTTTTTAGTTTCAAAGCCTTCCAGGAAGGGAATGTTTACATGCAGAATACGATCAAAGGTTCTAGCGATCTTTCCCCCAAACCTTATCCAGGAACTTATCTCGACCTGAACCGTAGCGGTAGTACTTGTAACGCAGTGGGTTCTTGCTGTGATAATCCTGATGATACTCTTCTGCGGGATAAAATTCTCCCGCCATGACAATTTCAGTCACAAGTGGTTTATTAAAACGACCAGTTTCAGCCAGCCCCTGTTTTGATTCTTCAGCTAAACGCTTCTGCTCGGCATCAAGATAAAAAATCCCACTGCGATACTGGCTGCCGCGATCAACAAACTGCCCACCCGCATCGGTCGGATCAATCTGCATCCAGAACACCTCGAGCAGTTTTTCATAGGAAATCTGCTGCGGATCATAAAGAACCTCGACCGCTTCGGCATGACCAGTTCCTCCAGCAGAAACCGCTTTGTAGGTTGCATTCATTTTTTTACCACCGGTGTAGCCTGAAATCACTTCAGCAACCCCGTCCAGTTTTTCAAACGGAGACTCCATACACCAGAAACAGCCCCCGGCAAAAACGGCACGCCCTTTTGCCATCATGTCATCGTTTTTATTCTCTTCTTTTGCCGAAAACACATTGCCTGCCAGCAATATCAGGAGCAAAGAAAAAAACGTTATGATTTGTTTCATAATTTATCTCCCTATAACCAGTATCTTATTTGTCCAGTTTGTGAAAATCCAACGATATCGAATTGATGCAATGACGTTTGCCGGTCGGCGGTGGTCCATCATCAAAAACATGCCCCAAATGGGATTCACAGCGACTACAGATCAGTTCATTGCGGGTCATAAAAAAGCTGCGATCCTCCCGGGTTAAGACATTCTCTTTGGCAATCGGTTCATAGTAACTTGGCCATCCGGTTCCAGAATCGAACTTGCTTCCAGAAAGGTAGAGATCGTTCCCACAGGCCGCGCAGCGGTAGACCCCATGTTCCTTATTCTTCAGCAGTTCTCCAGTAAAAGCCCGTTCTGTCCCCTCTTCACGCAGGACATGATACTGCTCCGATGTCAGTAACTTTTTCCATTCAGATTCACTTCTCATCACTTTATCTGTCAGAATGTAGTCCCCTTGCTCTGTCGAATAGACTTTGATCTTTCCCACTTCCAATCTATCTTGTCCGGTTTTTTTATCTTTTGCCGCAAAGCCATTGGCAGCCAGCAGAAAAAGTGTGAATTGAGATGTTATCGATAAAAGAGCTTGTCTCCTGTTCATGTCCTATCTCCTTTCGTCCTCGGATTCTTTTGTCTGAAAAGGTGACTTGATTGGTCATTATAGCACTTTCTGAAAATTGACACCCAGTTTCAGATTATTTGGCGGACTTCTGGATAAAAAAATTAGAATCGATGACATCAAAAATGATCTCTGTTAGTCTTTGCAAATAACTACTGACATTTCAAAAGGAGATAGTCATGCTCAACAAATGGAAAGTTTTACCCCTGATTGCCGTTTTTCTATTGTTCTCTACTGCCGTTTTTGCCGATGAACTCTTTTCTCTAAAGGGTGGTTATCAGTTGCTCAGCCCTGAAGGTTCTGTTGCTGGCACTGGGGGTGGTGCGGAACAGAAAATTGACTTGGAGAGAGATCTGAATCTGGATGATAGCGAGAATGTAACAGCAGAAATTGCTTTAAAGTGGGGCAAATCCCATTTGTCGTTCAATTATCTGCCAATCAGTTTTTCTGGAACTGGAACTCTGACAGTTAGCGGTGAATTTAACGGTCAAATATTCAGTGCGACCGATACAGTACAAACAGATCTGGACATCAATCTCTACGATATTGGCTACACTTACTACCTGCTCAACTTTGATGATCTACCAACCCGTTTTCAACTTGGACTTGAATTGGCGGTTAAAATTGCTGATGTCGATATCATGCTTGACACCACCAGCTTTACTGAAGCGGAATCTGAATCAGTCACTGCGCCAATCCCGACCATCGGAATTCGTACCCGGATTGCCCTGGCTGACTTTCTTGGTATTACGGGACGAATCGGATACATGGAACTTGATGGCAACCACTTTCTGGATGCCGAGGCACAACTGGAATTCTCACCTTTACCGATGGTTGGACTCTATGCCGGAGTCCGATATTTTGATTTAAAAATAGATGAAGATGATGTCTTTGTCGAAACTAAATTTTCCGGCCCCTTTGGCGGGCTGTTGGTGCGTTTTTAATATTAGCTAGAACTGCTTAACCCCATCTGGAAAGCCGCTAAGTTTTGTTCTGTAAATTGGGCTGGTGC
>JAYEME010000135.1:0-2741 GCA_034717915.1 Thermodesulfobacteriota bacterium
CTGCGTGAACATCTGTATATCCTTGATACCCATCTTCTTATTCTTGAAGATGAAATGCTGGTGGGTGGCACCGAAAAAGAGATTCGTGCACAGATGAATGCTGAGGGAGCCTTGACGCAGGTTCTTGAACAACTCCGTGCACTTTTTGATAATATTGAGGATGTATATCTGCGGGAGAGACGTTCGGATGTCGATGCCGTTGGTGAACGGCTGCTACGTATATTAAGCGGTGTCAGCGAACGTTCTATCAAAAATATTGGTCGTAATTCGTTGGTGGTTGCGCATAACCTGTCACCGGCTGAAACGATACAGATGGACAGGTCTCATATCCTTGGTTTTATCACTGACAAGGGGGGGCGTACCTCTCACACTGCGATTCTGGCTCGGTCACTGAACATTCCGGCCGTTGTCGGTCTAGAATCAGTGACATCGATGGTCTTTGACCGTGTTCCGGTTATTATTGACGGTTCTAGCGGGGTGGTCATTCTTAATCCCTCGGAAAAGACCTTTGAAGAGTATCGTGAGCGTCAACAAAGCTATGAATATCTGGAGCGAGAGCTTGATGATTACCTGAATCTTTCAGCGGTCACCACGGATCAGGTTCCTATTGCTCTGCGCGCTAATTTGGAGATTTCCAGTGATGTAGAGCAGGCTAAAAAATATGCTGCTGAAGGGATTGGGCTTTACCGAACCGAATTTCTCTATCTTGGTCGCAATGAACCGCCCGATGAAGAGGAGCAATACCAGTCCTATTGTGAAATCCTCCGGCAGGCGGAAGATGAGCCTGTTACGATCAGAACACTGGATATTGGTGGTGATAAGTTTGTCCCCGAATTGAATCTGGCAGACGAATCCAACCCCGCCATGGGTCTGCGGGCGATCCGATTTTCTCTCTACGAAGAGCGTCTTTTCAAAATTCAGCTGCGGGCAATTTTGCGCGCCTCCAGTTGTGGTCTCGTTCGGATTATGTTTCCGATGATCAGTGGCGTGGCCGAAATACGAGCCTGTAAAAAAATTCTTCGCGAAATTCAGGTGCAGCTGGATAGGGAAGGGATCGATTATGATCCTGATCTTGCTATTGGAATCATGATTGAAACTCCATCTGCCGTTATGATTGCCCCTTTGCTGGCACAGGAGGTTGATTTTTTCTCCGTCGGCACCAATGATCTGATCCAATATTTTCTTGCTGTTGATCGGGGGAACGAACATGTTGCTTATCTTTACGATCCGCTACATCCGGCTATTTTACGGGCACTGAAAGCGACTTGTGATGCCGCAAAAAATGCTGGTATCAGGGTTTGTATCTGTGGTGAAATGGCGGGTGAATCTCTTTATACCTTGGTGCTGGTTGGTCTTGGTTTCCATGAACTATCCATGAATCCTGGTTGTATCCCAAGGGTTAAGCGAGTCTTGCGACAAATTTCAAAACAGGAGGGGGAATCACTGGTCGATACCCTTTTGCTGCTATCGACCAGCGAAGAAGTTTCTAGTACAATTGAGAAAGAAATGCGTAGCCGGTTGCCTGATATTTTTGCGCAACCATTGATATAAAGCTGAAAACGAAGGAAGGGAAAGATAGAAATGCCGATGACCGATTTTTTATTTACTTCAGAATCAGTGGGAGAGGGACATCCCGACAAAGTTGCTGATCAGATTTCTGATGCTGTTCTTGATGCTATTCTTGAACAGGATCCAAAGGCTCGAGTCGCATGTGAGACATTAGTTACAACCGGAATGGCAGTTATTGCTGGAGAAATTACGACCACCGCCTATGCGGATTTACCAGCGATTGTCCGGCAAACCATCAAAGAGATTGGTTATAATGATTCAGCTATCGGCTTTGATTATAAGACCTGTGCGGTTCTGACCTCTATTGATCAACAATCTCCTGATATCTCCCAAGGGGTGAGTGAAGGTGAAGGGTTGTTTACAGAGCAGGGTGCCGGGGATCAAGGTTTGATGTTTGGTTTCGCCTGTAATGAGACTCCTGAATTAATGCCAATGCCTATTACTTTTGCCCATAGACTGAGCCAGAAACTGGCTGCTGTGCGCAAGAGTAATCAACTTGATTTTCTTCGCCCTGACAGTAAGTCTCAAGTGTCAATTCAGTATATTGATGACAAACCGACCCGGATTGATACGGTTGTTATTTCGACCCAACACAATCCGGAGGTGCTCTATGATGATCTGAAAGAAGCTGTTATTGAAGAAGTTATCAAGCCGGTACTTCCTCTTGATCTTGTTGACGATAAAACCAACTATCTGATCAATCCAACCGGGCGCTTTGTTGTCGGTGGACCTATGGGGGATTGTGGTTTGACCGGGCGAAAAATTATTGTCGATACCTATGGCGGTCAGGGTTCCCATGGTGGTGGCGCATTCAGCGGCAAAGATCCATCAAAAGTTGATCGTAGTGCCTCTTATATGGCGCGCTATGTTGCAAAAAATATTGTTGCAGCGGGATTGGCGCGTAAATGTGAAGTTCAATTAGCCTATGCAATTGGTGTTGCAGTGCCTGTTTCGGTCATGATCAACAGTTTTGGCACAGGTAATATACCCTCAAACCAGATTGCCAAGATCGTTCAGGACGAATTTGATATGCGTCCAGCTGCAATCATTCAGCAGCTTGATCTGCTCCGACCTATTTACCGGCAAACTGCTGCCTATGGTCACTTTGGCAGAGAACTGCCTGGGTTCACCTGGGAGTTGACTGATCGTGCTGATTCACTTCGGTCGCGTGC
>JAYEME010000136.1:0-21373 GCA_034717915.1 Thermodesulfobacteriota bacterium
GGAACCCGCTTATTGACTTGATCAATACAGGTTCTAACCACCAGATCGTGTTCTTTATGGGTTAAAGTGGTCGATTCACCAGTCGTCCCACAGGGGACAATAACATCGGTACCATTCTCAATTTGAATTTCAATCAGTTGGCGATAGCTTTCTTCATCAAACTTCCCCTGAGCATCAAAGGGGGTAATGATTGCAACCATAGATCCTTGAAACATATTTTCCTCCCTGTCTAACAATCAGTTAGAACAATTGTCTGGTGCTTTGTTTATATCAGTTTGTACCGTACCTGGTGGGGTGTCGATTGGTCGAACCGGACCTTTTTTCCCACAGCCGTTAAGGCTTAGAATAAAAACTACTATGCTAAAAAAATATATTGCTCGCAAAGTCTGACGTTCTCCTAGGATGATTTTAAACGGCTTAGCTCTCGTTCAACGGCTTCTCGTGCTGTTCCACCCGTTGCTTTTCGGGCATTAACCGAGGCCTCGAGGGTAACAAAATCGTAAATATCTGCTTCGATCAGATTAGAAAACTCTCGGAACTCAGCTAAGTTCAGTTCAGGGATATCTTTACCCGTTTCGACACAATATCGCACCGTTTTGCCGACCACTTCATGCGCCTGACGAAAAGGCAATCCTTTCCGGACACAATAATCAGCAACATCAGTTGCGGTGGAGAATCCACGTGCTGCAGCAATCCGCATGTTGTCGCCCTTAACTTTCATCTCTGCGATCATATCAGCGAAAACCTTGAGACTCCCTTTGACCGTATCAATGGTATCAAAAAGGGGCTCTTTATCTTCCTGCATATCCTTGTTGTAGGCCAGAGGTAACGACTTCATCAAAGTTAACAATGAAATCAGATTGCCGTAAACCCGCCCGGTTTTACCACGAACCAGTTCCGGTACGTCAGGATTTTTTTTCTGTGGCATAATGGAACTGCCTGTGCAAAAAGCATCGGAGAGCTCGATGAAGTTAAAGTCGGCACTCGACCAAAGGATCAATTCTTCTGAGAGGCGTGACAAATGCATCATCAAGATGCCGGCAAAACTGCAGAACTCAATAGCAAAATCACGGTCGGAAACACTGTCGAGACTGTTTCTGGTAACCCCGTCGAAACTCAGTTGCTCTGCAACCCATTCGCGGTCGATGGGGAAAGTGGTTCCGGCTAAAGCCCCGGCACCGAGTGGCATATAATTGAATCTGCCCCGCAAATCACGGAGCCTGCTGCAATCGCGGGCAATCATTTCGCGGTAAGCGAGCATGTGATGGCTGTAGAGTACCGGCTGAGCCGTCTGCAGATGGGTGTAGCCAGGCATAATAACATCAAGGTTCTGTTCGGCTTGCTGGATCAATGAACTTTCGAGCTTGTTGAGGTAGTCAAGAATCGTATCGATTTCATCACGCAGGTAAAGGCGGATATCGACCGCAACCTGATCGTTACGACTGCGACCGGTATGGAGTTTTCCACCAACAGCACCGATCCGTTCAATCAGCCGCGCCTCGATATTCATGTGAATATCTTCTAAAGCGACTGAAAATTCTAACTTTCCGGTGTCAATATCAATCTGGATTTCATTCAGCCCGGCAATGATCTGCTGTGCCTCTGCAACTGCGATAATTCCCTGCCGGCCAAGCATTTCCGCATGCGCTTTAGAACCCTGAATATCATAGCTGCCAAGACGCTGCTCAAATCCGATTGAAGCGGTAAATTCCTCGACAAATTTATCGGTCGGTTGGGTGAAACGGCCACCCCATAACTTTTGACTCATGTTCAATCCTCAAAAGAAGATGAAAGGTTCAAGGAACAAGGTTAAAGGTTAAAAACCTTAAACTTTGTCATTGTCCTTACCTTGAACCTTGTTCCTTGAACCTATTTTTTCCCGCGTTGAATGGCGGCAATTCGCAAACGCAAGGCACTTAATTTAATAAATCCTTCAGCATCCGCCTGATTGTAAACCTCATCGGCCTCAAATGTTGCAAAATCGACATTGAACAGGCTGTCGGTTGCAGAGTCACGACCAACAACCCGACAGTGCCCTTTATACAACTTGATCCGGGCTTTGCCATTGACGGTTTTTTGAGTTTCGTCAATCAGTGTCTGCAGTGCGATCCGCTCTGGAGCAAACCAGTAGCCGTTGTAAATCATCGCAGCATAGCGGGGAACCAATGAATCACGCAGGTTCATCACTTCACGATCCATAGTGATCTGTTCAACGCCACGGTGAGCCTCTTCAAGGATAGTTCCGCCGGGAGTTTCATAGACGCCACGGCTCTTCATACCGACGTAGCGATTTTCCAGCAGATCAACCCGTCCAATGCCATGTTTGCCGCCCAGTTCATTCAATTTAGCCAATAGATTAGCCGGGGAAAGGCGGTCGCCATTGATAGCAACGGCATCCCCCTTCTCAAATTCAATCTCAACATATTCTGGCTGGTCAGGGGCATCTTCCGGAGCAACACTGAGGACATACATCTCCTCTGGTGCTTCTGCCCAGGGGTTTTCCAGAACATCGCCTTCAAAGGAGATATGGAGCAGGTTGCGATCAGAACTCCAGGGGAATTTTTTGCTGGTTGGAATTGGAATTCCATGCTTCTTCGCATACTCTTCAAGAGCGGTACGGCTATTCAGATCCCACTCCCGCCAGGGGGCGATAACTTTGACTGATGGATCAAAATGGTAGTAGGAAATTTCAAAACGAACCTGGTCGTTTCCTTTCCCGGTCGCCCCATGAGAGACGGCGTCAGCCCCTTCTTTGGCAGCAATTTCCATCTGTGCCTTGGAGATTAATGGTCTGGCAATAGAGGTTCCAAGGAAGTAACGCCCTTCGTAGATCGCATTGGCGCGGAACATCGGAAAAACAAAATCACGGGTAAATTCCTCTTTCAGATCGAGGATATGACATGCACTGGCACCAGTATTTTTGGCTTTTTCCGGGATACCATCAAGTTCCTCTCCTTGTCCGAGATCAGCAGAGAAGGCAACAACTTCACAATCATATTCTTCAACCAGCCATTTGAGGATGATTGAGGTATCCAGCCCACCGGAATAGGCGAGAACTACTTTTTTAACATCTTCTTTTTTACCCATTTTTTACTCCTTATTTTGTTAGGAACAAGGAGCAAGGTTCAAGGAAATCCGAGCCTTGAACCTTGCTCCTTGAACCTTGTTCCTAAAGTTTAATCACGTATGTGTCGGCCATGCGATCATGCAGACCCTGTTTCTGATCATCAAAGGCAACCATCAAATAGCCGATCCCGAAAATGATTCCCGAAATAAATTTTGCCGGGACTTCGCGAAACGCCGCTCTGCCGTAACTGAGTGAGGTTCCGTCACGGCGAATCACTTTTATGCGTAAAGCCATCTTTCCCGGGGTTTGACCACAGTAACCGGTGAAGAAAACATAGTAGACAATGCTGAGGACAAACCCGAATAATTGTATCAGGATCGCCATATTAACAACAGCGCCTTCGCTACCTCCACCTGTGGCAACCCCGGCCACAGCAAGCAGTGATCCGAGTATAAACTGCAGTACAAATACAATAAATGCATCAATGAAGGTAGCAACCAGGCGCATCCAGAATCCCGCCTTCGGCAAAGCATCTATTTCTGCCTGAGCAGATATTTTTGTTTCGTTCGGACTGGATCGATATCCGGTGGTGACCACTTCCGGTTGTGATGCCGGTTCCTGAGTCTGCGAATGTAACGGGAAGCTCTGTTTGCATTTCGGGCAGTTAACTCTGACGGCATCTGGCGGCAGCTGTTCTGGGTCAACCTGTTTGCTGAAACCACAGTGGGGACAGATAATCTGCATCGGTCAACGAGCCATCAAGGTTGCCAAAATCGCTTTTTGTACGTGCAGACGATTTTCAGCTTCATCGAAAATAATGGATTGTGTTCCCTCGACCACTTCATCGGTAATCTCTTCGTCTCGATGAGCAGGTAAACAGTGCATGACAACGGCTTCCGGGTCAGCCAGTTTAAGCAGGGAGCCATTGATCTGGAATCCGCTAAAAGCTTTCATCCGTTCCTGTTGCTCTTCCTCATGCCCCATGCTGGCCCAGACATCGGTATTGAGAACATCTGCCCCCTCAGCGGCTTCACGGGGATCGTTAGTCAACAGAACTTTTGCTCCGGATTTTCGTGCCAGAGCAACAATCTTGCTATCCGGCTCATACCCTTTGGGGGTGGCAATGCGCAGCTCAAAACCGGCGACAGCTGCAGCATTAATCCAGCTGTTTGCCATGTTGTTGCCGTCACCAATCCAACAATATTTCAGATTACGATAATCCTCTTTATGTTCGGTCACGGTAAACATATCCGCAACTAACTGACAGGGATGGTAGAGATCGCTCAAACCATTGATAACTGGAACATAGCTGTGTTCGGCAAACTCTTCCAGTGCGGCATGAGAATAGGTTCGCGCCATGACTCCATCACAGTAGCCCGACATGACCCGAGCGGTATCCTTGATCGGTTCGCCACGACCCATCTGGGTGGTTCCAGAATGGAGAAATAACCCATGGCCGCCAAGCTGGAACATGCCAACCTCAAAAGAGACTCGGGTACGGGTTGAACTTTTTTCAAAAATCATCCCCAAAGTTTGCCCTTTGAGTAGCTGGTGAGAGGTACCTTCTTTCTGTTTTTGTTTCAGCTCTCTGGTCAGAGAGAAGATCGATTCCAGATCTTCCAGAGACCAGTCCGAGAGAGCAAGGAAGTCTTTGTTCATTTTATTCTCCAGTTTCTATTTCAGAAAAAATCTTATCCAGTATTTCAATCATCTGATCAATTTCTTTTCGAGTAACGATCAATGGTGGTACGAAGCGAAGGATTTTTCCAGCAGTACAGTTAATCAGCAATCCTCGATCAAGGGCGGTTTTGACAATCTCACTCCCCTCGATTGTCAGTTCTACTCCTATCATTAATCCACGCCCGCGGACTTGAGCAATAAAGGTGTATTCAGTTTGTAACTGATCAAGTTTCGCCAGGAGATAGGCTCCCATGGCAATACTATTTTCCAGGACTTCCCCATCAAGGAAGACCTTCATTGCAGCAACTCCGGCAGCAGCCAGGAGAGGATTTCCACCAAAGGTGGAACCGTGGGTTCCAGATCCAAGGGCTGCGGCGTACTTTTCCCTGACAACCATGGCGCCGATGGGTGGTCCTGCAGCCAGTGCTTTGGCAAGAGTCATCACATCGGGTTCAACCCCATCGTGTTGATAAGCGAAGAGTTTCCCGGTTCGACCAAGTCCAACCTGAACTTCATCAAAGATCAATAGCAATCCATTTTGATCACAGAGCTCCCGGACAGCTTGAAGATACCCCGCCGGTGGGATATTGATTCCCCCTTCGCCCTGAATTGGTTCCAGCATGATAGCGCAGGTTTTCGAGTTGATGTTTGCTTTGATCGCTTCAATATCACCGAACGGAACATATTTGAACCCCGACAGAAGCGGACCAAACCCATTGCATATTTTTTTCTGATTGGTGGCACTGATTGTCGCAATCGTCCGGCCGTGAAAAGAGTTTTCAGCGGTGATGATCTCAAACCGATCATCACTATGGTTATCGAGACTATATTTTCGCGCCAGTTTCAGAGCTGCTTCATTAGCTTCAGCTCCAGAGTTACAGAAAAAGACTCGATCACCAAAGGAATTTTTGCAGAGGAGTTCGGCCAGTTCAATCTGCTGTGGAATGTGGTAAAAATTGGAACAGTGGAGCAATCTGCCCGCCTGATCCTGCAGTGCTGCAACAATATCGGGATGACAGTGCCCAAGATTATTAACGGCAACACCAGCGAGAAAATCGAGATATTTTTTCCCATCAATATCGGTCAGCCAACAGCCCTCACCACTCACTGCAACCAGCGGATAGCGTCCGTAGGTTTTGGCGACATGAGCCATGCCCCGGTCGATCCAGCCTTGTGAATTACCCATCAATTATACCTCGCGACAACCGTTCCGATTCCCTTGTCGGTAAACATTTCCAGCAGACAGGCGTGTTCCATGCGACCATCGACGATATGGGCTCGCGTGACCCCTTCATCAATGGCATCGACGCAACAGTTAACTTTCGGAATCATTCCGCCGGAAATGGTTTCATTGTTAATCAGATCGGGAACACGTTGAATATCGATGGTAGAAATAAGCTTGCCCTGTTTATCCTTGACCCCTTCGATATCGGTCAACAAGATTAATTTCTCAGCCTTGAGTGCTCCGGCAATTCTTCCGGCAACCAGGTCAGCGTTGATATTATAGGTTTCACCATTGAGACCACTGCCAATTGGAGCAATGACCGGGATGAAATTGTTTTCTTCCAGGCTTTTGATAATAGCTGGATCAACGGATTCGACCTCTCCAACCATACCAATATCAATAATTTCAGGAGTCAGAGTCTCTGGATTGACAGCCGTCATTTCCAGCTTTCTGGCCTGAATCAAACCACCATCTTTGCCGGTGATACCAACAGCGTTCCCACCATGACGGTTAATATTGGTGATAATCTCTTTGTTGACTTTCCCACCAAGAACCATTTCGACAACGTTCATGGTTTCGCTATCGGTGACTCGCATTCCCTGAATAAAATGGCTTTCAATTTTCATTGCCTCAAGAACTTTGCCGATTTGCGGTCCACCGCCATGAACGACGACCGGATTCAGTCCGATATATTTCATCATAATAATATCGCGGGCAAAGCTCTCTTTCAGGTGTTCTTCAACCATGGCATTACCACCATATTTAATCACGATAGTTTTGCCATAAAAACGCCTGATCCAGGGGAGCGTTTCCATCAGAACATTAGCTTTTGCAATCAGTTCTTCCATTTATTGTTCCTGTAGGGGCGAATCTTGTATTCGCCCTTGTTTCGTTCAGGGCGATCACCAGGATCGCCCCTACATTATTTACAAAATATAACGTGACAGATCTTCGTCCTGGCTGATTTCTGCCAGCCGTTGTTGAACTTCTTTGGCGCCGATACTAACCTGTCTTTCAACCAGTTCCGGAGCCGTAAAAGAGAGATCTTCCAGAAGTTTTTCCAGAATTGTATGCAGGCGTCTGGCACCAATATTTTCTGTCCGGTCATTGACTGTTTTAGCGATCTTCGCTATTTCACGAATTGCCTCATCGTCAAAGGCCAGCTGGATGGACTCCGTCTTCATCAATTCCCGATATTGCCGGATCAGGGCATTTTTCGGTTCGGTGAGAATACGATAGAAATCCTTCTCATCCAGACTGTTCAATTCGACCCGGATCGGAAAACGACCCTGCAGTTCCGGGATTAAATCCGAGGGTTTAGCCGTATGGAATGCCCCGGCAGCAACAAACAGAATATGATCAGTTTTGATCGAACCATGTTTGGTGCTGACCGTGCTCCCCTCTACGATCGGGAGAATATCTCGCTGAACCCCTTCCCGGGAAACTTCAGGACCATGAACTCCCTCACGACTGGCTATTTTATCAATTTCATCAATGAAAATGATTCCATTCTGTTCTGCTCGTTCACGAGCCAGGGTGGTGACATTCTCCATATCAATCAGTTTCTCGGCCTCAGATTCAATCAGATGTTGACGTGCTTCACTGACCTTAACCCGTTTACGCTTGGAACTTTTAGGAAACAGGTTACCGAACATCTCCTTGATGTTCATCCCCATCTCTTCATTTCCCTGTGGGGTAAAAACCCCCATGGTCGGCATGCTGCTGACCTCAATCTCCAGCTCGATGAAGCGTTCTTCCAACTCTCCCAAACGTAACAGTTTACGCAACCGGTCACGGGTGTGTTGCCGTTGATCCTGTTTGTCCGGGGATTGGTCGGTTTCGCCGGGAAGCAGAAGATCCAGGAGTTTTTCTTCGGCATTTTCTTCAGCTTTGAGCTGCATTTTCTGGGTTTCTTCTTCTTTCACCATATTGATCGATAGCTCAAGCAGATCACGAACCATGCTTTCAACATCACGACCGACGTAGCCAACCTCGGTGAACTTACTTGCTTCAACCTTGATGAACGGGGCTTGAGCCAGTTTAGCCAGACGTCTGGCGATTTCGGTTTTCCCCACACCGGTCGGACCGATCATGATGATATTTTTTGGGGCGATCTCATCTCGCAATTCAGCTGGAACCTGCTGGCGTCGCCAGCGATTTCTTAGAGCAACGGCGACTGCACGTTTGGCATCGTCCTGGCCAATAATATAGCGATCCAATTCGGAAACGATCTCCCTGGGGGTAAAATTATTCACTTAAGAACCTCAATAGAAATTTTGTCATTGGTATAGATACAGATATCAGCAGCAATTCTCAGCGCTTGGTCGGCAATTTTTTCGGCATCAAGGGCGGAGTGGGCGATCAGTCCACGAGCCGCAGCCAGAGCAAAACTGCCACCAGAACCGATTGCAGCGACGCCATCATCCGGTTCAATAACATCACCCGCACCAGAAATGACCAGAGTGACATCCTTATCGGCGACAATCAATAGTGCTTCCAAACGCCGTAGCACCTTGTCGGTGCGCCAATCTTTGGCTAACGCAACCGCGGCGCGAGAGAGATTGCCACGGAATTCCTGCAGTTTTGCCTCAAACTTTTCAAATAGAGTAAAGGCATCAGCGGTACTTCCGGCAAATCCAGCTATAATCTGATCTTGATAAAGTCGGCGGATTTTTCGAGCACCATGTTTCATCACCGTGTTGCCCAGACTGACTTGGCCATCCCCGACCAGAGCCACTTGTGAGTTATGCCGAACACAACAAATTGTTGTCCCTTTAAACATTTAGAACTCCAAAAAAATTAAGTCAATGAGAGATAATAACAAATGATAACAAATAACATAAAGAGGGGCTGATAATAAAGGTCTAAAGCGACGAAAGTAGAGGGATAACTCAGGAGTTCAGGGGTTTTGAGTTCGGCAGGGGAAATTCGATTGTTGCTACCGTTCCCTGATTCGGTTGACTCTCAATATAGAGTTGCCCTCCCATGCTGCGAATGAAATCACGAGCATAGTAAAGACCGAGACCGAAGCCACGCACCTGACCGGTATGTTCGGGATCAACCTGGTAAAATTTATTGAATATTTTAGCAAGTTCCTGCTGTGGGATACCAATGCCAGTGTCTTTAATCAATATTTTAACTTGATGAGTATCCACCTTTCCCTCAATTTTTACCGAGCCCCCTTTTGAGGTAAATTTGATAGCATTATCAAGAAGGGAACGGATAGCAAAATTGATCCGTTGTGGATTCAACATCAGCGGTTCTGTTGATAACGGTGGATCAATGGTGCTCTCAAGGTCAATTTGCTTTTGAAGTGCCGCTGAATGCAGGGCAAACACCACCCGATCTGCAACAAACCCTAAATCAATTGGCTCAAGAGTCAAAGCTTCTCCATGCAGAGTTGCATCACTAAAGTAGAGAAGATCCTGAATCAGTTGTTCAAGGTGGACGGTCTCAGCCAGAACCATAGCCACCATCTGTTTAAAATTCGCATCATTCGGACTTTCAACTCCCTCCACAATATTCTGAATAAACAGGGAAATAGCGGTTGCAGGGGTCTTGAGTTTGTGGGAAATCAGTCCGAGAAAATCACTTTTGAGTTGATCAGTCCGTTTCAGGTCTGCCAATTCTTGACGAATTTTTTGTTTTTCAAAAACTTTTTCAACCGTTGTACTCAGCTGGAGGATATTGATTGGCTTGTTGATAAAATCATCTGCTCCCGCCTTAAGGGCTTGGAGGATCAATTCCTTATCAGAATAGCCGGTCATCAAAATCACCGATTGGTCAGGTCGCAATTCTTTTATTTTTTTTAACAACTCCAGCCCATCCAGGTTCGGCATCATGACGTCGCTGAGAACAATATCAACCTCTATGGTTTCAAGAATTTTCAGTGCCTCAAGGCCATCTTTTGCAAGCAAGACATGGTAGTCATCCAGAACATTGACACAGAGTTCACGGATGATCGGTTCATCATCAGCACAGAGAATCGTTTTTTGCTTTCGTTTGTGATTTGATTCAGCCAGGGACATATTTTTTAATTCTTTCAGGTAACTTTAAGGTCAGCTCAGCTTATTTTATCAGATAAATATAGCGAAGCAGCCAGAGATGTCTAGCTTCTGGCTGCTTATAAGTGAAAAAAACCATCCACTGAGGTAATTTTAGCCCAGAATATTCTTAAGCTGTTCGGGGACTGCTTGTAATAGTTGTTCAATTTTATCAGCCTCTGATCCGCCAGCTTGCGCCAGTTCGGGTCGTCCGCCACCACGACCGCCGACGATTTCAGCCAGGGGCTTAATCAGATTGCCCGCTTTGACTCGATCAGTGAGATCCTTCGTAACGGCAACCAATAGAGCCACTTTATCATCGGCATCGGAAACCAGAACCAGGACACCGGAACCAAGTTTATCGCGTAGCTGGTCAGAAAAATCACGCAACCCTTTGCCATCAGTTCCGGGAATCTTCACCGCCAGCAGCTTGATCCCTTCCACCTGTTGTGTCTGCTCAATAAGTTCACTGCTGCGATCAACGTTGGCTTTTGCTTGAAGCTGTTCCAATTCTCTCTCTGTCTCTTTCTGTTGCTCAAGCAGTTTTTGGAGACGCAGTTCAAGTTTCTGTGGATCACTTTTGACCAGATCAGCTAAGCGTTGTAGAGCCTGCTGCTGTTGCTGGACTTGGGTCAGGGCCGTAGCTCCAGTGACTGCTTCAATTCGACGCACACCCGCCGCGATGCCTCCCTCACTTAAAATTCGGAATAGACCGATATCGCCAGCAGCATTGACGTGGGTTCCGCCGCAGAGTTCCATACTGTAATCACCGACAGTGATGACTCGAACAATATCACCATATTTTTCCCCGAACAGTGCCATGGCACCAGCTTCCTGGGCAGCATCGGCACTCATTTCACGGCTCTCTACTTGAGTATTGACACGGATTTGCTGATTAACTTCATCCTCTATTTTTCTCAGTTCTTCGGTTGTTACAGGTGAAAAATGGCTGAAGTCAAATCGCAACCGCTCCGCAGTAACCAGAGAGCCTGCCTGTTTGATATGTTCCCCCAGAAGCTTTTGCAGGGCCGCTTGCAGCAGGTGAGTTGCCGTGTGGTTAAGGATGATCTTTTGACGTCGTTCAGCATCAACCTTGATAGTGGCTTGTGTCCCTTTTTTGATCAACCCGGTGATAACTTCACAGGAATGGACATAGAGTTCAGGAAGTGGTTTCGTGGTATCAATAATTCTCAGGGTTGCTTCATCTGTAATAATCTCACCGCTATCGCCAACTTGCCCTCCGGACTCACCATAACAAGGAGTGGTCGCAGTGATAACCTCGACAGCTTCACCACAGGCTGATTCCTCAACCAGTTCTTCCTGACGGATCAAAGCCAGCACTTTTCCCTGATCTTCCAGTTTTGAATAGCCCGAGAACTCAGTCCGAACTCCTTGTTCCACAAGCTGTTTATAAATCGCTGAAACCGCTTCTTCCCCCGAACCTTTCCAGTGTTTCCGAGCTTTGGCTCGTTGCTCCTCCATACAGGCTTCAAAGCCTTTTTCATCGAGGATATAACCATCTTTTTCAACAATATCGGCAGTCAGATCGACAGGAAAGCCATAGGTGTCATAGAGTTTAAAAACCGTTTCTCCCGGAATAACAGTTTGCTTGCTTGCAGACAGCCCGGCAATCTCTTCTTGCAGGATTCGCAGGCCATTCCCTAAGGTTTGAATGAAACGCTCTTCTTCATTGAAGACAACCTTGGCGATAAAGTCTTTTCGCCGAACCTCTTCTGGATAGGCTTCGGCCATCGATTCAAGAACAAAAACTGCCGTTTTGAACAGGACAGGATCTTCAAGGCCGAGCATTTTTGCATGACGCATGGCACGGCGCATAATCCGTCGCAGCACATAACCGCGCCCCTCGTTAGAGGGTAAAACGCCGTCGGCAATCAGGTAGGCGGTGGCACGGCTGTGATCGGTCATGACCCGCATGGAAACATCATCTTCTTCATTGTTCCCATAGGTTTTCCCCGAAAGTTCTTCTATGTAGGCGATGACTTTACGGATTATGTCGGTATCATAGTTGGATTGAACCCCCTGCATGACGGTGGTAAGACGCTCCAGCCCCATCCCGGTATCAACTGCTGGTTTCGGCAGTGGTACCAGCGTACCGTCGGGTTGACGATCAAACTGCATGAAGACGTTATTCCAGATCTCCATGTAGCGATCACAATCGCAACCAACGGTACAGGTTGGTGAATCACAACCGACTTCTGGTCCGTTGTCGTAGAATATTTCTGAGCAGGGGCCACAGGGGCCGGTGTCACCCATCGACCAGAAGTTGTCTTCTTCAAAGCGGAAAATCCGCTCACGTGGAATCCCTTCCTGATGGTGCCAGATGTTGGCGGCGTCATCGTCGTCAGTATACACTGAAACATAAAGACGATCCTTATCCAGCCCCATATCTACGGTTAAAAATTCCCACGCATAAGCGATCGCCTCTTTTTTGAAATAGTCACCGAATGAGAAGTTACCGAGCATCTCAAAAAATGTATGGTGACGGGCAGTGCGCCCGACATTTTCCAGATCATTATGTTTACCGCCAGCCCGAACACATTTCTGTGAGGTCACAGCACGCTCATAAGAGCGTTTTTCCTCGCCGAGAAAGCAGTCCTTGAACTGGTTCATTCCGGCATTGGTGAACAGCAGGGTCGGATCATTATGGGGAACCAGAGAGGAGGAAGAGACAATAGTGTGTCCTCGATCTTCAAAGTATTTTAGAAAACGGGCACGAATTTCATTTCCAGAAATCATTTATAACGACCTTTCGGGTTGTATGGCACGTGTGGTAGATGATGCGTTCGCATAAAAGACCCCGACGCCATCAAATTTATGAATGTGGGATATTAATCGAAGATGCTGGATTTGAAAAGGATTTTAAGTAGGTTCGAATTGCAAGCTATTCTGAATCTTCTTTGAGGATCATAAATATCTGTTCCAGAGAAAACCCACGCCGCTGAAAAAATCCGATGACACGGCGTTTTTCCCGATTGTCAGCGGTGAAATAATTGAATGATGGAAAGCGGCGGGTCAGTTGTTCACGCAAAACATGATCGGTGGGAAATTCCTTTTCTGCTGTTTCCAATGCCTGATCGACAGTTGCTGCATCGATCCCCCTGCGCTGCAAATCAAATTTAATTTTTCTCCCAACGCCCCGCCCGGTACGCATTAGAACCCGAGCTCGTTCTGTCGCATAACGGTTATCATTCAAATAGTTATAATCGTGACATTGGGTCACAACGGTCTCTATTACAGAGAGAGAAAAACCGAACTGCTCCAGCTTCTGTCGCAGTTCGGTTTCGGTTCGGTCTCGCCGGGTAAGGAGTCGCAGCGCAGCGGAAAATGCTTTAGAATCGTTCGATTTCGACCTGTCCATCGGCATTGAGCCCCTCATTTTCTGCCTGAGCCTCTTTTTCTTCCTGTTCTTTACCACGTTCAAAATCCCCCCAGGAACCATCAGAGGTGGAATCAATCCCGGAAAACTTGAGTTTAAAGTCGTCGGGATTGGAACTTTGCCGGAGAGCTTCTTCGTAACTGATCACTTTTTTCTTCACCAGATCCATCAGTGCCTGATCGAAGGTTTGCATGCCATAGGTGGTATACCCTTTGGCAATAGTATCTCTGAGAAGAAGGGTTTTTTCCTGATCGTCAACCAATTCACGAACCCGACCCGTGGAAATCATCACCTCAACTGCGGCAACCCGACCCGTTCCCTCTATCCGTGGGATCAAGCGTTGCGAGATAACCCCCTTCAGAACATTGGAAAGCTGTAAACGGATATGGCGTTGCTGGTGTGGTGGAAACATAGAGATAATTCGTGAAATAGTTTCCGGAGCATCAATCGTATGGAGGGTTGAAAGCACCAGGTGACCAGTTTCAGCGGCAGCAAGAGCGGTTTCTGTGGTTTCCTGATCACGCATCTCACCAACCAGAATGACATCGGGATCCTGGCGCAGGGAACTTTTTAATGCCGGGGCAAAACCAGTGGTATCAAAACCGACTTCACGTTGGTTAATAATACATTTACGATCCCGGTGCAGATATTCGATCGGGTCTTCAATCGTGACAACGTGAGCAGTCCGGTTGCTGTTGATGTAGTCAATCATTGCGGCCAGAGTGGTTGATTTTCCTGATCCGGTGGCTCCCGTAACAAGAACCAATCCACGGGGCTCTTCAGCGATTTTTTTCAGCACCTGCGGCATCAACAGATCATCCAGAGTTGAAATCTTGAAAGGGATGGCGCGAAACACGGCGGAAACTGAATTGCGCTGCATAAAGACATTAGCCCTGAAACGTCCCAACCCAGGAACACTGTAGGCCAGATCAAGCTCATTCGACTTTTCAAAGGTCTCCTGTTGTCGATCACTCATGATTGCTTCACACATACTACGGACAGATTCAGCTGTCAGTCGTGGTGCTTTCGGCAACGGGCGAAGATTACCGTCAATACGGAAAACCGGCGGTAATCCCGCCTTCAAGTGGATATCCGAGGTGTTGGATTTGAGTGCCATCCCGAGAATATCATTCAGATTCATAGTTATATCCTGTCTGACTTTTCAATTTAAGTTTCTATTTTAAAACGGCTTTGTGATTATTCCTCGTCTGCATTGCTTGTTGTTTTTTCTGCTCCAATTCCATAGAGCTCGCGTAAAGTAGCTTCGATCTCATCGGTCATTTCAGGGTTTTCCTTCAAGTATTGTTTTGCATTTTCTCTTCCCTGACCAACCCGCTCCCCTTTATAGGAAAACCATGAACCACTTTTTTCGACAATATCGTTATCAACCCCCAAATCCAGCAGATCTCCTTCGCGGGAGATTCCGTTACCATACATGATATCAAATTCTGCTTGCTTGAACGGCGGTGCCACCTTGTTTTTTACAACTTTAACCCGAGTTCTGCCGCCGATAACATCCTGTCCCTGTTTCAGGGAAGCAATGCGGCGGATATCAAGACGGACAGAAGAATAGAATTTCAGGGCATTGCCACCGGTGGTGGTTTCCGGGTTGCCAAACATCACCCCGATTTTCATCCGGATCTGATTGATGAAAATAATGCTGCACTTTGATTTACTGACGATGCCGGTCAACTTCCGCAGTGCCTGGGACATCAAACGTGCCTGCAGTCCCATATGGGAATCGCCCATATCCCCTTCAATTTCTGCCCGCGGGGTCAAAGCGGCAACTGAATCGACAACCAGCAGATCAATAGCCCCACTGCGTACCAACATTTCGGTAATTTCAAGAGCCTGCTCACCGGTATCAGGTTGGCTGACCAGCAGATCATCTGGCTTCACCCCAAGGTGCTGGGCATACTGAATATCGAGAGCGTGTTCGGCATCGACAAATGCAGCGACTCCTCCTTGCTTTTGTACTTGAGCCAGAATGTGCAAGGCAAGGGTGGTTTTGCCAGAAGATTCCGGGCCAAAAATCTCAATAATACGGCCTTTGGGAATTCCGCCGACTCCGAGAGCGAGATCCAGGCTTAGAGCTCCGGTTGGAATTGTATCAATTGCCGGGATCTGAAAATCTGAGCCAAGGCGCATAATGCTCCCTTTGCCAAATTGTTTTTCGATCTGACCCATTGCCAGATCCAGGGCGCGATTACGGTTGTCGTCGGACATGTTTTCCTCCAGTGGGCTATATTAATTTCGGTTTGATCTCTATTGGTAACTGTTGAGTGCGTGTTGAAATATTGCATACCTGTATGTCAGATAAAGTCATATAGATAAAATCAGGTCATGACGGAAGGGCTTGGATGGTGGAATGTCTCTGTTTCCCCTCTGTCCAGCATAACATTAAAACTTTTTTTTGCTGCTGTCGAGTCAATATTTATTTTTTTTAAGGTCTGCTCTCCGTTTGTTGCAGGGCAAAACGACGTAACCATTCCAATGCCATGGTTGCACTCATCCGCTGGATTCGGGTTCGATCCCCCAAAAAGGTATACCTTTTGACGTGAACTCCAGTCGCACTTGCCAGGGAAAGAAAGACTGTGCCAACCGGTTTTTCTTCTGTTCCTCCATCTGGACCGGCGATTCCAGTTATTGCCAGAGACAAGTCAGTTCCGGCCACATGACGTAATCCGCTCGCCATGGCACGAGCACAATTTTCACTCACGGCTCCATGTTGCCGCAATAGGAGGGTTGGTACTTTCAACCAATCTGCCTTGGCAGCATCGGCATAGGTAATTGCAGCACGGTCCAGAAATGCTGAAGCTCCCGGTTGACTGGTCAGCATTGTGGTGAGGAGACCGCCGGTACACGACTCAGCCAGAGAGAGAGTCAAACCAGCATCGGCCAGCAATTGACCGACGTTTCCTTCTGGAGTTTCCCCGTCCCGTGCCATCAGATGATCTCCCAGCTCCCTTAGAAGAAGGGCTTCGGCCTGATCAAGTCGAAGCTCAACATCTTCTCCATTCGCTTTCAATTTGACCAGAACCAATGGATAGTCGAGAGAAAAGGAGACGTCAACACCTTTCGGCAGTTGCTGGTAAGGAACCATTCGATCCACTTTTGGCTCCGACAGTCCGAACAGTTTAAAGGTACGTTGCTGTAGCGGGTGTGCTTCCGGTATTTTCTGTTGTAAAACCGGCAGAACGGATTGTTTGAGCATTGCCCGCATCTCTGACGGCACTCCCGGCAGGAAGAACAGTTCACAACTGTTATGCTGCAAACGAAATCCGGGTGCTGTGCCGTTTTGATTCGGTAGCGGTTTTGCCCATTGGGGCAGCAAAGCCTGTTTTTCGTTGCTCGCTTCCATCCGCCGGTTACGGCTGGCAAACCACTGATGCACCATTTCCAGTGCTTCTTCATTGACAACCAGTTGCTGTCCAAGAGTTCTTGCCGCCGCTCGCGCAGTTCGATCATCCCCGGTTGGCCCTAACCCTCCGGTAACAATGACAAATTGAACGTGACCAATCAGGTATTGGAGTGCCGCAACAATCTCTTTTTCCTGATCTGGAACCGACAGGGAACAGCGTAGCCGGTAGCCATAGCTGGAGAGAATTCCGGCGATCGTTTTGGTGTTGCTGTCAGAAATTTCTCCACTTAAGAGTTCATCTCCTGTCGTCAGTATGGCAATGTCATAGGGGGGCATGCGGGGTCCTAATATTTTTTATTCCGGTTAGAGTTGCTCGACAACTTTAAGAAACTTGTCCTGATGATCGTAGGCAAAATTCACAATCTCACCGGAAAGAATCAGATCAATCGCCTCTTCAATGATTTCCAGAGGGGCAATAAACCATTTGCGCGGGGTATAGCGCTTTCCAGCCCGGTCGAAGACATCGACCTCCAGACAGACCTTACCGAAAAATTTGTGCATCTCTCTCATACCTAAAACATCGGTATTGGTACTGTTACCGGTCTGTTCATATTACACTTCAACTAGATTTGGCATTGTTGTTTTTTCTCCCTCCCAAAATAATGTCACTTTTTCAATTGCTTTGGCTATCATCTCGTGTGTCAGCACGAAATGATCGAAATCTTTTGGCTGACTGTTTATTTACGTTTGGTTGCGTTCTACTTAACGTCTACTCGTCTCTTACTTCCCAATGTCCACCTTTGGCAGGGCCGATACGGCAAAGTAAACCTTCAGCCTTTAATTTATTGATCTGCATTTCAATAGAACGTGTCGTTTTGCCCAATGCTTCGGCAATTTCAGGAATCGACACCCTGTTATTTGATTTCATCATCTCCAAAATTCCCGCCGAAGTTTTCCCCGAAGTTTTCCCCGAAGTTTTCCCCGAAGTTTTCCCCGAAGTTTTCCCCGAAGTTTTCCCCGAAGTTTTCCCCGAAGTTTTCCCCGAAGTTTTCCCCGAAGTTTTCCCCGAAACCGTATTTCCGACTTGACCATCCAGGGAATCAGCATAAGGAAAAACAACACGCAGAAAATTCGGAAAAACCTGAAAAATACTCTGGTCATAGTGTTCCAAAATACGGGGAATCCCCGAACCCAAATGTTCGACAATTTCCAGATCGCGGAAAACACGCATAATCTCTTTGTTGCGGGGCGATGAGTAACCGTTGAAAAAATCCTCTTCACTTACACCGTAAGGCAAGCCGCCTGCTGAGGTAATTTCGAGCCGGTCGGAAAAGAATTCGAATTTGGGGCAGGCCCCGTTGGAATAATCGTTATGGACAATGGCGTTAATCACCGCCTCACGCATGGCTCGTCCGTGAATCATCTCCCGCTCTTCCCGTAACGGATAGCCTATTTTGGTATAGATGGTGTTTTCCACATCCATTCGTTCGAGGACCCCTTTAACTGCCTTCACGAGTGAACAACGGCCATAGTCGCGGTTTTCGATCAGCTCGACCCGTGTGGTATCGGCATATTTTGCGATCTGAATCGACACCCCATTTTCATCAGCAAGCAAGTATGCGGCATAATTGGGTTTGCCCTCTGGTGTTAACAGTTCAAGATTTTGCATGAAGGCCGCATTCAGATGGAGATCTCTGGCCTCGTAATAAATTTTGAGTTGTTCAAAGGTCAGATCAAGGCGGGTGGACGGCATACGGCCAATCGTATTGCGAACCCGCCTGCCGTAGAGCGACTCAATCATCTCCTGCTCCATCGGCTCGGCAGCACTGCCAATGCGCACAAAGCACCCTTTTTCGGTCATGCCGTATTTTTTTAGGTAATAAGGTTTTTCCAGCCCGCCTGCGATGGTGATGCGGAGGATATCCTTGCTGTCGTGGTCTTCATGGATGAGATCGAACAGGCCCATGATGGAAGGTTGGATATTGTTCTTGAGGCGATCCTTGACCGCCAGTTGAACAGCATCACAATCCTCAAGACCCACCGCGTTTCCGTTGGCAGCAATACCAAGATAGATGACCCCGCCATCCCGATAGTTCAGAAACGCAACGACCTCTTTTTCTAGGTTATCGGTGAGTTGTCGTTTGTATTCTATGCGGTTGGATTCTGTCATGGGGCAGACTTTTCCTTCGCTGTCATCTTTTCATCCAACTTAAACAAACTCTCCAAACGTTCTTCATCGGAGGCAACGGGTTTACCTCGATAAGGGCGGTTAACGGCAAGATCAAGCTGGTGGTGCGCTTCACGGAGTCCGTCAGGCATTTTATCGGGATCACAAAGCTGCGCCACTATTTTTTCCTCAATAGCAGCAAACAGATCACCCACCACCGACTTGAACCAGGCTCTGTTTTTCAGCAGGACTCTGTCGTCGGTCACAGTAAGGTTGAGTTGAGCCAACCTGATTTGAGTCGTGCTATCGTCACTTTAGGTGTGCTATACGCCAGCAACAGTTCACTGATAAACTCCTCCTCAGCTGGAAGGTTATCCAGTAATCGTTTAACATTTTCTGCAACCTCTGCGTATTTCATACTATCTTTCTTTACTGTTTACAAAAACAGAGCCAGGCAGATGCGCAGGAGAATGGCAGCGTAAATACCGGCCATAACATCATCTAGTGTGACCCCGAGACCGTTTTTCATCTCCCGATCAAACCAACTGGCTGGTGGTGGTTTGATGATGTCAAAAATACGGAACCAGATAAATCCAAGAATTGCTGTTGTCCAGGAGAAAGGGAGAAAAGCAGTAGCGATCAGGTAACCGATCAGCTCATCAATGACGATTCGACCATCATCGGCTTCACCGTAATACTTTCCTGCAACATCACAAACCCAGAAACTTAGAAATAGGATGGCAACCAGGGTGAGCAGTTGCAGAGGCCAGGAGAAACTGGACAGATAGTAAAAAGCGGGGATGCCTGCCAGTGTACCGAAGGTTCCCGGGGCGATGGGAGCATAACCAAGGCCACCATTACTGGAGAAAAACAGCACCAGTTTACGAAAACCCCATTGTTCCAGCGAATTGTTCTCAGTCATCAAATTTCTCCATATCCGTCAAATCAATCTGTTTATACGCGGCATTTTCCACGAGTCGGTAAATTTGTTGTAGTGGTTGCCCACTATGCCGAGCCAGTTCGCGGCAATCATCATACTCAGGGGTCAATCGCAAAAACTGCTCACCGTCAAAAATCAGCTTAACTCTGGCTGAACCCAGCGCTGTTTTTACGCTGGCACTACGACGATTGAGTCGGTAACGGTCACAACGGTTGCTGCGTACACCGATGGCACTACTTTCACGCATAATCAGGGTTGCCAACTCTTCCGCCTGTTCAGGGCGGCTGACCACCGTTAACAGGTTTCCGGGGCGGTTTTTCTTCATCTGTAGCGGGATATAGCCTGCATCCAACGCTCCGGCTGAAAACAATAATTCCAGCAGATTGCCGAGTTGCTCCGGGGTACTGTCATCAATATGGCTTTCCAGTAACTGAACCTGCTCATTGTCACGGGCTACTGTGGATTTGTGATAGAGGATACCGCGCAGCAGGTTGGGACGATCTTCCAGCTTCCAGCCCCCGACCCCATACCCGGCTTTCCCCAAAGATTGGGTTGGAAACGCACTGAACTCTGCCAGCTCTGCAACAATGGTTGCCCCGGTGGGAGTGACCAGCTCTTTATCGCTATCACTGTCATAGACAGGAATCCCTTGCAGAATCTCCAGCGTTGCCGGTGCCGGAAGGGGGAGGGCACCATGAGCGCATTGGCTCATACCGCGGGATAACGGTAGAGAAGAGCAAAGCAGCTTATCGACTCCAAGCAAATTTAAACCGATTGCAGTCCCGACCAGGTCAACAATCGCATCAATAGCTCCAACCTCATGAAAATGAACCTGGTCAATATCAATTCCATGCACCTTGGCTTCTGCTTCACCCAAACGGCGAAAGAACTTCCGGGCGGTTTGCTTAACCGACTGTTGCAAAGAACTCTCCGTCAGCATCTTATCAATCGTACTCCAACCTCGGTGGTGGTGAGTTTCTTCACAATGAACCTGAACCCGACACCCTTCGATACCATGACGCTGTTCACGCCCGACCGCAAGTTTGTAACCGGAAATTGGCAGTTTCGCCAACTCTTGCTCCAGTTGCTGTTGCTTGACCCCAAGATCGATTAATAAACCAAGAAACATATCACCGGAGATCCCGGAAAAGGTATCGAGGTAGAGAGTTTTCATAAAGATCCTTATGGGAGAAGACAGGTACAAGGTTCAAGGATAAAGGTTCAAGGAAAAAGAAAATTCAAAGTCTTTACCTTGAACCTTTATCCTTGTTCCTGTCTTCTATTAATCCGGTTAGCCGCAAATGCAGCTCCGAAACCGTTGTCAATATTGACGACCGTGACCCCACTGGCGCAAGAATTAAGCATTCCGAGCAGGGCGGCAATTCCGCCAAAAGCAGCACCGTAACCGACCGAGGTTGGAACCGCAATCACCGGCGTAGCGACCAACCCGCCCACAACAGAAGGGAGTGCCCCTTCCATTCCGGCAATAACAA
>JAYEME010000136.1:21473-23304 GCA_034717915.1 Thermodesulfobacteriota bacterium
CCGAGCAGGGCGGCAATTCCGCCAAAAGCAGCACCGTAACCGACCGAGGTTGGAACCGCAATCACCGGCGTAGCGACCAACCCGCCCACAACAGAAGGGAGTGCCCCTTCCATTCCGGCAATAACAATCAGAACGGCAGCTTCTCGAAGCAGATCCTGCCGCGCCAGCAATCGATGAATTCCGGCGACCCCGACATCTATCAATTCTTCAACTTCATTACCGAGCATCCTTGCGGTAATAACTGCCTCTTTGGCAACAGGAAGGTCTGAGGTTCCGGCACAAATAACCAGAATCTTACCCCTCCCGCTGATCTCGATTTTTTGTTGTACCAAGCAGAAGGTTCGGCCATCGACATCATATTCCCCCTCCGGAAACTGATTGCACAATGCGGTCCCTTTTTCTCCATCCAGACGGGTGACAAGAATGTTGCGATCCTGTTTTGCCATAGCCGAAAGGATCGTTCTCAGCTGTTCCAAGCTTTTACTTTCGCCGAGGACAACTTCAGGAACTCCCTGGCGTAATTCACGATGGTGGTCAATCTGGGCGATACCAAGATCTTCAAACGGAAGTTGTTTCAGCCGTTCAACGCCATCTTCAATACTGATCTGACCATCAGTCAGCGATTGAAGTAATCGGGTCAATTCTTTGTTATTCATCTTTAGAGTCCAAGATCATCAGAAATTCCCTGCATTGCCTCCAAACAGAGGTCGCAAAAATCTGGTATGGCTAAGCCAATCAACTCACATTCAGCAATGATTTCCCGATTGGCTCCAGCTGCAAACAATTTTTCTTTGTATCTTTTGCGCACCGATTTTGGTTTCACACTCCCCAGTTTTTTATCTGGATAAACCAGCGCAGTCGCAGTGACCAGTCCGGTGATGGTTTCTCCAGCAGCCAGAGCATGATGGAATAGCTCACTGCGTTTATCAGCATGAGCATGCTCATTGTGCATCCGAATTGCCTCAATAATCTCCTCGGCAACCCCTTCATCACGAAGGATACGGACAGTTTCATGGGTATGCCGGGACAGGTCATCCTGAGTTAATTCGGCATCAAGGTCATGCAACAACCCGGTCAAACCCCAGAGGTCTTCATCTGCAGAAAAATGGCGAGCCAAGGCACGCATGACCGCTTCACTGGCAAGAGAGTGCTTAATCAGATTGGGATGATCCAGATATTGATTAAGTAGTTCCAACGAGTGCTCGCGGGTAATTCCATATTCCATTTCTTTCCTCCCAATTGTTCGTCTTATGGATCATAGCAAAAAACTTGCTGTGACCAAAGCAGAGAGGTAGATATTTTCACAATTGACCATTATCTTCTGCACAGGGTAGTTTTAAGAAAACTTTTTCAGGAGATAGCTGTCCATGGATGAATTTATAGAAGATGATTTGCCTCTGAGTCGAACCAAAAAAAAACAGCAGGCAAAACAGATTGAACAAACAGCGGAACAACTGGTTGGATTAACCGATAAGCAGTATTCTCAAATTGACCTTCCTGTTGATATCGCTCGGGAAGCTGAGTTGGCTCGTGCGACCAAAGGGCGCAGCTCCCAGCGACGCCAGTTGAAACATTTGGCGGGGATGTTACGTAAATCAGAGGATGCTCTGGAGGATTTACTCCGTCAATTAATGAATCTCGATCAGGTTGCACGCGGGGAAAAGAAACAATTCCATCAGCTGGAAAAATTGCGCGATCGCCTCTGTGATGATAATAGCTTTACCCAAGCCTTTGATGAAATGGTTGAATTGGCTCCGGAGATTGATCGCAATGCCATCTCCCGACTGGCTCGATCAGTTCAGCAACATGATGATCGGCGTGCCTATCGGGA
>JAYEME010000136.1:23404-34736 GCA_034717915.1 Thermodesulfobacteriota bacterium
CCCCCCTCCCGGAGGAAGAAGGGATAGCACCTCTACAGGACTAACCCCTACAGCAATCCAACCCGCTTATTAAAGTCAGTGATTAATTCATCAATGGCTTCAACCTGGTCAAACATGGAGCACCAGTAGTTATCATGGTCGTACCATTGATCATTTAATTCCTGAACATCTCTCCCCTGTTGCTCAATCCAGGTGTAATATTTCAGGTTATGAACGGTTTTTTTATCGTAATAGGAAAGTTCTTTGGTGTGATCGATCCCGATAGAACTGATCAACTCAATATCTCTTTGGGCATCAGCCTCCGTATAGACACCCCTTTCCTGCTCAAGCTCACCCAGTCTGGATTCGTAAAGCTGCATGGAATCGGTCGCGATAGAAACGACATAATCATCTTCGGTCAGCTCGTTATATTTTGCGTATTTAATTGCTGCGACCATATTGCCGATACCGGAGATCCCCAGAAGATCCAACTGGCCAGCTAAATTGGCATCAATACCATTCTTGATCAGCGCTTTTCTCCCCACCAATTCATTGAAGAGCCGCAGAGCTCGCATCGGAACTTCATCATCGACCGCAACGACAAAATCGGTCTCTTTACAGTTGTGAACCCAGGGAACATGTTTGTCGCCAATTCCTTCAATCCGGTGCCCACCAAATCCATTGTAGAGGAGAGTTGCGCATTGCAACGCTTCTGCAGCAACGATTTGGGAGCGTGGATATTTCTGTTTCAGGTGGTATCCAGCGGCCAGGGTTCCACCCGACCCGGAAGAGGAAACATAGCCAGCGAACCGTTTGCCATCGGTCAGATACTGCTCCAGTAAAGTTTCAATCGCCTGACCGGTCACAGCGTAGTGCCACATGGGATTGCCCATCTCATCAAACTGGTTGAAAATTTTTAAATCCTCACCCGACTTTCTCAATTCCCAACATTTGTCAAAAATTTCTTTAACATTCGATTCACAACCCGGTGTTGCGATGACCTCCCCGGCAATTGTATTCAGCCACTCAAAACGCTCCTTGGACATCTCTTCGGGTAAAATAGCAATCGCATTACAGGCCAACAGGGCTGAGACATAGGCTCCACCACGACAATAATTGCCGGTAGAGGGCCAGACCGCCTTGGTCTTCTGTGGATCGAACTGACCCGTCACCAGTCCGGGAGCCAGACAACCATAGGTTGCACCGACCTTGTGGGCTCCGGTTGGAAACCAGCGGCCCGCCAGCATAATAATGGTCGCTTTGCAGCCAGTCAGTTCCGGTGGCAACAAAAAATGGTTGACCCCACCAAAGAGCCCTCCCGATTCCTGCGGTTGATTTTGCCAGGTAATTCGATAGAGGTTGGCCGAGTCAACATCCCATAAGCCGGTATTTTTCAGCCGATTCTGAATCTTTTCCGGTACCTTTTCCGGGTTCTTCATCATCTCAAAGGTGGGCAGGGTTATCCCTTTTTCTCGACAATAGGCGATATTTTTTTCTAATGTTTCCGGGTGCAAAGCTAAATCGATCACAACGCAATCCTTTTTATAATATATCATCAACTGAAGTGATGAATGTTTCCAGCATTTTGATGCCTAACTGTGCAGCCTCACTCTCTTTTAAACCATTTCCCGTTGAAGCCAGTGCGATATTTTGTATCTGAATTTTTTTCGCCAAGGCGGAAACCAGATAAGAGGCCCTCTCCTTAAATGATGAGGTCGGATTTGCACCATCATCTTTGATCGTAAGTTGCTTAAAGCCAAATTGCTTTCTGAAGTTTTCAGGTTCCCACAATGGGGTATGACCAACAGGGATTGAAGGGAAGTACTCCGCCTCGATCGGCAAGAGATCGAAAACACCAAACCGTTTTCCCGCCGACCCTTGAAGTTCAGCCTCCAGTACTCCCAGCAGTGGCTGATCGATTGACCCTTAGTTACCTTTATTGTCGTGCCAGACGTAAGTTAGCTATGTGAGTTTCAAAATTGGAACGGAACGGGTTAATATCCAAACCACCGCGGCGGGTGTAACGGGCATAAACCGTCAGTTTTTCAGGTTGGCAGTAGCGCACCAGATCGACAAAAATCCGCTCGACACACTGTTCGTGAAATTCATTATGTTGCCGAAATGAAATCAGATAGCGCAATAAGGCTTCTGGATCAATTTTACTGCCATGATAACGGATCAGCACACTGCCCCAATCGGGCTGGTTGGTCACTAGACAGTTGCTCTTTAAAAGATGACTGTGCAATTCCTCTTCAACCTGTTGTTGTGGATCTGTCGAGTTTTCCAGCAAAGAGGGGTCGAGAGAATACTCATCGATGCTGATATCAAGATCATCAATGCACTGCCCGGGAAAGCTCTGGAGCTGCTCGGTAATAAATTGATCGCTGTCCAGCAACCGTACCCGAACTTTGATCCCAGCTGTCCGGGATAAATCCTCGATGATCTGTTTCTCAACTTGTTCGAAGTCAGAAAAACGGGTCTGATTGAATGAATTCAGGTAGAGCTTGAACGATTTTGATTCAATCAGATTGGGAGATTCACAGGGGATATGAAACTCCCCCATAGCAACAACCGGCTTCCCTTTCTGATTGAGCCACGAAAGCTCAAAAGCATTCCAGATATCGTACCCGGCAAAAGGGAGATTTCCAGTTATGCCGATCACATCCCGCTTGATCTGACGTGGAAACGGGCAGAGCAATTGCGGGTCGTACTCGGCTTTGTAGGCGGTGGTTTTTCCCAAAGGGAGAAGCGGTTCAAAATCAGACATAGATACCTTTTAAATTTGTGGGCTGAGTAATCTCATTTTTTTTACACCATCATTACAGTTAGCGCAAAAAATATTACCACTTTCAATCCATTGCTGCTATGATCCCCTGCTAAATCTGGTCAGATTAATTTATCTAACCAATTGAAGCATAAGTATTTTTTATTCACCCGTCAACATGGAGAACATTATGAAAGTTGGATTAGTTGGTTGGCGTGGCATGGTTGGTTCCGTGCTGATGCAACGGATGCTTGAAGAAGACGACCTTGCCGGAGTCAAACCGGTATTTTTCTCAACCTCCCAGGCCGGTCAGTCAGCTCCTGATTTTGGACAAGGAGCGGGCACACTGGAAGATGCCAATGACATTACCAAACTCGCTGAGCAGGATGTCATTATAACCTGTCAAGGCGGCGACTATACCAAAGCTGTTCATCCCAAACTCCGCGCTAGTGGTTGGGATGGCTACTGGATCGATGCTGCCTCTACGCTGCGGATGGACGATAATGCGGTCATTATTCTAGATCCGATCAACCGTGATGTCATCGATGGGGCATTAAAGAACGGTTGTAAAGACTTTATCGGCGGCAATTGCACTGTCAGTTTGATGTTGATGGCCATTGGCGGGCTGTTCAACGCCGACTTGGTTGAATGGGTCAGCTCAATGACCTATCAAGCGGCCTCCGGCGCCGGTGCCCCCAATATGCGTGAGCTGTTGACACAAATGGGAACTCTGGAGAGTTGTGTTGCTGAAGAGTTACAAAGCCCAGGTTCTGCCATTCTTGAAATCGACCGTAAGGTGACGGCAATGCTGCGTAGCGATGAGTTCCCCAAAGCTGAATTTGGCTTTCCTTTGGCCGGCAGCGTCCTCCCCTGGATCGATCGCGAAGTGGAAGATGGTCAGAGTCGTGAAGAATGGAAAGGGGTTGCTGAAACCAACAAAATTCTTGGCAATCAAACGCCAACACCAATTGATGGAATCTGTGTTCGGATCGGTTCAATGCGCTGCCACAGTCAAGCCCTGACGATCAAACTGAAAAAAGATCTACCGATTGAGGAGATTGAAGCTCTGATCAGTAACAGTAATCAATGGGTTCAGTTGGTACCGAATAAAAAAGCAGAGACTCTGGAACAGTTGACTCCTGCTGCCGTCTCTGGAACTCTGACAATTCCGGTCGGCCGGGTGCGTAAAATGCACATGGGCCCAGAGTATCTCTCGGTCTTCACCTGTGGCGATCAGCTGCTCTGGGGAGCGGCAGAACCACTCCGGAGGATGTTGCGAATTCTGGCAGAGAGATAGATTGTCCTAGGAGCCTGTCGGACTTTCCGGATCGTAGCGAGAAATCGGCTGGTCGAGAACAGATTTTCGATCGTTTGAGAGCGAATAGCCATAGCTATTTGTCGAAAAAGATCGAAAATATGAACCGAGCAGACGTTTTCGCAGTAGATTCATGGAAAGGCCGACAGGCTCCTAGATAAAACAGCACCCTTGACTTCAGTCAGGGGTGCTAAGAAAAAACCTGTTATTTATTAAACTTTTTGCTATGGGGGGTCGAAAGAAAAAGAAAACGCACTGGATGTAGAAAAGATGACTAAAGATATCTTCAAACTGATTATTTTACTTGTCGTTGTGGCTGCCATCATTGTGGGAATCTATTTCTTTGGCAAAACAATAGACAACAAGAAAAAGTATCAACACCCCATTACCAAACCAGGGGGAAGTTGGTAGTCTGGAACCATCTATCGATGGCTCCAGCTCAAACATATTTTGATGACGTCGCAAAAAGTCTTTTTGCGACGTCATCCCATGGGTTTTTGCGAAAGCATCATATAATTTAACTTTCATCAATCTCCGGCAGATCCAATCCAAATGCCTTGTGTAATACTCGTACCGCCAGCTCAGTATATTTTGCATTAACCACACAGGACACCTTGATTTCACTGGTTGAAATCATCTGGATATTGATCCCCTCCTCCGACAAAGCCTCAAACATCGTACTTGCTACGCCGGCATGAGAACGCATCCCCACCCCGATAATTGATACTTTAGATATCTCCATGTCGTGACTGATACCACGCGCATTGATTTTTTCGGCAACCTTTTCAACAATCTGAACAGCTTTCTTACAATCCCCTTTAGGTACGGTAAAGGTCATATCGGTTGCACCTTGGTGTGAAATATTCTGGATAATCATGTCAACCGTGATATTGTTGTCACTCAGCGGCGTAAATATTTGTGCGGAAACACCCGGCTGATCCGGCACCCCAAAAATACTGATTTTTGCTTCATCTTTGTTAAACGCCACACCTGAAACCAGTACAGCTTCCATCTCCTGATCCTCCTTCATTACCAGCGTACCTTGCCCATCATGAAAACTGGAACGTACGTGAATGACAACGTTATATTTTTTAGCGAACTCAACACTACGAATTTGCAGAACTTTCGCCCCGAGAGATGCCATTTCAAGCATTTCATCATAGGATATTTTGTCAATCTTTTGTGCCTCGGGAACCATCCTCGGGTCGGTGGTGTAAACCCCGTCGACATCGGTATATATTTCACAAACATCTGCCTTCAAGGCGGCGGCGACAGCAACGGCTGAAGTATCGGAACCACCGCGACCAAGAGTGGTAATATTGCCATCACCATCGGTTCCCTGGAAGCCGGCAACAATAACAATTGTCCCTTTTTTCAAATCACCGCGAATATTTTCATCTGCAATAGTCTTGATTCGTGCTCTGGCATGAGCCTTATCGGTGAGCATAGGAATTTGTGAACCAAGATAACTTCTCGCATTGTAACCCATCGATTGCAGGCACATCGACAACAATGCAATCGTCACCTGTTCGCCAGTCGAGACCAGAACATCATATTCACGTTCACTTGGAAATTCGGTAATTTCGGCAGCCAGAGCTACCAAGCGGTTTGTTTCCCCTGACATAGCCGAAACAATAACAACAACCTCGTTGCCCTCGTCAAAGGTTTTGGCAACCCGGTTGGCAACATTGCGGATCCGTTCTACAGAACCCACTGATGTACCACCATATTTCTGTACTACCAGAGCCATAACAGTTCTCTTCCTCCTAAGAAAAGCCGAAAAATCACAGAACCTAGTTGTGAGTGTCGGCATTCATAAACAATAAAACATCAAGAATGTACTTTAATATCAGGAAAGTTAAGGGCGGTCAAAATGTTTTTCCCGCAAGAGTCATTTAGATAAAAGTTGAGCCGATTTTTATAGAAATCGGCTCAACTTTTATCTAAACAGGTATCTTTAATAGTATAAGGAAAAATTAACCAGCTCTCCGCTCCGCTCCTGTAAAAGAGGATTTTCCAGCACCCCGTACTGAATCAATACCAACCGTGACCCATCCACTTGATCGCTCAAATTGCTCAATCTGCTTTGAATTAATTAAGGTCGTCAGCAAAGCAGGACTGAGATGATCTTTGACACCATTTTTATAAACAACATTGATTTGCCTCTTCTGCCTGAAGTATCCCATATCTTGACCTCCCTTCTGACAATCAACATTACGCTTATAAGAGTAGCTGAGTTCCATATAAATATCAACCCACGAAACAATATTTTCTTTTGTTTATTAACAACTTAGAACGATAAAAGCATTTGGAACCTTCTAGTGGCAGCAAGGTCAAGAAAATCAGCTATTTGTCAACAAATTATAGGTGGAGAGAAAGAATCTGAAAAAAGTCGTTATCAAGCAGATGTGAGCTCTGAAGCGATGGCAGACATAACCCGCTCAACAATCAGAATGTGAGTCTCCTTTTTATCCTCCAACTCAAAAAGGTCTGAAAAATCGATGGGTGAACCAAAGCAGATACCTCCCCGTTGCCCAAATTTCAAAAACTTCCAGTGGTTAATCCCGGAAAGGGTTGTCGGAATCACCACCGGTCGATGTTCATAAATCAATTTTCCGACCCCACGATTTCCCGACCCCAGTTTTCCATCTTTATGCCGGGTTCCTTCGGGGAAAAGCATCACTTTTTGCGTTTGCAGTAAATCACCTAAATGCTTTCCTGCCCGAATGTCGCGCCCCCGCTTGACCGGAAAAGCACCCCATGAACGATAAATTGCTCCGATCAGAGGATTTTTGAACAGTTCTTCCTTGGCCGGAGCCCAGGTCATCTGCCAGGGATGTTTTTTGAGAACCGCTGCCGGAATAAAGACCGTATCGTACCCGGAAATATGGTTTGCCGCGAGAAGAACTCCGCCATTGGCAGGAATATTTTCTGCGCCAACAACTTGAAATCGATTCAGAAAGCTGGCATAAAAACTGACCACGGCAGAACTGATTGTCACCCAAAAACGCCGGATAAAAGAGGCTTCCAAGAACGAACTCCTTCAAAGTTGGAACAGATTAAATAAAAGGGATGACTTGATAAAACCCTTGCAGCCACCATGAACATCACTCATTATGGCTATCTCGTTTCACTCTAGCATGAATTAAATAAATTTTGCTGAAAAGGATAATAAGTTATGGGTTGGTTATCAGGAATTATTGGCGGGGGACTAGGTGCAATGATTGCGGGGCCGTTCGGAGCTATTATGGGCGCTGCCATCGGTTCCAGCATGGGAGGTTCCAAAAATCCCTCAGCGGGAAGAATCGGTTACAATCAATCGCAACAACGGCAGGCGATCTTTTTTACGGCGGCCTTTTCTATGGTTGGCAAACTTGCCAAAGCCGATGGTCGGGTCTGCCCCGATGAGATTGCTGCGATTGAAAAAATTTCCAAAGAGGCTTTAGGGCTGGACAAACAAACCCGTACTTATGCCTTCAATGTTTTTAATCAGGCGAAAGACAGACCTGAATCTTTTGCCGATTATGCCCAGCAGTTCGGCGATATTTTTCGTCAGGATCAACAAATGTGCAATTTCATGATGACCTTTCTGTTTCAGGTTGCGATGGCAGATGGTGAAATGCACCCTCAGGAAGAGACAATGTTACTGGAGGCTAAAACGGCATTCGGGTTACATGAAAGTGTCTACCAATCTTTACGCAGTCGTTATGTCGGCCTCCATTCATCAACGGTGAGTCTGAACAAACATTACGAAAACCTTGAGGTTTCCAATACAGCGACAACGGCTGAAATTAAAAAAGCCTATCGTCAAAAAGCAACCGAGTTTCACCCTGATAAAATTGAAGGAAAGGGCTTGCCACCCGAATTCATCAAATTTGCCAATGACCGACTGGCGGAGATCAATGAATCGTATGATGCCATCATGGCGAGCAAGAAATAGGGTCAAGGAACAAGGTTCAAGGTTTCAGGTTCAAGGTTTCAGGTTGCTCTTCCTGTGTGACGCAACCCCGCGACCTTGATCTTGACTGAGTTTTTTACTACGTGAATTAACACCATTCTGAGGGATCCCATGTCTGAACTAACTCAACTCCCCGCCTGGAAAAACCTCCAGACGCATCATCAGAACATTGCAGAACTACACCTGCGTGACCTGTTTGCCGAAGATCCGCAACGCTTTGACAAGTTTTCTCTGAAATTTGATGACATCCTCTTTGACTTTTCTAAACACCGTATCACTAAGGACTCCCTGAAACTCCTGCTAGAATTGGCTGAACAAACCGGTCTACAAGAAAAAATCGATAAAATGTTTGCCGGAGAAAAAATCAATTTGACCGAGCAACGCCCTGCTCTCCATATTGCCTTACGCAATCGCAGTAATCGCCCAATTCTCGTCGATGGTCAGGATATTATGCCGCAGGTCAACGCGGTTCTGAAAAAAATGGGGACATTTTGTGAACAAGTCCGTGATGGGCACTGGCTTGGAGCAACCGGACAACCAATCAGCGACATTGTCAATATTGGCATCGGTGGCTCTGATCTCGGTCCGTTGATGGTCACTGAAACACTCAAACCTTATGGGCACGAAAGATTAAATGTTCATTTTGTTTCCAATGTGGATGCAACCCACCTCACAGAAACCCTGCGTCACCTCAACCCCGAAACGACTCTTTTCCTGATTGCCTCAAAAACCTTTACCACCCAGGAAACCATGACCAATGCACATTCAGCAAAGCAATGGTTGGTCAGTCAGATTACTGACAAGAATGCGGTAGCTCGTCATTTTGTTGCGCTATCCACCAACCTTGAGTTGGTGAGTCAATTCGGGATCAATCCAGACAATATGTTTGAATTCTGGGAGTGGGTTGGGGGACGCTATTCACTATGGTCCGCAATCGGATTATCCATTGCTCTCTATATCGGTATGGATCGTTTTGAAGAACTCCTCGCCGGAGCACATCAGGTTGATGAACATTTCCGCACCACAACTTTCGATAAAAATATCCCCGTCATCATGGGAATGCTCGGCATCTGGTACAATAATTTTTTTGGTGCGGAATCTCATGCCATTCTCCCTTACGACCAATATCTACACCGTTTCCCTGCCTATTTTCAGCAAAGTGATATGGAAAGTAGTGGCAAAAGAGTAACCGTTTCTGGAAAGCAGATTGATTACTCTACCGGACCAATCATCTGGGGAGAACCGGGTACCAACGGCCAACATGCTTTTTACCAACTGCTGCATCAGGGGACAAAACTGATCCCTTGCGACTTTCTTGCCCCGATTGAAAGCCAGAATCCCCTCGGAGAACATCAGAAAATCCTCCTCTCCAATTTTTTTGCCCAACCAGAAGCGTTGATGCAAGGGAAAACTGCGGAAGAAGCCCATGCTGAGCTTAAAACTGAAGGACTCAGTCCGCAACAGATTGAAGATCTGCTTCCACACAAAGTTTTCCCAGGTAATCGTCCCAGCAGTTCCTTTCTCTTCCAGAAACTCACGCCACGCACCCTTGGTACACTGATTGCTTTTTATGAGCATAAAATTTTTACTCAAGGGGCAATCTGGAATATCAATTCTTTTGACCAGTGGGGTGTGGAATTGGGCAAACAACTGGCAAAAAAAATCCTGCCGGAACTCACTCCAGAGCAGCAAACGATCAGCAGCCACGACAGCTCAACAAATGGTCTTATCAATTATTATCGACTCCAATCATTCAAAAAATAAATTTAATCCTATGATCGTATTGATTTTCCCAATGTGCCTAGATACAGTATAAAAAACGTCATATTTAACTGGAGAAAGGAGACAGTATGGGAGAAGATCAAGGCGCAGGCTGTGTTAGACCAACGGCAGCCGCTGCTGTTGTCACGGAGGAAGTGCCAGAAGCTCAGGAAAATGAGCTATCAACTGCAATCAAAAAGGAGCGAACTATGGTTCATGTAGGACAAAAAGCACCTGATTTTACAGCTCCCGGGTACCATCAAGGGGCTTTTGTTAATGATGTAAAACTTTCAGATTATCTGGGGAAATGGGTTGTCCTCTGTTTCTATCCAGGTGATTTCACCTTTGTTTGATCGACCGAGCTCTCGGCAGTTGCCGAGAAATACCCCAAATTTCAAGAACTAGGCGTTGAATTATTGTCGGTCAGTATCGACAGTATGTTCACCCATAAAATCTGGAATGATCAAGAGCTCTCCAAAATGGTAGACGGTGGTGTTCCCTTTCCGATGTTATCGGATGCCGGCGGAGACATAGGCAAGCTCTTCGGCGTATTCGATGAAGCTGCTAAAGTTGAGAATCGTGGCCGCTTCATTATCGACCCTGACGGCATCATTCAGGGATACGAAGTGTTGACTCCCCCAGTTGGTCGTAATGTCAATGAGACCTTGCGCCAACTTCAAGCCTTCCAGCTGGTCCGCAACACCAAGGGTGCCGAAGCGACACCTTCTGGGTGGAAACCAGGAAAAACAACCCTGAAACCGGGGATTGACCTTGTTGGCAAGGTCTGGGAAGCATGGAAGGTTAGTGAAGCTGACGAATAATAAGGATCTGAACATTTAGTCCATAAAAAGCCCCGGCTCACTGAGAGACGGGGCTTTTTATGCCAATCGAAAATTCAAAAATATCTTTTATTCCGGAAAACGTGTATTGTGGAAGAACACACCAGCACAAATCTTCTTAACACGACCATCACTCTTCACGATCTCCGGAGATGACGTTCTTGCAATGAAATCATCTAAGGTCGTTGAAGATGACATATCACTTGTCAAGCCAGCCCTGTAAATTCCGGTACTTTCCCTGGTTTTTATTGGCCGTATCTTGGCTGAACCCAAACAAGGGAGTAGCTTTATGCAAAGCCCCACAGTGTCGATAGGTGACCCAATTGAAGGTCGCTGTACAAAATGCCGCAAAAATACTGCTCACATCATAATCACTATCGACAAAGAGAAGCCCGGAAAAGTAGAATGCCAAACATGCTCTCGCCAGCACAAATACAAACCACCCACCGTACCCAAAAAAACTGCCGCACGACAAACCGCCAAACCCAAAGATGCCGATCGCAAAGAATGGGAAGCCCTGCAGCCAGATATGGACAGCTCAAAAGCAAAAACTTATTCCATGACAGATAGTTACAAACTTAATGGACTCATCGATCATCCTGTTTTCGGTCTTGGTATCGTACAGCGCATCATTGGCGCACAGAAAATCGAGGTTCTCTTTGAGGATGGTAAAAAAACGATGCGCTGCCAATAACTCTCGTTCTCTGAGTCTGATG
>JAYEME010000137.1:0-11637 GCA_034717915.1 Thermodesulfobacteriota bacterium
TTCAGGTCAAGAGAAGGGCCAACCCATTCCAGAGCATCAATGGTACCACGGTCAAGCGCAGTATAAAGCTCACCGGCCGGGATATTAGTGACAACAACACCAAGCTTGGATAGAACTTCACCGGCAAAACCGGGGATCCGCATTTTCAGACCTTTAAAATCGTCCAGACTCTTGATCTCTTTCTGGAACCAACCACCCATCTGGTTACTGGTGTTACCGCCGGGGTAGGAATAAACACCGTGCTTGTCATAAACTTCTTTCATCAACTCCATACCACCGCCATAGTAGAACCAGGCATACTGCTCAGGGGCGATCATACCGAAAGGCATGGTGGTGAAAAACAGAGTATTTCGATCCTTGCCTTTCCAATAATAAGATGCGGAATGACCCATTTCATACTGACCCAGTTTCACCATATCAAGGATTCCAAGTGGAGCTTTGTGCTTGTTTTTGGAATCGATACGAATTTCCATTTCACCATTCGACATTTCTTTAACCATGTCAGCCATTTTAACAACAGCATCACCGAAAACCGGGAAGTTGGTTGGCCAGGTCATAGCCAATTTCCAGCGGTACTTAGGTGCAGCCTCTGCCTGGGGGGCAAAGGTTCCGACCATCAGCAGTGAGAAAACTGCCAACAGACAAACTGTCATACGAAATACAGATTTTTTCATTCTTTCCTCCACTCAAGATAGATTAGATTACGGGGCAACCTGATAGAGATAACCTTTCCGGTTACAGTTTTAAGATATCACCCCAGTTCACGGCACACTGTCAATAGAGAAATTGTCATAAATTTCCACTACCAGTCTGGTAAAATAAACCAAGGTTATGAAACATACCAAGGCAGGAGTGAGTCAGCGGTCATATGGAGCGATTAAGTGGTAAAATCATCAAAGTTTCAAGCGAATTTTCAGTTGCCGCAAATATCGACGACTGACCGGCAAAACATGATCCAGTTGGGTTTTAATTTCAGCTGAGCCATTGTCCAGCAACTTGATTTCATCAATCATATCTGGATTGATTAAATACTGCCGTTGACAACGCAGCAGTGGAGTCCGTTCCTCTAGAACCTTCAGAGTCAACTCGGTAAAAAATTGCCCTTCGGACGTGACGAGGTGAATTCCAGCCAAATCGGAGAAAACATATTCAACATCAGCTGCAGGAATCAGTTTAACCCGATTGGCAAACTGGCAGGGAATGTGACGCAAAGGCTCCACTTGATAGCGTGGTGGTTCACCACGGCGGATCGTTTCTCTGACCTTGTTGACCGTTTTCAACAAACGTTCTGGAGAGACCGGCTTCAACAGATAATCGAGAGTTTTTTCTTCAAATGCTTTCAGGGCATGTTCATCGTAAGCTGTCACAAAAACCACATGCGGCATTAATTCGTCTTCGATCATTGCCAAAAGCTCAAAACCATTGAGTGCCGGCATTTGGATATCCAGAAATAACAGTTCCGGCTTCTCCGTACGAATTCGGCGCAGTGCATCAATCGCATTGGTACAGCTGCCGAGAACCTCAAAAGCTCCCGTCTCTTCGACTAGGAGTTCAAGCTCTTCCCGAGCATGTTGTTCATCGTCAATGATTAATGCACGAATCATTCTTCAGCTCTTCACTTGCCGGTAATTTGAGCTGCACCAGAGTCTTTCGCTGGGGTTCGCAGTCTACCGTCAAACCAAACTCATCACCATAGATATTCTTTATCCGTTGATCAACCAACCGCATCCCCAACCCCTGAGTATCCATCGGTTTGCAATAATTCCCGGCATTATCTTCCACCTCAATCAATACCAGACCCTGTTTCCGATAGGCTCGAATCCAAACCTGACCATGATCAAGCAAATCCGCGACGCCGTGTTTAATGGCATTTTCGATCAACGGTTGCAAGGTGAATACTGGAATCTGCAAAGTCAAAAGAGTGGGGTCAATCTCCTGATTAACCGTCAAGCGTTCCCCAAAACGAGCCTTTTCTATTTCAAGGTAAGAACTAATATGTACCAGTTCTTCCTCCAGAGTCACAATATCCTTTTTGCGTTTCAAGTTGGTACGAAAAAAGTTGGACAATTGCATCAATAACTCACGAGCCTGATCTGCATCTTTACGAACAATCGCCATAATTGTATTCAAAGCATTAAATAAAAAATGGGGATTCACCTGCGCTTGGAGCAGTTTCAATTCTGACTGAACCAGCAGTGTTTTCTGCTCTTCATAACGGGAACGTAACAACTGATGGGAATAGAGAGTCGCCAACCCTTCACCGAAAGAGCGATTGATATTCAGAAATAGTTTGGTTTTGGGCTCATAGAGGCTGATCGTGCCAACCACTTCCTGATCAACCTGCAACGGAACCACCAGAACTGAGCCAATCGGACAATGTTCAGCCAATGGACACTGGAAATGATCATCATAACCATTGGCAAAAACAACCTTGTTTTCACGCAGCGCCTGTTTTGACCATTTGGTGACAACAGGATTTCCGGCATGGTGGTGGTCTGCCCCAATTCCTGAAAACGCCAGAATTTCTTTACGATCGGTCATCGCAACAGCACCCACTCCCGTTTCCTGGCGGATAACTTCAACCATTTCCCTTGCGGTCTCAGGACTAAACCCTTGGCTGAGAATCCCCAAGGTTCGATCAGCGACAGTAAAAGCCTTTGACGAAAACCTTGCGCCAACCTTATCGCGCACCCGCTTCTGATCCCGAATCATACTGATAAATAGTGCCGCGCCAACAGAGTTTGCACAAATCATCGGCACAGCAATCACCTTGACCAGTGCGACCGCATCCCCAAAAGGGCGAGCCAGAGCCAGAATGATACTCATTTGTAAAACTTCGGCAATCAGGGTCGCAGAAAAAGCAACAAATGGATGGAATAACTGCTCCGGCTTCTTGCGCCGTACCAGATAAAGATAGACCAGTCCTCCGATTAATCCCTCCACCGTCGTGGAAACACTACAGGAAAAAGCGGTAAAACCACCGAGGGAAAACCGGTGCAGTCCTGCCGTCAATCCAACCGACAGCCCCAAAACCGGACCACCGATCAATCCAGCGAGAACAGCACCAATAGCTCGAGTATTGGCAATAGCCCCTTGAACTGGCAAGCCAGCATATGTCCCAAGAATCGAAAACAGGGAGAAAACAACATACAACACCAGCAGTTGCCGCCGTTGCAATTTTGCGCCGGTTAGATAGTCCATCGCCGGAGACTTGCTGAACAGGTAAGCAATAACGATAATAACTGCGGTCTGCTGAAGCAGTTGAAACACCAGGGGCATAAAGAATCCTTCAAATTAAATTCCCGACCAGCATAATGATATTTTAAAAACTGTGCAAAGATTTCTCTGTTGAGTGGTCAGCATGACTCAATCAGCGGCATACATTTAACAGAACGTTACAGAATTCATAAAAATCCATATAAAACGATGAGTTAATCATTGACTCAGAAAGAAAGTTGACAGATTATTACAGGTTCGTTTTACCTGTGGAGTAAATTCCTCTTCTCCAAAGGGAGATGCTATGAAAACTATCCATATGATCGTTCGTATGATTGATGGACTGAATACCAAGGTAGGCCATGCTATTTCCTGGCTCAGTACGATCCTGGTTCTGGTCGTTTGCTACGATGTCTTTACCCGCTATTTTTTACGTAAAAGTAGTGTTGGGGTACAAGAGCTTGAATGGCATATCTTTGCGATTCTGTTTCTAATTGCCGCAGCATATACATTGAAGGAAGACGGTCATGTTCGAGTTGATGTCATCTACACGCAACTATCACCACGTGGGAAAGCGTGGATCAACTTATTCGGTAGTCTGGTCTTCCTTATACCCTTTTCACTCTTGGTCATCTGGGCCTGCAAGGGTTTTATCAGCATGAGTTGGGCTATTCAGGAAACCAGCCCTGACCCGGGGGGACTCCCCTTCCGCTATATTCTCAAAGCAATGATTCCGGCTGGCTTTGCCCTGATTCTGTTACAGGGGGTTGCTCTGACTCTGCGCTCATTCTGTACGGTGATTGGTCGTCCTTTGGAAGAGATCGAAGCAAAAGAAGAGAAAGAGGAACAGCAACATGCCTGAGTATATGTCCCTGGTCTTATTTGCCACCGTTTTTGCGGTATTATTGCTCGGCTTTCCGGTTGCATTTACTCTGGGTGGTGTTTCGCTGATCTTCGGTTATTTTACTTTTGGAATGGGATTTTTCCAACTGCTTCCCCTGCGAATTTGGGGAACGATGACCAACTACGTATTAATCGCCGTGCCATTGTTCGTCTATATGGGGATGATGTTTGAAAAATCAGGGCTGGCAGAAGAGTTGTTAGAGACGATGGCGATGCTCTTCGGTAAAATGCGTGGTGGCCTGGCTATTTCGGTCATTATTGTTGGTGCCGTCCTTGCGGCCTCCACTGGAATTGTCGGTGCAACCGTTGTCACCATGGGGCTCCTATCCTTGCCAACAATGCTTAAGCGGGGCTATTCGCCTGAGCTGTCAACGGGAACCATCTGTGCTGCTGGCACTCTGGGACAAATCATTCCACCAAGTATCGTTCTGGTACTGCTGGGTAGCGTCCTGAATGTCCCTATTGGTGACATGTTTATCGGCGCGGTCATTCCCGGCTTGATATTAGTTAGTTTGTATATCCTCTGGATTATTCTCGTTGCAATCTTCCGCCCAGAATCGGCGCCAGCAATGCCCGCTGAGGAACTCGCCGATTTTCGGAAATCGGGGATGTATCGAAAAATCATCAGAGCTTTTCTACTGCCCTTTTTTCTGATTGTTGCGGTACTCGGTTCAATCTTTGCCGGAATCGCCTCTCCAACGGAGGCCGCCGCCGTCGGAGCAATGGGGGCTACCCTCCTGACCATCTGGCAGAAAAAATTCAACCTGCAGACCTTACGTGAAGTTATGCGTGGTACCACAACACTCACTTGCATGGTTTTTATCTTAATTGTCGGGGCAACGGCCTTTGGGTTGGTTTTCCGGGGGATGGGTGGAGATAGTTACATTACCAATCTTATCCTGGGTGCGGGAATGGAGCCAGGGCACTTCCTCCTGATTGTCATGATCGTTATTTTTATAGCTGGATTCTTCATCGACTTTATCGAAATCACTTTTATTATTGTTCCAGTCGTGGCTCCAATCTTTCATCATATGGGAATCGATCTGCTCTGGATCGGGATTCTGATCGCCATGAACCTGCAGACTTCTTTCCTCACTCCCCCTTTCGGATTCAGTCTATTCTATCTGAAAGGGGTTGCTCCACCGGGAATTACCACTACACAAATTTATAAAGGGATTATCCCTTTTGTCGGAATTCAACTCATCTGTATTTTTGTTGTGGTCTTCTGGCCCGAAACTGTGACATGGCTACCAGAGTATTTGGTTAAATAGTTTCTGTCCAAAAACCGCCCTTTTCCGCAATCTCTACGTCAATCTGCACATTTGTTTGTGCGGCGTAAAGTACTACGCCTCCGCTCAAATAATTGATTTCCTTGACCTTGTGAAAAATTGCTGGTTTCTGAATCAGAAACTTGTGGTTATTCAATCTGCCTTGCGTTTGCGATAGGCTTGAGCGATTCCCCCAGCGGACGTTTCACGGTACAGTAAAGGCAGAGCTTGGCCGGTTTCGTTCATGACCAAAGTAATTTCATCGAAGCTGATTTTATGTTCCCCCCCAGAGAGCAGCGCAAAGTGACAGCAGCTCAAAGCTCGAGTTGCGGCATGGGCATTGCGCTCAATACAAGGAATCTGCACCAGGCCATTGACCGGATCACAGGTCAGACCAAGATGGTGTTCCAGACCCATTTCCGCCGCATATTCAATCTGCTTATTTGTCCCACCATGAAGTTGCGTTGCAGCCGCAGCCGCCATCGCACAGGCAGTACCAATTTCTCCCTGGCAACCGACCTCGGCTCCAGAAATTGATGCATTTTTCTTGACCAGATTCCCAATCAATCCTGCCGTTGCTAAAGCGCGCAGAATATCTTCGTGGCTACACTCCAATGTTTCATTCAAATATCTCAAGACCGCAGGGAGAACGCCACTCGCCCCACACGTTGGTGCCGTAACGATCATACCGCCACTGGCATTTTCTTCCGAGACAGCCAAAGCATAGGCCCAGACTTTAGCGTTATTTTTCATATCCAAGCCGTACAAACTTGATTTACGATAGAACGTATGGGCCTTGCGCCCCAAACCCAACCCTCCGGGGAGAATCCCGACATGCTCCAAGCCCTGATTGACGGCTGAAGACATGACATCCCAGACACTGTCGAGAAAATCAAGAAACCTAACGTCTTCACAGTTCAAAACATATTCCCAAAGCGATTCTCCACTATGTTCCAAACTCTTAAGAATATCGGACAAATTCGTTAAAGAGTAAATTAATGGTGGAGCCACTGACTCTTCGCCATCCTGTAGAGCTCCACCACCCACACTGTAGACTTCCCAACTGTGCAATGTGGTACCAGAATCGCTCATTGCCTCAAAACGCATCCCGTTAGGGTGCAAAGGCAGTTGTTTTTCAGGAACCCAAACGAGTTCCAACTTCGATTGATGGGATTGAAAAACATCAAATAATGTCTTGTCAGTTAGATGTCCGCGCCCAGTTGCCGCAAGGCTGCCAAACAGCGTAATCCGGTAAGACACTGCGCCAGGATTTTTCTCCAGAAACATCAGCGCGGCTTGTCGCGGTGCCATAGTGTGGCTGCTGGATGGCCCGGTACCAATACGGTAGAGTTGACGTAATGATTCCATAGTTTATACTCCCGGCAATAGCTGGAAATGGAGCAAAAAAAGCCCACCGAATTGGCAGGCTTTTTTTGTTTCATATTTAGCAATCAACAATATTAATCAAACAGTTCGTAGTAAGCCCTCTCGGAAATTTTACTCCAGGCTTGTTGCTGCTTCTGAAACTTACTGAAGCTTTCGTAAACTTTCTTACTCATTGGATCCTTAGCAACGATTTCTTCAAGGACTTCAACTGAATATTTCCGCAATTGTTTAATAACATCTGCAGGGAATTTCTTAAGAATAACCCCTTCTTCTTTGACCATCTTATCAAGATAGATATTATTCTTAGTTTCGGATTCACAGAGCATCCACATATTTGATGCAATGGTTGCATTTGTGACAATTTCCTGGAGATCTTTAGGTAAGGCCTCGTAAGCACTCTTGTTGACAAAAGACTCAAGAACTGTCCCTGGCTCGTGCCAACCGGGATAGTAGTAGTATTTGGCAACCTTATAGAAACCCATCTTATAGTCGTTGTAGGGTCCGACCCACTCGGTCGCATCGATAACACCACGCTCAAGGTTGGTGTAAAGTTCACCCCCCGGGGAAAGAACTGCTGTACCACCAGCCTTGGCCAGAACTTTGCCACCTAGACCAGGAATGCGCATTTTCAAACCCTTGAAATCATCAAGGCTCTTGATTTCACGATTGAACCAGCCACCCATCTGGACACCGGTATTTCCTGCAGGCAATGGTTTGAGATTAAATTTGCCGTATACTTCCTCCCACAGCTTCATACCTCCACCGGTATAAAGCCAGGCGTTCATCCCCTGTGCATTCAGTCCAAAAGGAACCGCAGCAAAAAACTGAGCCGCAGGAGCCTTACCGGCCCAATAGTAAGCAGCGCCATGACCCATCTGAACCATCCCCTGGCTGACAGCATCAAACGCCTGTAGTGGTGGGACAAGTTCTCCTCCACCATAAACCTGAATATTCAGACGCCCGCCGGACATGGTTTTGATTGTTTCAGCTAACTTATCCGCACCCTCACCCAGAAGGGGAAAGTGTGGTGGCCAGGTTGTGACCATCTTCCAATTGTAAGTTTTCTCAGCTCGAACAATGGCTGGAGCTCCAATTGTTGTTGCTGTTGCAGCCACAGCAGTTGCTGCCGTCGCCTTTTTGAGGAAATCACGCCGATTGTTTTTTTCCATGAACGCCTCCTGTAGACCATCTCAGTTGTTTAATTAAAAGATCAATGACTTAGAACAGGATATAACCCCGTTTTACAAATGTCAAACCTTTGGCTACGCTCAGATTATTTTTTACTGGAAATTGGCAATTCAACCATAAAGGTTGCCCCGCCCCCGGGAGTCTCCTCGACCCAGGCATGTCCACCGGAAACCCGAACAATTTTTGCTACGGTTGCCAAACCTATTCCTGTGCCGGGAACCCCTTTACTACTACTCCCCCGCTTGAAAGGCTCAAAAACTGTCTCCCATTCTGCTTCAGTAATCCCCGGACCGTGATCAACCACAACAAAACGGATCCGATCAGAGAATTCATGTCCTGAAACTTCAATATGCGGGTCATATTGAGCAGCATATTTCAGTGCATTTCCCAACAGGTTTCGAAACAGATCAGTCAACAAAGATTCAGCTATTTTCACTTCTGGCAGTTTTCCGATCTTTACCACTGCCCGATGTTCCACCACTTTATCAGCTAATTCCAGAAGGACATCCTCGGCAATTTCCGTTGAATCCAGGGGTTTATCTTGAGATTTCAATTGACCCACCCGTGACAGAGTCAACAGATCCTCCAATAGATCCTTCATTTTTTCTGCGGTTTTCTTGATCTCAGTAATACATACACGACCAATATCATCAAGCTGATCTCCATAACGCTCTTCAAGAAGATCCGCAAAACCGATGAGTGGGGTGAGGGGCGAACGCAAATCATGAGAGACAGTCGAAACAAATGCATCCAGTTCACGATTTGTCTGCTGTAACTGACGTCTCGTCTCTATTCGCTCGGTAATATCCCGGCTGACCCCGAGCTTGTGGGTTGGATCTTTTGCAAGCGGGTATGGGGAATGGATAATTTCATAGGTTCGTCCGAACTCAAATATAGTCTTTTCCTCACGTACAATGCTCCCCCGTAAAACCTGCGGCAAAGGGCAATCAGAACACACCTGATGCTTTTGATAGATTGCCTGATAGCAGGGTTTTTCACCAACTTCACCAATAATATCCAGCATGGCGCGATTGGCAAAAGTGATGTGATAGCTGGCATCACAGATGTAAGCAGGATCAACCATACCATCAAGAACGGCTCGAAGACCTGCTTTCTCCAATTCAAGTTCATAGGTGCGCTCTTCTACCGCAGCCCGGAGGTTGACTTCGAGTTCTTTAAGGCGGGAGATATCAACGAAGGCTTCGACACCACCAATGACATTGCCAGCTTCATCACGAAGCAGGTCAACATTTTTGGTCAGTACAATGGTGCGACCATCTTTATGTCGAAATGAGCAGGTCAGCCCAATATCTGGCTTAGGAATTGATTCAGAGAAAAGACCACATTCTATATGACAGGGATCACCAGCGAGAAAAGAACAATGTTGTCCGACAGCTTCCTCTGCAGAATAGCCGGTGATTCGCTCTGCTTCAGCGTTCCAATAAACAATTTTTTTGTCCGTATCGATCAGAAACAGACCGGTTGGAATGGTTTGCAACAAGGTTTCGATGGGGTATTCAGCAAGCAGACGATGGAGGTTCGAATTCATAGGATCTCCCCGAAGAAAATATCCTTTAAAAACAGCAGCGTGAACAATTATAGCACTTCATCATCCTGCAGGATATTTTTTAAAACCCGTTAAGGGGATAATTTTCAGGCAGCTCGCCCGATCACCGCAACATAAACTTGGGCAGCACCTCCTTCAATCAAAATACGACTACAGGCCGCAACGGTTGCGCCAGTTGTCATGACATCATCAATCAGTAAAATCTTTTGCTCCGAAATATCTTTTTGTAGAGCAAATGAGCCCTGTAAATTTTTGACTCTCTCTTTAGCCGACAAACCCTGCTGAGATTCGGTCTCCCGGGTCTTGACCAACAGATCATTGACAACCGGACATCTTCTGACTCTGGAAACTTCCCGGGCAAGCAATAAGGCTTGATTGTAACTCCTCTGTTGTAACCGTTTACGCTGCAATGGTACCGGCACCACCAGATCAATATTCAAATCGCTATCGATAGCTTGATCGAGCAATTTTCCCAATGCTCGATCTAATCCTACTTTGCCATTAAACTTAAACTGATGGATAGCGTGTCGCAGTGATTGATCATAAAATCCAACCGCGTAAACCTTTGTATAATCTGGTGGCTGTTTTATACATCGGCCGCATAGATGTGAACTGTTGGATAGCCCCGCAAAGGGGAGAGAACAAAGAGAACATCTGGCATCGGGAAGGGGTTTGAACCCGGTAAGGCAAGAGCTACAGAAAACAGCAGAATAATCATTTGGGAAGGTACGACCACAGAGAGGGCAGGCGGGCGGGAAAAATGTTTTCAGCAGCTGCAATAAAAAATGTTTGATTCCTGCCCCCCTATTGCTGACAGTTATTGATCAACTGATTAACAATGATTGTCCAGTCATAGCAGCAGGTTTTTCCAATTCCAATAGTTCTAGAATTGTCGGTGCCAGATCAGCAAGGATACCATCACGGACAGATTGGTCTTTCCGGGTGGGGTCAACAAAAATAAATTGCACCGGATTGGTTGTATGCGCAGTGTGAGGACGACCATTTTCATCAACCATCTGTTCGCAATTGCCGTGATCTGCAGTAATCAGCAGTTTCCCACCAACTTTAGTCACAGCATCAACGACTCTTCCTAAACAATTATCAACCGTCTCTACCGCCTCAATGGCCGCAGCCAAAATTCCCGTGTGACCAACCATATCAGTATTAGCAAAGTTTAAAACAATCAACTGATAGTCCTCTGCTTCTACCCGTTTAACCACTTCATCGGTCACCTCAACTGCACTCATCGAAGGTTTCTGATCATAAGTTGCCACATCTTTTGGCGAAGGGATCAGAACCCGATCTTCTCCGGGACAGGGCTTCTCCACACCACCATTAAAGAAAAAGGTGACATGGGCATATTTTTCTGTCTCAGCAATTCGTAATTGTTTGAAACCGGCATTGGAAACAACATCTGCAAGAATATCAGGATAGGATTCTGAGGGGAAAGCAACCGGAAGATCAAAGGATTCGTCATATTCAGTCAAACAAACATAATCGACTAATTGAGGCGTTTTGTTGCGAGCAAACCCCGAAAAGTTCTCCAAGGTTAAAGCACGAGTCATTTCACGGGCACGATCCGAGCGGAAATTGCAGAAGATGACCCCATCTCCGTCGTCGATCACCCCCGATCTGCCAACGACCCAAGGTTCAACAAACTCGTCGGTCTGACCTGCTGCGTAAGCAGATTCAATCGCCTCAGCTGAGGAGGCTGCATGTTGACCGATCCCTTCTGTTAATGCCAGATAGGCTTTTTCAACTCGCTCCCAACGATTGTCACGATCCATCGCCCAATAACGACCGGTTATGGTTGCAACTCGACCAAGACCAATCTTTGTGAGTTCATTTTCAAGTTGTTGCAGATAATCAATAGCACTCTTGGGTGGAGTATCTCGACCATCCAGAAAAGCGTGGAGACAAACATCTTTAACTCCCATTTGCTGAGCTAAACGTACCAAAGCATAAAGATGGGTATTATGTGAATGAACTCCGCCATCCGAAAGCAATCCGGGCAGGTGTAACTTTCCCCCTGAAGCAGCCAACTTTTTACAGATACTTTTTAGAGTCTGGTTCTGAAAAAAAGATCCATCTTCAATTGCCAGACTGATT
>JAYEME010000138.1:0-2723 GCA_034717915.1 Thermodesulfobacteriota bacterium
GATATCGTGATCCACCTCGTCAAAGAACTGTTTCAGATCCATATCCACCACCCAGCGCTTGCCCGATTGCTGGTATTCGCGGGACCGCTTTATCGCGCCATGGGCACTGCGACCGGGCCGAAAACCGAACCTCTGAGGGGGACAGGCACCAAACCACAACCCTCAACTCAACTTTATCGATTTCCGTTCCTCATTTTGTATATTTCCAAATCCGTCATCGGCGTATCGACGTATGCTGTCCACGGTTGCGGTAAGTCAACCGGCAACGCACTGCTAAGGGGACAGGCACCTGCGGAGCCAGTCCCCACACGATGGCGGTGGGACGACCAGAGCCAATCGACCGCTGAATCAACCATACCGGCGCGGGCCGGGTTGGCCTCAACATAGCGGATCACAGTCAAAAGTTGATCACTGTCGTCAATTGAAAAACTTTTGTAACGTCCCTGCCATAAATGTCCACTACTGCCATAGTGGCGATGATACCTGCGCACGTGGGTTGACTGAAACCAGTGTATCCCCTTGCTGAGCAATTCTGCTTTATGCGGCCTCACAACGAGATGATAGTGATTTGTCATCAGACACCAGGCGTAAAGATCGATGTTGAAGTCATTACACATCTGCAGAAGCAAATCGGTAAAAGCTTGAAAATCTTGTTCCTTTTTAAAAACGGTTTGTTGGGCGTTACCTCGATTGATCAGGTGGTAGATACCTCCGTCAACAAGCTGTCTGGCTGCTCTTGGCATTGCATCCCCCCTATTCCCTCACCCGACACATAACAAAAACATCAGCTATTTACACTCAACTCTCTTTCACCCGATACACCCCATGATGCGCTTCGGTATCAGCACGATGGTCTTTTAGCTCTGCGGCAACGGCATCAATTTTATTGCTTAACCGATCATCGGTCACTTTTAAATCAGCAGCGACTCCGTCTATTTTCTGATTCAAAGTATCAATTTTAAAATCAACCAAATCAAAGCGCTTTTCTGTCTTCATCGCCAGATCATCAATTTTTTGATTCAAAGATTCATGGCCTTCCGCTATCAGAGCGATCTTGTGGTCAAAGTTTTCTGACACCACACTCAGGTGCCGCTGAAATTGCTGAGTCTGTGTTTCAAATAACTGCTGTATAAATTGTTTGTCGTCGTGAGTCATTTCACCCTCCTGAAAACGAGCTGTATTAGCCGCAGAGCGTGGGGGGACAGGCACCATTTCCCGACATACGACTAAACTTTATTCCGCACCTTGAATATTTCAGCCTCTGTCATCGGCATATCAACATAATCTGTCCAAGGTTGCGGCAACTCAATCGGCAATGCTGTGAGCTTTACACAAGGGGACAGTCCCTCTTCCATAAAGGGACTGTCCCCTTCATTCTCAGCATTGGGACAGTCACCTGCGGAGCCAGTCCCCAGACGATGCCGGTGGGAAGACCAAGTCCAATCAGCAGCGGACTTTACCATATTCGCCCGAACAGGGTTAGCCTCTACATACCGAATGACCGCTAGAAAATGCTCATCCCCTTCTATAGCATAACTTTTATACCGCCCCTGCCATAAATGGCCACTACTGCCATAGTGGCGGTGATATCGCCTTACATGCGTTGATTGAAACCAGTGCATACCTTTGCTGAGTTGCTCTGCGTTCACCGGCTTAACAACAAGGTGGTAATGATTCGACATCAAGCACCAGGCAAAAATCTCAACCTGGTAAGTTTGCGCCATGTTTGCCAGTAAATCAGCAAACGACTGAAAATCCTGCTCTTTACGAAAAATCGTCTGTTGTGCGTTACCACGATTGATAATGTGATACAGCCCTCCATCAACGATTTTGCGTGCTGTTCTTGGCATGGAATCCCCTCCTTGCTGCAACGTCCTTTCTTCAGAGGGACAGGCACTCAGTCCCCAACGCCCAACAAACATGACACTATGCATCCAATTTCTGAAAAATATCTGACTGAGGGGCGTTTTGGTGAAAAAATGCAAAATAAAAATTAGAGTCTCTTTTTTAGCCGCGGATACAATCTGATAACATCTGATAGATCAACAGCTTAAAGCTCTGTTCTCTGGGGTTAACATCAGCACTTATCGATCCTCATCAGCGGCTAACACCTTTGACTTTAGATACCATTCGTAACATCGGAGGGGGACAGGCACCTGCGGAGCCAGTCCCTAACAACAGTCATAAACCTATTCCGAATAATCCTGCCGGCCAATGATCCGCATAATCTCGATGTTATCATCACAGATTTTATAAAAAACGGAATGCACCCCGAAGACACTTCTGCGATAGCCTTCACGAATATGCCCTACTGCTGGATAGCTCAGCGGATTTTCAGCCAGATCATCAAAATGAAACATCAGCTCATGATAGTACTTATCAGCCTGCTCAACACCGAAACGTCCAAGACCATAAAACCAAATATTTTCAAGGTCATTATCGGCTGCTGGTGAAGTTTTATAGCAGGCCATGTATCCCGGCCTTCTTTTTAAAATTGGCTAAGCGCTCCTCAACTGAGAGGGTGCTATACCCCTGCTGTTCAATCGATTTTTCTGCCTCAATCAATAACGCCCTAACCGTATCAATCTGCTCATTTTCCTTACGCCGAGCCTGACGGATTACATCATTAATCGCATCACTTGCGCTAGTGTATTCCTTGCTCTCTACCTGTGCCTTAACCCATTCAGCATTGGGCTCTGTCAAACTAATGCTCTGTCGGGGCA
>JAYEME010000139.1:0-2179 GCA_034717915.1 Thermodesulfobacteriota bacterium
CTTAGAGGTTTTGAAACTTTCTGCTATCTCCAGCAAAAATCTTCAATCCGTTTTCAAATCTCCGGTCAAATGGGTTTCGTATATGTCCATAGGATTTTTGAAAAAGGGGCAGCGGTTTTGAGTTAAGAATACTTGATGGGTCACATCAGAATATACACCCGTTTGTCCCCCCGCAACAATCAAGAGTCACCAAACCGCAGTCGATAAACCGTCGGTGAAATCCCCACAATCTGCCGGAACAAACGCCGGAATGAACTGAGATCGACATATCCAACAGTGGCGGTAATTTCCTCCAGAGGTTGATCCGATCCAATCAGCAACTGCTTTGCTTTCTCAATTCGCATTTTCTGCAGATATTCCAGGGGAGCTTCACCGGTTGCCTTTCTGAAACGGCGCAGGAAGGTACGCTCATTCAACCCTGATCGCTTGGCCATGACCCGCACTGAAACCTTTTCGCGATAGTAACGATCCAGCCACTGCTGAACTTTGAGGATTGGTTCGTCAATATGATCTTTACTCCCCTTAAATTTGACAAATGGTGCCTGGTCACGGCGATTTCCGTCAATTAACATCATTCGAGCACAGACACTAGCCAAAGATTTTGAACCATATTTTTCAATCAGATGGAGAGCCAGATCAAAATGTGCCCCGGTACCACCAGCGCAGAGATAATCGACACCATCAATGATGAGTCGATCAATCTGCAGGTCAATTTTTGGATAACGCTGGCGAAAGCGATCTGCCAACTGCCAGTGGGTGGTGGCTTGACGCCCTTTCAAAATCCCTGCTTCAGCAAGTAAGAAAGCTCCTGAACATGCGCTGGCAACAACCGTCCCATTCTGATGTTGCTCGCCAATCCATTCTGCCAATTCAGTCTGCTCCAATAATCGATCCGGTCGCCCCATCACTCCCGGAACAATCAGCAGGTCTATATTCTCACAATCAGCCAGGCTGCGATTAGCCGTGACCATCTGACGGTTAAAACTGGTCACTGCCTCACCATCAAGGGTCACCACTTCGGTACGACAGAAAAGTGAATCAGAACCGGGAGACAAACGCTTCTGTTCCCAATTTGCCAAAGTAAACAAATCCAACATTCCAGATATTCCCGATTGCAAACAATTGTCATAAGCCAGCACAGCAATATTTAACATTAATTTTCCCCTTTCACCTTTTTGTGTGATTATAGACCAAAAGATGAAATTTCGCCAATATAAATATTGTAATAAAAATAAAAGTCTCAAATTTACAACTGCACTTCTTGACCAACCTTCTAGCTAAAGGTTAAATTGTTGCCTCTCTTTTAACCCTGTTTACTCTTAATAACCTTTCAACCAAATCAATTTATTCAATGGAGATGAATGATATGAAGCGTTCCATCTATCAATTGTTTTTCCTGCTGGCACTGTTGCTGCCAGCGTTGCCAAGCTTAGCTGCAGACTATACTGTTTCATTCAACCAGATTGTTGAACATCCGGCTCTTGATGCCTTACGTCAAGGGGTCAAGGATGAACTGGCGGCACAGGGACTTAGTGTCAGTTACCATGACCATATTGCTCAGGGAAATATTGCAACCGCCAACCTGATCGCTAAACAAATGCTTGGTGAAAAACCCGATGTTGCCGTTGGGATCGCCACTCCCACGGCTCAGGCCTGTGCCCAGGCGATCAAAAATATCCCGATTGTTTTTGCCGCCGTCACCGATCCGGTTGGAGCCGGACTGGTTCAATCACTGGAGAAACCGGGTGGAAACATCACTGGTACGACAGATATGAGTCCGATTGGTCGGCAATTGGAGCTTATCCTTGAGTTTCTCCCAAAGCTGAAGACAATTGGGGTTATTTACAACTCTGGAGAAGTCAATTCCGTCACCCTTGTGAGAATTCTCAAGGAAGAGGCCAGTAAAAAAGGGATTGTTGTCGAAGAAGCGACCGTCAGTAATTCTGCCGGGGTTTTTCAAGCGGCAAAAAGTCTGATCGGCCGAGTGGAAGCTGTCTACATTCCAACTGACAACACAGTGGTTTCCGCATTCGAAGCCATCACCCAGGTAGGCTATCAAGCCAAACTTCCAATCTTTGCCGCAGATACCGACTCCGTTGGTCGGGGAGCCATTGCCGCCCTGGCAGTCGATTATTACAAAATGGGTCGTCAGACCGGTGAAATGGTCAGCCGGGTTTTC
>JAYEME010000139.1:2279-11450 GCA_034717915.1 Thermodesulfobacteriota bacterium
GCCCTCGAACAAGGTTTCGCCTACGGCTTCCTGGTTCTTGGCGTCTACCTCACTTTCCGGGTTCTTGACTTTCCTGACCTGACCGTTGATGGCAGTCTTCCACTGGGAGCTGCCGTTTCTGCTGTGGCAATTACCGCTGGATTCAACCCTTTTCTCTCACTGCTGTTTGCTTTGTTGGCAGGTTTTCTGGCAGGAATGGTGACCGGCATCCTCAGTACCAAACTTGGGATTCTCCACCTCCTTGCCTCAATTTTGACCATGATCGCCCTCTACTCTATCAATCTACGCATTATGGGGCGACCCAACATCACTCTACTCGGCAAACCAACCGTACTGGAACCACTTACAAAAGCCGGCATCGGCATGTTCAATGCGGCACCATTGCTTTTCAGTCTCCTTTCCATCTTGGCCTTACTGCTTCTGTTATGGCTGTTAAACACCGCTTTTGGTCTGGCGATGCAGGCAACCGGTGCCAATAAACAGATGATCACCAGTCAGGGAGTCAATACTGACCGGGTGATTATCCTGACCGTCGGGCTCTCTAACGGTCTGGCTGCCGTCAGTGGTGCCCTGCTCTGTCAAAGTCAGGGAGCTGCCGATGTCAATATGGGGGTTGGAACCATCGTTGCGGGGCTCGCATCAGTGATTGTTGGAGAAACTTTGTTCGGTTGCCGTACTATCGGTCGGGCATTGCTCGCCGCATTGCTTGGATCGTTAATTTATCGATTGACCATCGCCCTGGCACTCAGCTTGAAATTAGGTCAATTCTCTTTTACCCCCAGTGACCTTAATTTACTGACCGCACTGTTAGTCGTTGGAGCACTGACTTTGCCGAAACTACGCAGGAAGGTGTTAAGTCGATGATTGAAATCACCGACTTGGTCAAAACCTTCCATCGTGACAGTGTCAATGAAGTGCTTGCCCTGTCTGGAATCAACCTTCAAGTGCGAAAAAGTGACTTTATTACCGTCATTGGTTCCAATGGCGCGGGAAAAAGCACCTTGCTGAATTGTCTGGCCGGCAGTTATCCCATTGATAGTGGTCATCTCTTGATTGACAATCAAGATGTCTCCCGCTGGCCTGAATACAAACGTGCCACTCAAATCAGTCGGGTTTTCCAGGATCCACTACTCGGAACCTGTGGGCCTCTCTCAATTGAGCAAAATCTCGCCCTGGCAAATCGTCGTGGAAAGTATCACGGTTTAAAGCGAGGAGTACAACGAAGCGACCGGGAGTTGTTCAAAAAACAGCTATCGCAATTAAATTTAGGCTTGGAAAGCCGCTTAAAAGACAGTGTTGGCCTGCTCTCAGGAGGGCAACGCCAGGCTCTCACCCTGTTGATGGCAACTCTGGTTAAACCAAAGATCCTCCTTCTCGATGAACATACTGCCGCACTTGATCCAAAAACCGCACTACAAGTGCTGAAACTGACACAACAGCTTATTGATGATCAACAATTGACTACCTTGATGGTTACCCACAACATGCGCCAAGCCCTGCAACTCGGCAATCGCTTGATCATGCTTCACGGCGGTCGGATCATTCTGGATGTTTCAGGAGAAGAAAAAGCGTCTATGAGCGTAGAGGATCTGCTGGAACAATTCTATAAAGTCCGTGGTGAGGAATTTATTTCGGATCGGATGCTGCTGGTTTAAAGAATAAATAACCATCGTTTGCTACACCGATAACGATAGAAAAAAAATAGCAGCAACTGACACTGCTACTGCTAACAGTTTACGTTTTGACAGTGTTTCCATTTTCAAAGCTACCGACAGAATGAGTGCTGCAACAAAACTCATATTGGCAATCGGAATAACAATGCTCGCTTGTCCATGTTCAACTGCAAGCATTAAGAAATTAACGATGAGAAAAACAAGGATTCCAGAAGCTAGAGAATAAAGTGCTTTCCCTCTCGTTATTTTGAAACGCTTTTCCCGGAAGAGTGCATACCCAACGCCACCAAAGATCCAGCAAATTGAGCCGATTAGCAGCAAAGACTGCAGAGAGGCTCCCTGTATGAATCCAGCCTTTGATGTCACACCATAGAGTGCCCGAAAAAGTGATGCTGTAATTGCCAGAGCAAAAAAGAATGTGTAACGTTTTTCGTTGCTGCCTGATTGCTGATTGTGTCGATAAAGCAGAAAAACTGCCAACAAACCAAGCACGACACCGATGATTTTAAAAGTGTCCAAAGGCTCGTGCAAAAGGAACATAGATAACAGTACCACGCCGATCGTGTTCAGGCGGTAGATGGTTGATCCAAGGCTTGCATCGATATGGGTAAGACTCTCAAGCAAAAACAAATTTGAGGTTGTCAACAACAGCCCCGCAGCCAACCCATACACCAGTGAGGTGGAATCTAGAATCAGCGTCTGGCCTGAAATCCCAAGTGTTGCTATTTGCAGAAGAGTCCAGACCAAACCAATACCGAACACATACATCCCGCGGGAACGATCCTGGCTTGAATATCGTTTAAACACGACATCATTGACCCCAGCACAAACAAGACTTAGTAGAGCAAACTGAACCGAAGAGATCATAAAGCCTTCACTATTTTTGAACTGGAACCACGGGGCTCCATCCGCCACCCAACGCCTTATAAAGCCTGATCAAATTGGCGATGATATTTCCATCACTTCTGGCCAATTCGTCACGGAGAGCAAGAAGGGAACGCTGCGCATCCAGAACATTATTAAAACTTACCAGCCCCGCCTGATACTGATCTTGAGCAAGTTCTGCTGCCTGCTCTGCGGCGGCAGATGCTTTGACAATAAAATCACGTCGAAGTTGTTCCTTAGCATAGCTAAACAGCGCATTTTCCACTTCCTCCAATGCGTTTAGAACGGCACTTTCATATTGAATCAGGGCTTGTTCCTGGCGTTCATTCTGCACCTGGATGTTCTGGCGAATGGCGCCGGTATCAAAAATATTCCACTCGACTCCGGAACCGAGCCCCCAGGTTTTACTGGATGCCTGAAAAAGATGCCCGGCACTGAGAGCTTCGAGTCCAAGGGTACCGGACAAGCGAAATTTGGGATAAAGCGCTGCCGTAGCTACACCGATACGAGCTGTTTGTGCGGCAAGGTTTCGTTCTGCACGACGAATATCCGGGCGACGTCGCAGGGTTTCAGCTGGAATTCCAATCGCTACGCTGACTGGCAAGCTGGGGAGAAGTTGGCTTGTTCCCAATTCTTCATGGAGCTGCCCCGGACGCTCTCCGAGTAATATCGCAAGCCGATTTTTTGCCGCATCCAGTCCTGTTTCAAGAGCCGGAACCTGAGATCTGGTGCTTTCCAGGATGCGTAAAGATTCCTGTACCGCTAGTTCGCCGATAATTCCGGCCTGGTAACGGGAATCATTCAATTCGTAGCTTTCCTGTTGAATCTTGATGTTGGCTCTGCTCACATCCAGACGAGACTGGTAGGTACGTAACTCCACATAGTTTAATGCGACCTCTGCCAGAAGACTTACCTGAAGGTTATGCAGATTTTCCTGTGTCGCTTCAAGGCTGGCCTGCGCCGCCTCTACTGAACGTTTAACCCCGCCAAACACATCCAGCTCCCAATTGGCATCAAATCCAGTTAAATAAAGTTCACGCTCAGTGCCCGTCCCGCTGTTCTGACTACTTTTGGATGTGGTTGCTGCTGCACCCGCATCCAAAGTTGGGTATAATTCCGCATGACTGATTCCCCGTATGGCTCTCGCTTCGCGGATTCTGACTTGTGCCTCTTTTAGATCCAAATTTCCTTGACTGGCACGCTCTTCCAAGGAGACAAGCTGTGGATCTTTCAGGATTGTCCACCAATGTGCCAGAGAGTCTGCATCCATTTGACCTGCGACGAGCCCCCCTTGCAATGCTGTGTGCCAATTGTCGGGAGCTTCTGGTTCCACTTGAGTATAGTCTGGGCCGACTGCGACACACCCGCTGATCATCAATATAATAACGGCAAGCAAGATCGAGAGTAAAAATCCGGGATCATGCTGCGTGGTTTGATGTGCTGGTGAACTATTTATGGCCATTGGACTTCCTTGCTGATTTATTAGTGCGGTTTCTTTCATGACTTTACTTTAGGAGCTGTAAACATTTATTTACAGTACCTTGTTCCGCCTGCGTGCGCGCCATGCACCCCCTTTTTCACGTACTGACTGAAACATGTAGTAAAGAACCGGGATAAGGAAGATGCCAAACAGAGTCGTGCTCAACATGCCGCTGAAAACCGTGGTTCCTATCGCCTTCCGACTTCCAGCCCCGGCGCCGGTGGCAATCACCATTGGGATCAATCCAAAGATAAAGGTAAAGGAGGTCATCAGCACCGGTCTGAACCGGATTCGGGCTCCATCAACGGCAGCTTCGGCAAGGGAGAGTCCATCCTGCCGTCGCGATTGGGCAAATTCAACAATCAGAATAGCATTTTTACTCGCCAGGCCAACTAACAGCACCAGTCCAATCTGAGCATAAATACTGAGACTGAATCCCACCAGCCAAAGGCCGGTTATTGCTCCCAAGGTAGCAACCGGAACCGAGATGATAATTGAAAGGGGGATATTCCAGCTTTCGTACTGTGCGACGAGAAAAAGGTAAGCAAACAAAAGCGCAAGGGCAAAGAGAATGGTCACCTGCCCACTACTTTTCCGTTCCTGGTAGGACATGCCGGACCAATCATAGCTGTAACCTTCAGGTAGAGTTTGGTTCGCAATCCGCTCCATGGCCACCATCGCTTCCCCGGAACTGTAGCCGGATGCTGCGCCACCGTTAATTTTGATACTGGTCAACTGGTTATAGCGATTCACCGTCTGTGGGCCGAGGAGCGTCGAAAGGGTCGCCAGACTGGTCATCGGAATCATCTTCCCGGTCGTGCTGCGAACGTACATCTGGTCAATGTCATCGATTGAGTCCCGGTACGCTGTATCTGCCTGAACCTTGACTTGATAGCCTCGGTCATTCAGGTTGAAATCGTTGATATAGCGGCCACCCAATTGGGCTTGCAGGGTGGCGAATATTGAACTGATTGGCACATTGAGTGTTTCGATTCGGGTTCGGTCAATGTTTAAAGAGAGCTGTGGAGTATCAGCAGTATAGGTACTGAATACCCGGCTCAAGGCAGGATCCTGATTGGCCGCCACCACCAATGCCCGAGCTGCTGCAACAAAATCTTGAGGGGATTTGCCATCGAGTGCCTGCAACTGAAAATTGAACCCTCCGGTTCGCCCTAGTCCCCGAATGGGTGGCGGGGCAAAGGCACGAATGTTAGCTGAAGAGATAGTCGCCAGTTTTTGTTGAGCCCTTTTCAAAATCGCATTAACATGTAGATTGGAACTGCTTCGCTGATCCCACGGCGTCAAAATCACCAGACCAAATGCAACATTATCACCCCGGCCACTAAGCAAACTAAAACCACTGACGGCAAGAACACTGTCGATCCCTTTGATCTTTCTCAACTTTTTAGTGGCCTGTTGCAGCACTGCATCGGTGCGAGTTCGGGCAGCAGCTTCTGGCAGTTGAAAATTCAGATAGATCAAGCCCTGATCTTCCTGTGGCAGAAAACTGGTGGGACGATTTTGAAACAGATAGTAACTGCCGCCGAAAGCCAACAACAACAGCAACAGGGCAACCAACTTCCAACGGATCAGCCAAGCGGCTCCAGCAACATAACCTTTACGTGAGGCAAAGAGGGCTTTGTTGAACCAGGCAAGTGGACCGTGATGAATCAGGGTGGGCTTTTTCAATAGAACAGCGCAGAGTGCCGGACTCAATGTCAACGCACAAAAAGCTGAAATGACCACAGCGGTGCAAATGGTGACCGCAAATTGTTTATAGAGTTGACCAGTAATCCCGGGGAGAAAAGCGACTGGGACGAATACAGCCAGCAGAACCAGAGTGGTGGAGATAATCGGCCCCGTCACTTGCCTCATTGCTTTGATCGCTGCATCCCTGGGGTTGAGTTGATCCTCATGCATGACCCGGTAGACATTTTCCACCACCACGATAGCATCATCAACCACCAGCCCAATCGACATGATCAGAGCAAACAGTGAAATGGTGTTAGCGTTATAGCCGAGTGTCAGCAGTACGGCAAAGGTGCCGATCAATGAAACCGGGATGGTGACGGTCGGTATCAGGGTCGACCGCCAGTCCTGAAGAAAAACAAAAGTTACTGCGACCACCAGCAAAAAGGTCAGGAATAGCGACCAGACCATTTCATGGATAGCCGTGGCAATATATCGGGTTGAATCATAAATGGCCTGGTATTCCACATCACTTGGCATGCGCTCAGCTAACTGTTTCAACTCTGCCTTAAGTCTCTCCATTGTTGCCAAGGCATTGGCATCAGAAGAGCTATAAACAGCCAAGGTCACCGCAGGGCCGCCATTGAGAATCGAACGGGTACTGTACGATTCTGCCCCAAGTTCTACTCTGGCAATATCGCGAACCCGAACCAGTCCACCCTGATCATTGGAGCGGACGATAATATCCTTGAACTCATCAATATTTTTGAGGCGCCCTTTTGCTCGCAAGGTGTACTGAAGTTGTTGCCCGGTATTGACCGGCTCCGAACCGATCGTGCCGACAGCTGCCTGGACGTTTTGTTGGCGGATTGCAGTGATCAGGTCATCTGCGGTCAGTCCCAATGCAGCCATGCGGGGTGGATCCATCCAGATCCGCATGCTGTAGACAAGTTCACCAAAAATAGAGATATCACTGACACCGTCAATCCGGATGAGGGTATCTTTGATAGTACTGCTGACGTAGTTACTTAGAAACAGCTTGTCCCGGGTTCCTTCGGGTGAATAGAAACTGATCGCCCCGAGCATATCGGAGGAACCTTTGCGAACCGTGACACCCTGCGCAACGACCTCTTTTGGTAGCTTTGCCAGCGCCGATTGAATTCGGTTTTGCAAATTGACCTGAGCGATAGCGGGATCAGTCCCAATTTTGAAAGTGACACTTAAACTATAGCGGCCACTGTTTGAAGATGAGGATGACATATAGAGCATATCTTCCACACCATTAACGGCAGATTCGATGGTTGTCGCCACACTATTGGCAAGTACCTGTGCATTTGCTCCCGGATAGGAAGCGCTAACCCGAAGTGTCGGCGGGGTAATCTGTGGGTATTGTGCGACCGGGATATTCATCATGGCGATCATCCCGGCCAAGGTAATCAGAATCGCCAGAACCACAGCTAACCGTGGACGATCAATGAAAACTTGTGAAATCATGGCTCAGTTTCCTTGTTCTTCAGCGACAGTGGTGGTCTTGACCGTCTGACCCGGACGAACCTTTTGCAGCCCTTGGACGATGGCCTTCTCCCCAGCACTCAACCCGGTTTCAACCGCCCACAATGAGCCAATGGCTGCTCCCGTAGTGATGCGTCGTTGCACGACCTTGCTTTCCCCATCTACCAGCAGCAGGTAACGTCCATCACGATCTTCAAGCACCGCAACTTGCGGAATCACCGGCAGCTTTTTTTCTCGCGATTGGCTGGCAACTAGCCTGACATATTGTCCTGGCAGCAACAGCTCCTCTGGGTTAGCAAACAGAGCGCGGACGGCAATTGTGCCGGTGGTTGGATCGACCCGGGTATCGACAAAATCGATTCGGCCAACATTTTTCAGAAATTTTCCGTCTGACAATTTTAACCGGGGCTGCATAGTGCCATTGTTTTTCTTGCTCTCGGCATCGTCCTGAGCGGCCTTGACCGCCTTGATGTCATTTTCGCTGATAGAAAACCGCACGCGGATTGGATCGAGCTGAACAATCTGCGCCAGAGGGCCGGATGTCGGCCCACACAGATTACCAATACTCAAAGTCGTGACACCGATACGACCACTGATCGGCGCCAGGATTTGCGTATAATTAAGATCGATTTCGGAAAGATTCAATACTGCCAGAGCCTCTTGTAACTCCGCTTGCGCCTGCAGCTCAGTGGCTACAGCAGCTTCAATATCGGTAATTGGAATCCCTCCGGCACGGACGTTTTGAATCCGCTTCAAGCGCTGGCTGGTTTCATTTACGACTGCCTGTGCTTTAGCCACCCGGGCTCGGTTCACTGCAACCTTCATCTGGTACGGCGCGGGCTCAACGACGTACAATAGGTCACCGGCACTGACATTACTCCCCTCTTTGAAGTGGATCTGTTCCAGAAAACCGCTGACTCGTGCCTGCAGCGCAACGGTTTGAATGGCTTCCACATGCCCCACGTATTCCTTCAGGGGGGTTACATCCTGTTCAATCACAGTTGTAATTGTCACCAGAGGTGGAGGACTTGATTTTTTAGGCGGTGCTGCAATGGTATTGCAGGGAATGCTTATTGCCAGAAAAAGACCGAGAGAAACCATGATCATAGTAGTTGTCGTTATTTTTTTCATCTCGAACCAGCCGTCAGGATAGCGGTTTTTTACGATTTTTATTCTGGCAGGATTCCGTATCATAGCTTTAATTCTCCGAAAAAGTTGAATATAAAAGTGAGTGAAGGATCTTTGATAATTTTCAGGTGGTCAAAACAGCATCTCTGTTACTGATAGCATCCCAGCAGCCCTCGGCAACCTGAAGAATCAATGCTTCATCCAACTTGACCAATCCAGCTAGTTCATCCCGAATTAAAAAAATAACCGGGCCAAAGGAGAAGGCATGTAATACCTGCCCTGGCATTGCTTTAACATCTTTAGAACTTCCCCCTGAGAAAATTTTTATGAACGGGGTTTTGTTGTCAGAGGTGTTATCGAGAAGCAGCTTTTCCCGTTTTTTATCAATGCCATACGGTGAATGGTAATATTGCTCTAAAAACTTGAACTCATGAGGATGGTCTTTAAGAAAATGGATAAGATTGATAATGAGATGCAGAAATTGCTGCCGGGTTGAGAGTGTTGTGTCCAGCCCCGAGATAATTGCCATCTGCAGAGCTTCATCAACCTCTTCGTACAGTTGATCAATTAACTCGCTTTTATTTTTGAAATAGCGATAAGTACTGCCAACACCGACATGAGCTTGATCCGCAAGTCGAGCCATCGGAGCATTATGGAAACCTTGCTCAGAAAAAAGCTCCAGAGCAGCTTTCAAGATAGCTTTTTGTTTCACTTTATTGACAGATGACATACAAACCCCCTGCGGAATGAACGTTCCGTCAAACTATAGATTGGACCCTGGTATGTCAAGAAATTCGCTATAGA
>JAYEME010000140.1:0-2584 GCA_034717915.1 Thermodesulfobacteriota bacterium
CTCATCTGAGTTGGGGCAGTTCCTGGAGCGAAGACTTCGAAATAGGCTTTTTGCTCATCTTCTTCCAGAAGCAGGCCATTTTCTTTATCGATAGGATAAAACTCAATGGAATCAGGGACATGGAAATTCTGTATGGGATATTGTTTGGCGGCCTCTTTCATAAAGTTGACCCAGGCGGGAGCTGCAGCTCGTGAGCCCGTTTCACTTTTCCCCAGATGGCGTTCTTTGTCGTAACCAACCCAGGAAGCACAGGCGAGCTGCGGGATATAGCCGATATACCAAGCATCTTTCAAATCATTAGTGGTTCCAGTCTTGCCGGCAGAGGGGCGTTTGATTGCTTTGGCTCGCCAACCGGTTCCTTCACGAACAACACTTTCCATAATATTGGTGATCAGGTAAGCCGTTTCTGGTGAGATGACTCGCCGCGGCGGTTTGCGGATCAGACGTTGATCTTCTGCCATGCCGGCGGCAAAGTCTGCCGGATCGATCGATTCCAGAATCCGTCCATTTCGGTCACGAATCCTGGTGATATAGGTTGGTGGTACCAACACCCCCCCATTTGCGAAAACAGTGTAGGCGGTCAGCATCTCAAGTGGGGTGACGGCAGTTGATCCAAGAGCCATAGACAGATCCCGCTCTAGGGGTGTTTCAATGCCCACTTTTTTGGCATAATTAGCTGCATAGTTGATCCCGATATCTTCAAGGATTTTGATTGTAACGACATTGCGAGAATGGGCTAAAGCATAGCGGAAGCGAGTTGGCCCATAGAATTTCTGCTCATAATTTTTTGGTTTCCACTCTTCCAGCTTACCCGTGTCAACTTTTCTGTTTTCATAGATGAGAGGTGTATCGAGGATAATACTGGCAGGGGTATAACCGTGATCGAGGGCGGCTGCGTAGATAATTGGTTTAATAGCCGAGCCGGGGAGCCGTTTGGCTTGAGTTGCCCGGTTGAACTGGCTTTCGGTGAAATCATAGCCACCGACCATCGCTTTGATCTGTCCGCTAAACGGATCTATGGCAACCAGAGCCCCCTGAGCAAGAGGATCCTGTTCCAGGCTGAGCTTTATCAACGGATCTTTTAAATCAAGAACTTTCACCTCAATTAACGAGCCAAGAGGAAAAAGGGTCTGTTTTTCTTCCGCGTTTCCAAGAGGTTCAGTTTCGGTTTTGGTAAATTTAATTGGCGCAGCCCATTTTGATGCCTTGATCGAAATGGTGCCATTTTTATCACTGATTTTACACAGGAGCTCATCCCCTTTTTGTCCGACAATGACTGCTTGTGTATAGCTCCCCACCGTCAGGGGATCAGTGGTAAATTGTTCCTGTTGATTGAGTAGAAATTCTGCCCGTGATGTTTCATCAAGAACCTGTTGAGCACCGCGGTAGCCACGGCGTTTGTCATGATTGCGAAGATTGTCTCTAACCGCTTGTTGGGCAACTTTTTGCATTGGCAAGTTGATGCTGGTTTCAACTTTAAGACCTCCGGTGTAGAGGATTTCCTCCCCGAAGCGTTCTTCCAGGTAACGGCGAACCTGTTCGTTGAAATAGGCGGTCACATCGAGCAGATTGTTCAGGCGCGGTTTAATGGTCACTTCTTCCTGAGCCGCCTGCGTATATTCTTCCGGGGTGATATACCCTTCCTTGACCATTCGGCCGAGAACATATTTCTGCCGCTCCATGGCTCGCTGGTAATGACGATAGGGGGAATAGCGACTGGGAGCTTGAGGGAGACCGGCCATAATCGCCGATTCTGCCAGAGTCAACTCCTCAACATTTTTATCAAAATAGTTTTCTGCTGCCGCCTCAACTCCATAAGCACGGTGCCCAAGATAGATCTGATTGAGGTAGAGGTAGAGAATCTCCTGCTTGGTCAAGGCCTTTTCCATCCGCCAAGCCAGGATTGCCTCTTTAAATTTACGGGTAAAAGTTCGTTCTGAGGTCAACAATAATTTTTTAGCAACCTGCTGAGTAATTGTGCTGCCACCCTGGGCAATTCCTCCAGCTTTCACATTTTTCAGTGCCGCACGGAAAATAGAGATAAAATCAATCCCCTGATGTTTGAAGAAACTTGCATCTTCAGCTGCAATAAAGGCCTGCACCAGAGTTTTTGGCATCTTCTCAAAGGGGACAAGAATCCGTCGTTCACGGGAATATTCTGCTATGATAGAGCTATCATCGGCATAGATTCGGGTAATCAAGGGGGGGTGGTAGTCGGACAGGGTTTCAACCCTTGGCAGGGTTGCGGAGACATAAAAATAAGCACCGACCAGTAATGCTGCTCCAAGGAGTGGCAAACTGAGTAGGGAGAAAAAGGCATATTTCAGATAACGGTTCATAGTCTCAATAACGATAATAAGATAAGATTTATTTAAATTTTTGTTCAGCTGCTCATCAAATGCTGATAAAAGTAGTTGACTTTATACCATGCGGTGAATAGTGGAGCAACAGCTTGTCAATATAATAAGAGACTATGATTAGGAGAAAAGAGATGTATCGTCGAACCAAAATTGTTGCCACGGTCGGTCCGTCCTGTGCCGAGAGGGGGCAATTGGAACATTTGTTGAAGGCAGGTGTCGATGTT
>JAYEME010000141.1:0-11015 GCA_034717915.1 Thermodesulfobacteriota bacterium
CTTCTGTCAACCACTTTGCCAAAAAGATAGTTCATTTCAGCTTCGGGTTCATGCTCGGAGCGTGGTGCCATCGACAGCTTCTGAGCTCTGACCACCACTTCGGCTTTGTCGCCGGAGCTGAATTCTGCTGCTGGTGTTGCCAGAAAAAGCTCGCCATCGTCGAGTTCTACCTGGATGTAATCACCCTGTTTATCTTTAACTGTCACCTGTAAAAAGTTGGGGTGACCCAGGAAATCGGCGACAAAATGGTTGGTAAACTCGTTATAGACTTCCTCTGGCGTACCCTCCTGCTGCTTGATGCCATCTTTCATAACGATCACTTTATCTGACATCGAAAGCGCTTCGCGCTGATCGTGGGTGACAAAGATGGTGGTCACACCGATTCTTTGCTGCAGGTTGTCAAGCTCGCGACGCATCTCTTCACGCAGGTTTTCATCCAGCGCTGACAAGGGCTCATCCATCAACAGGACATCGGGTTCGATAACAATGGCACGAGCGAGGGCAATCCGTTGCTGTTGTCCCCCTGAAAGTTGTGAAGGCATCCGTTTTTCCACCCCAGGAAGGCGTACCATCTCTAACGCACTTTTAACTTTTTCCTTAATCTCATCTTTGGAAATATTGCGATACTTGAGTCCAAATGCAACATTGTCAAAAATGGTTTTGTGGGGAAACAGGGCGTAATTCTGGAAGATCATCCCGAGATTCCTTTTATGAATCGGGATATCATTGATCCGTTTGCCGTTGATAAGGATATCTCCCTCTGTCGGAGTCTCCAGACCGGCAAGCATTCGCAACAGGGTCGTTTTGCCACAACCTGACGGACCAAGCAGGGTGGCAAGAGATCCTTCCGGGATATCAATATCAACATTATTAACTGCTGTAACATCGCCAAAACGCTTTACAATTCCCTGGAATTTTACAAATGCGGGATCTTTTTCTTTAGTCAAAACGGCCTCTCCCTGTTTTTTACCAATGGTCTGATTCTGTGGAAAGCACTTGGTGAAGAATGAAATTTTTTAAGGGTCTCCGGGAGAACCTGTTCTCTCCCGGAGACTGATTTAGCCAGGTGTGCTATGCACCAGCCTTGATTCTGTCCCACTTCTCGCCCCACTCAACCTGTTTGCTGTTCCAGTAGGCGGGATCGGCAAACAGATAACCTTCCAGGGTGCCGGTGGGATCAAAAGCCGGCAGTTTCTTGATTTCATCCGGCATGGCAATCTTGCTCGGATCGAGACTTGGCGGGTAACTTTGCCCCTTGGAAACTGCAATGGCAGCATCGGGTTCAAGCATGAAGTTGAGTAGTTTTTGCGCGATATTCATATCGCTGCCCTTAATCACATACATATACTCCATCCATGAGTAAGTATTTTTCGGCGCCAGATAACCAATATTATGTCCCTGCTTTTGCAGTGCGGAAACCCGACCGGACCAGGCTACGGTGGCATAGATTTCACCATTGGCGAGCAAACTCATCAATTCTGAACCAGAAGCCCAATATTTTTTCATCATGCTGCGTTGCTCTTTTAGAGCCTCCCAGACATCATTAAGCCGAGTAATATTGTTAGGGCTTTGACCGGTGTGGATGGCCGCATACCACATATTGGTGCGGAAATCACCGCCCCAGGTCCCCAACTTGCCTTTGAGATCCTGATCCCAAAGCAATGATGCCCCCAGTTTTTCTGCCTTGGCTTTAGAAATTTTGTCTAGGTTATAGGCGATTCCGGTTTGGCCAACATCATAAGGGACTGCGGAGAGGGTGCCATCGGTGATATCTCTCAACGTTTTAATCATCACGGGCATAACATTTTTCAGGTTGGGTATTTTGCTCTCATCCAACACCGAATTGAAGCCCAGTTCTTTATAACGCAGATAGTCATAAACCGCACTCAAGTGGGCGATATTGAATTCACCACCGGGTGGGAATGAGGCTTTAACCTGGGTTAAAAAGGCATCCATCCCGGTAAAGGTGGCATCAATGACCTTGGTACCGGTCGCTTTGGTAAACGGTTCAAAGGCATACTCTCGGAGTGCTTTAGAAGTTGTCCCGCCCCAGGAGTGAACGGTAACCGATTTGCTGGCAAATGCATTTCCAGCCATACCAAAAGGGCCGCCCATGATTCCGGCAGCAGCACCGGCAATGCCGACATACTTGACAAAATCACGTCGCGACAGTTGACCCGCCTTGTAACTTTCATACACTTGATCCAAGCTCTTTTCCATCTGGTCTTTCATTTCAAACCTCCTTAAAAAAAGATAAAGATACCTGCCCGACAACCTTTGATGGCTGAAAAAATATTGGCAAGATGGTGAAAAAATCGCAATGGTACAATATCAGATATTACCTTTGGCAAACTTTCTGGCAACATATCCGGCTATCAGCGGCAAGGATATGGTCAGAATGATCATGACCGTACCCAACGCATTGATTTCAGGACTGATTGAATTCCTCAACATGCCGAAAATCTTGACCGGCACGGTCTGCTGTGATGCGGTTGCCCAGAACAGCGTGGCAGTCACGTCGTCAAATGAGATCGTAAAAGAGAACAACATCCCGGCAAAGATGGCTGGTGAAAGCAGCGGGAATGTGACCGACCAGAAGGTCTGGAACGGACTCGCCCCTAAAGTTAAAGCGGCTTCTTCATATTGCTTCTTGATTCCCACCATGCGTGCCTGTACCACCAGCATCACATAGGGGAGGGTCAGGACAACGTGACCGACCAGCAACAACATGAAGCTCTTTGGTTGTTGCAGCCAGCGTAAAAAGAGCAGTAGGGCTACCCCCAGGACAACTTCAGGAATCATGATCGGAGCAATTAAAAGGGTGTTGATAAAGTCTTTACCACGAAAATCATAGCGGACAAACGCCAATGCTGCGGGAACCGCAGCAGCAGTTGCCAGAATTGCTGTCAGCGACCCCAAGATTAGCGAATTTTTAAATGCGCCCATAATTGACGGATTATGAAACAGCTCGCCATACCATTTAAAGCTGAACCCCGTCATTGGGAAAGAGCCGAACTGCTGTGGATTAAATGAGAGCAGCACAACTGCGACAATGGGTGCAAACATCCAGATGTAGACCAGCAGAGTGAAGATTTTTATTAATGTCCAGCCAGAAATAAATTTTTGCATCTCAGCTACCCTTGTCCGCCCAGCGATTTAAAGACCTGATTGATCCCCAGGTACTTGTTATAGGTAAAGACGATAATCCCGACCAAGGCCAGCAGGATGGTGCTGATGGCACAGCCAAAAGGCCAGTCGAGGGTGGTAATGATACGCTTGAAAACCATATTGGCAATCATGTCGTTACCCGGCCCACCCAGAATCATGGGTGGCAGATAGGTGCCACAGGTCAGCACAAAAACCAGTAGACATCCTGCGCTCACACCCGGCAGACTTAATGGCAGGGTCACCTCCTTGAATGCCTGCCATTCAGTGCAGCCAAGACTCTTGGCCGCTTCGGTCAAACTTTTATCGATACCGTCAAGACTGACGTAAATATTGAGGATCATAAATGGCAGCAGGTATTGCAACAATCCCATCAGAACCGCCCCTTCGTTATAGAGCATGGGAAGGGGTGAGTCGATCAGTCCAATCGAGAGAAAAACATGGTTGATTAACCCTGAATCGCCGAGGATATTGATCCAACTTAAGGTCCTGATGATAAAACTGACCCAGAATGGCAGTAGCACCAGAATCATCAGCATCGGTTTCCATTTCGACTCAGTTTTATAGAAAAAATAGGCAGGAATGTAGCCCATTATCACACAGAGGATGACTGTCTCCAGTGCCACTCTGATGGTTCTGATCAGCAGCGAGGGGTAGAAGAAGTCGGCAAAAAATTTGCCATAGTTGCCGAATTGGAAAGCGGGAATATCCTGTCCGATGGGGGAGCGCAACCAGAAACTGTAGACGACTACAAAACAGACCGGAACGACCAGCAGCAGAAAAATTGCGGTTAAAGATGGTGAGAGAAGCAGCCAGGGTCGAAGTGTTTTTTGTTTCATAAGTTAGCATCCCGTCTTTTAAATTTGGATGTTCTTCGTAAACAACACTGCCATTACATCATTCATCAAGAGGAACCTCAATAAATATAGCATACGATCTTGATCCTTAAAGTGATTACATCAGAAAACCCTGCTTCAGCGGATCGTTAGCGGCAGTGATAAAGTGATGGAGTCCGGTTAAATAAGCCATCCCGCTGATTTGAACGATATATCCGTCGTGATTTCCGATTTTTTCTCTCCCTACCAGCTTCGCACCAAAAGCGGTTCGCAGAGGACTGTAATTGGTATACTCCTGACCCATCGCCAACTTTCCATAATGGTGCAAAAGGGTCAATTTAGCAGCCGTTCCGGTTCCACAGGGAGAGCGATCAACATGAGATTCGCCATAAACAACAACTCCCTGTCCGTAAGCCTTACCCTGTTTATGTTCCGAATCGTAAAACTCGGCAACATCAATGCTGTTCACCTCTTCTCTGAGCGGATGAGCTACGTGCAACTGCTCATTGGCGGAACAGATGATTTTCATTCCCAGGTCGGTCAGAATCTCGCGGTTGTTAAACACCGGTTCGATGGCGATCTGCTGAGCATCGATCATGGCAAAAAAACCTCCGGTACACACCAGATCGACCTTTATCGATCCGAAATTTTCGATTTCAATCTCCTGGTTGGTGGCATAGACGAATGATGGCACCATATCGATCAAGACTGTCTCAACCCGATTGTTGGCAACAATAATTCTACCGTGCATAATCCCTGAGGGGGTATCGACCGGAACCAGGTTTTCACCCTCTTCCAATTGCAAAAATCCTGTTTCTGCCAGCGTGACCAGTGCCCCGATGGTGGCGTGACCGCACAGATAGGGGTAGCGTCTGGCATCCATATAGAGCAAGCCGAATTTTGCTTCCGGGGTCACATTTTCCGTAACCAGTGCTGCTACGGTATCTTTGGAGCCGCGTGGCTCTTTCGTCAACAGGCAGCGAACATGATCGAAGTCCGACTTGAAGGTTGCCAGTTTCGCCATCATCGTATCGCCCTGAATTTCGTCCAGACCATTAACGATCAGCCGCGTCATCTCCCCTTCGGTGTGGGAGTCGATGGTGGTGATGCAATCACCAAACCCTTGAGAACTGCGTGAGATATCATCAAAAAAACGCATCGTTATTTTGTCTCAGCCAATACCTGATCAATGATTCGCATAAAAATCTGTGCAGCTGGTGCAATCAATTGATCGGGGAAATCGTAGTTATCATTATGTAGCTCCGGGGTTTCCTCCCCTGAACCGATACCGAAAATTGCACCCTCGCTAATTGCCGTAAAACAACCAAAGTCTTCCGACCAACGAAACGGGCGTTCCAGTTCGACCACCGCATGTTCATTAATGCTCTGCCGGATTATAGAGATAGCCGCTTCTGTGTTTTTGGTTGCCGCAAAAACATCGCTATATTCAATCGCATATTCAAGCCCGTATCTGGTTGTGATTGCAGTCACGACTTGCTCAGCATAGCTGACAATAGCTGCCATCGAGTCATCGGTTTCACTCCGCAGTGTGACCCATATTTCTGCTTCTCCGGGTGCCGTTCCGAAAGCCTTTTCGCCAAGTTTCGCCCCCACAATGGTCGCAAAAGCGACCTCCAACGGTGAAGCGATACCAGCAGGTAGACTGGAGAGCTGCTCAATGATTTGCGTCATCGCCAACGCGGGGCTGAGTCCGGTTTCCGGTTGCCCCGCATGAGCCGTTCTGCCGCACAGCTGAATCGCCATACCACGCGATGCTGAAGCGAATGAGCCGGAGCGCATCACCACATGCCCAAGGGGAAAGCCCGGCAGGTTATGTAAGGCAAAAACATAATCGGGGGTGATTTCAGCAAAGCGGGGATCAGCAATAACTGCGGCCGCTCCTGCTCCGGTTTCCTCTGCTGGCTGAAAAAGGAGGATAACTCGGCCCTTGGTGAGTCGCTCGGTGGCCAGTTCACGACCGACCGCAGCCAGGATCGCCATATGGCCGTCATGACCACATTTATGTGCGACGCCTGCGTTGGTTGAGCAATAAGGCATCGAGTTGCTTTCCTGAATCGGCAAAGCATCAAGTTCAGCACGCAGCAGAACTGTCGATCCTGGCGTTGTTCCGGAAAAAACGACAGCAACGCCGCTGCCACCCAAATTCTCTAAAATGCCATCGGGACTTAGCCGCTTGAAAAACTGCACGATCCTTTTCGCCGTTTCCGCTTCCACACCGGAAAGTTCGGGATAGCGGTGCAACTCATGACGCAGTTCAATAATGGTCTCCATAACGTGATCCGTTATCTCGTTTACCATAATGGTAATTTAATTGCTAAAATTGTATGTAAAACTACAACAACGTTATTTCCTCGTCAAGTTTTTAGACTTTCCTTACCCTGGCGATTCGGTCAGACACTGTATTTTCAGTGGTTTACTGAGAAACAATTGGTGAAATATTGTTCTGGGATGGCGTCATTAAAAAACCGGTTGGGGGATAGCTAATCAGGAATCGGGCAGATAGGAACTTATCTGTTGTGCCAGATCAAACAGAGGTGCGCTGCGGGATTCAATCAGGTCAAATACATCGTTGTTGGAGCTGCCTGGTCTTTCCTTCCTTGCTCAAGGAACCCATTTCGACAAAGGTATTCACCAGACGGCAGACCGATATCGTGTTCATCCCCATCACCTCGGCAATCTCCTTCTGGCTCCAATGGGAATGATCTTCATCAAAAAGATTGAGAATTCTAAGGCCTTTCTCCAATGTCGTTGAATAGTATTCCGGTCTCTTATTCGCCATGGGTGGTTTCTGTCGCAAAACGTTATAGTTAATCTGAAGCATGGACCCAAAACCCTGTAACTTTTATCTGGCATATCTCCTCCCATCAGACTATCTTTAATGGCGTCGCAAAAATTCCGTCCCACAAGGCGTAGTGGCTTTTCAAGGGCGAAGACATACATGTGGTATGTCAAGGTCTTGAAAAACCGCTGCAACACCGTGGGTCGGACTTTTTGCTTAGCCATCTCATCAGTTTTTGCGAGGGCATCATCTTTAGCTCCTTTTGTATCCCTGTTTTTGGAGTATTCTTTGACTGAAGATAGCCGTCATTTATTACCGACCATCGGCTTGATCATTGCCATGCTCCTGTGGGCCAGTTCTTTTGTCACCTTGAAGATTGCCTTCCAGGGCTATCATCCAATGCAGGTCATTTTTGGCCGGATGCTTATCGCCAGCCTCTGTTTAGTCGTCTTTATCCCGACTTTTCGCAAAATTAGCTGGCGGCGCAGTGATCTCAAATATTTTTTATTTATGGGAATCTGTGAACCGTGCCTCTATTTTTTATTTGAAGCCAAAGCCCTGGAATTGACCAGTGCCTCCCAAGCAGGAATGATCACTGCAACACTTCCACTGCTGGTGGCAATTCTGGCTTGGAGATGGTTAAAAGAGAGCATCAGCCGCCAGACCTTGATTGGTTTCGGGCTGGCAATTATCGGTGCCTGTTGGCTGAGCCTGGCCAGTGAAACCAGTATCAGTGCGCCGAACCCGTTGCTGGGGAATTTTTATGAATTTCTTGCCATGGCTTGTGCCGCCGGCTATATGGTTTCACTGAAACACCTGACCAGCAATTATCCACCCCTGTTTCTGACCGCCTTCCAGGCGTTTGTTGGCAGTCTGTTCTTTTTTCCCCTCCTGTTGCTCCCCGGGGTTGGTTTTCCTGTTGTCTGGGATCCGGTTCCGGCTCTGGCAGTGATCTATCTCGGAACCTTTGTCACTCTGGGGGCCTATGGTTGCTTTAATTACAGTACCAGTCGAATTCCTGCCAGTCGTGCCGCCGGGTATGTCAACCTGATCCCCGTGTTTGGCATCATTATGGGGATGGTCATCCTTGGTGACACCCTGAACCTGTCGCAGTGGCTGGCCTGTGGACTGGTTTTCTGCGGTGTCTGGTTAAGCGGTAGAACTCAGCCCCAGACAGAATCTTTGGCGAACTAAAACCATGAACTACTCCCTGCAGCCCATAGCCATTCTCCATTCGCCCTTTAAGGAAAAATTTGTCACCCCGCGACAACCGGGACTCACCCCATCGGTACGTGCCCGGATTGGTTTTAATCCAGACTTTGCCACCCCGGAAGCGGTGCGTGGATTGAAAGGATTCAGTCATCTCTGGTTGATTTTTCTCTTTCATCAGAACTGGGAAAAGGGCTGGAAACCGACCGTCCGTCCTCCTCGCCTGGGAGGAAATCAGCGGGTGGGAGTCTACGCTTCACGTTCTCCGTTTCGACCCAATCCGATTGGACTCTCGGCGGTCAGATTGCTGTCAATTCATGCTGATCGAGGAGATATTTCTCTGGAAGTGCAGGGGGCAGACCTGATCGACGGCACCCCGATTCTCGATATCAAACCCTATATTCCCTACGGTGACAGTATTCCTGATGCAACCGGAGGTTTTGCCGAGGAGACACCAAGAGCAACTCTCCAGGTTGAATTTTCTGAACTTGCCTGGAAGCAGTTAGGTCAGTATCAAAACGAAACACCCGAACTGGAAACAATGCTCCGGGAAACTCTCAGCCTGGATCCACGACCAGCCTATCGGCACAACCGGGAGAATTCAAAAGAGTATGGCGTGTTGTTTGACTGCTACAATATTCGCTGGAGAGTCCAGGGCAAGATATTGATAGTTCTGGAAATTCTGATTGCCGATACGGCTGAATCAGGTTCCTGAAGGCTGATCTTCTGCAAGAACAAAATCAATCCGCCGACGCCACAGTTCAACTTTTTTCAACCTGACCTTGATTCGCATCCCGATACGATAACTCTGATGGCGCCGTTCACCGGTCAAGGTCAGGGTTGTCGGATCAAAATGGAAATAATCATCCTGCAGGGTGCGAATATGAACCAGCCCATCGACATACAGGTCATCCAACTCGACGAAAAAACCAAACTCGGTGACTGATGAGATCGTACCTGAAAACTCCTCACCGATCCGGCCAGACAAAACCTGGCAGGAGCGCAGATCAACCAGGCTACGTTCAGCTTCCGTGGCCCGCTGTTCTTTCGCTGAGCACTCCCTGCTGAGGGTTTCCAGCCTGCCGTCAGAAACTGAGGCGGACTTCGGGCTGCCCGCCAGTGCCAATTTAAGAACCCGATGGACAATCAGATCGGGATAACGGCGAATGGGTGAAGTAAAATGGCAGTAGGATTCCGCAGCCAGACCAAAGTGGCCACTGTTAAGCGGAGAATATCGAGCTCGTTGCAAACTGCGCAGCAGTTGCTGATTGATCAGCCGTTCTTCCGGGCGCCCAACAGCATCTGACAACAATTTTTGGAGTGACTTCTGCGGGTTTTTATCGAGAACCAGACCAATGCCACATTCAGCCGCCAGTTGCTGTAGCTCCTGCAATTTCAACGGGTCGGGTTCTTCATGGATGCGATAGAGAAATGACCAGCCCTTATCTCTCAAAAACCGGGCTGTTGCTTCATTAGCTGCCAGCATGAATTCTTCGATCAGACGGTGCGACTGAGTCCGTTCAATTTTCACCAGATCAACCGGTCGTCCCTGCTCATCAAGCAGAATTTCGACTTCGGGCAGATCCATATCAAGGCTGCCTCGTTGGTGACGCATCCGGGTCAGAATCTTCGCCAGTTCAGCCATTTCCAGTAATTGCTCAACCAGAGAGTTATCCAGTTCCGCCGTTTCGGGATTGGTCAGAAAGCCATCCACCTGAACATAGGTCAAGCGGGCCTGGCTGCGAATAACCGCCGGGTAAAACTTGGATTCAAGTGGCACACCATTTTGGTCGATATGCATCTCGGCGGTCATCACCAACCGATCCTCATGCGGATTCAGCGAACAGATTCCGTTACTCAGAGCTTCCGGCAGCATCGGCAGGCAGAACCCGGGAAAGTAGACACTGGTTCCCCGATCCAGCGCATCCTGATCAAGGGCACTGTCAGTTTCGACATAGTGAGCCACGTCAGCAATACAGACCCAGAGACGGAAGCTGCCATCCGCCTCTTTACGTAGTGCCACCGCATCATCAAAATCTTTGGCGGTTGCACCATCAATCGTGATCAAAGGTAGATTCCGCAGATCCGTTCGCCGGACAATTTCGGCATCAGGAATCGCTGTCTCGATGGTCTCGGTCTGGACTTCGGTTGCTGGCGAAAAAACCTGGGGCAAATCATAGCTGCGGATGACGGTTTCAATATCAACCTGCGGGTTATCTGCAGCTCCAAGTTGTTCAACAATGCGTCCACGGGCTGGCAATACAGTTGAAGCATACCGATCGATCTCTACTTCGACCACATTCCCTGAAGGGATTTCGGGATGCTTGCCAACCTGCACCGCTCTGCCGAGTTTCTGATCGAGTGGCCAGACCTCTCCCCCCTTACCCCGTTGCTGATAATGACCGATCAGACGCTGGTGTGCCCGCTGCAGAACTTTTACAATCTTTCCGTAGGATCGTTTGTCGCGGTGCGAAACATGAGAACTGACCAGCACCCGATCACCATCCATGGCGGTGTTGATAGAACGTTCCGGGATAAAAAGATCCTCCTGCTGCTCATCATCCAGACGCAAGAACCCGTACCCCTTGTCCGCCAGCGACAAAACCCCTGCAACCGTTTTCTGCCGGGTTCCTCGATAACGCCCCTTGCGTTCTTCAAGTTGCCCTCCACGAACCAGCTGATTCAGAACTTTCGTTAGCAATTTACGTTCACCACCGTGCAGATTGAGGCGCGCGGAAATTTCCCGCCGACCTAGCGAGGTCTTCTGTCTTTGTCCAAGCAAGTTGAGGATTTTCTGTTCAAGGGGAAACATAAAAGACCTTCTTTGAAAAAGTTACTTTTGCATTAAATAAAAAACGCTACCGTCTGAACAATCTCCAGAGGGTAGCGCTCATTGTCTCTACTTTTTGTATAGCTCAGCATCACCCCTCGACCAATAGAAGTTCTGTCCCAATTGAACCTCCCCGCAGCAAGCTACGGGGTATCGAAATTCAGTAGGGTGGGCA
>JAYEME010000142.1:0-2517 GCA_034717915.1 Thermodesulfobacteriota bacterium
AGCCATCTGATTCATTTTTGCGAATGCATTCATAAACGGGTTTATTTTGATTGACACTGAGATCATAGCTTTGTTATAAATCGCCCACTCTATAAGGGGCTGTAGCTCAGTTGGGAGAGCGTTTGACTGGCAGTCAAAAGGTCCGCGGTTCGATCCCGCGTAGCTCCACCAAAACGATCAAGGGTTAGCTGGCAACGGCTAACCCTTTTTTTGTTAGGGTTATTGCAATGGCGATTTCTACCCACAGCTTCATCCTTCCACATTTCGATCCTCTGGCACTCTATCTCCATTTTTGTCCAGACGGACCAGGATTTCTTGAATCACTGAACCCACGACCTGAAACTGGTCGTTATTCCATCGTGCCACTGCATTGGCAGGAACAATATCACCTCAAGAACGGAATCCTTTTTCGTTACGATCAAGATGGTGCAACAAAGCTGCCCGGCAAGCCACTGAAAACTCTTGCCCTGATATTACAAGAGAGAACGGTGCCCACCTCCACCGAAACCCCTTTCCCCGGCGGTTTTTTCGGCTATTTTGGTTACGATCTGGCTAACCAGATTGAAGATTTACCACAGGAAGCTCCACGCGACTTAACGCTTCCAGATTTGCAACTATTTTGGGTGGATGTAACCGCAGTGTATGATCATCAAACCACTCAACTGACACTAGCGGCTCTCGATCCAGCAATCAATTTAAGAAACTTCGAATCCGACATAAAAAAATCGCAAAAAACATTGCCGATACAGCCCCTGAAAACAACCAAGCAGCCCGAACCAATTATCTCCCGAGAAAAGTTTATCTCCATGGTTGAGCGGGGCAAAGAATATATTTCTGCCGGGGATATTTATCAGGTCAATCTCTCCTGTCGCTTTGACGGCACGCTGGAAGGACCATCAACCGAACTTTATCGCCGCCTGCGCAAAATCAACCCCTCCCCTTTTGCCTGCCTGTTGAAATTTCCGGAAATAGAAATTATTTCCAGTTCTCCGGAACGGCTGGTCTCTTTGCAGAATGGTTTTGCAGAAACCCGACCCATTGCTGGAACTCGACCACGCGGATATACACAAGCAGAAGATCAACAGCTCCGCAAGGAACTTCTCGACCACCCCAAAGAGCGCGCTGAACACATCATGCTGCTTGATCTGGAAAGAAATGATCTCGGCAAAGTCTGCCAAGCCGGAACTGTCGAAGTTGACAAACTGATGGTACTGGAACACTATTCTCACGTCACCCATATCGTCTCCAATGTACGTGGAAAGCTGAATAACCATTGTGGCTCTTTTGATTTATTGCGAGCCGCTTTTCCTGGTGGTACAATTACTGGCGTTCCGAAAAAACGTTGCATGGAAATCATTGATGAACTTGAACCTGTCGGTCGTGGCAGCTACACTGGTAGTGCTGGTTATATCAGCGCCTGTGGCAACATGGATATAAATATTCTGATCCGTACTTATCAGCGCATCGGCAACAAACTGACTTACCAGACCGGAGCTGGAATCGTCGCCGATTCAATTCCTGAGAAAGAATGGCAGGAATGCCTGCACAAGGGGGAAGCAATGCGTACCCTGTTACAGAACTCAGGAGGTTGATTCAGTGCTCACCTGCCTGAACGGAACATTTATCTCCCATGAAGAAGCCGCAATACCGATCAGCGACGGCGGTTTTCTATTTGGCGATACTCTATTCGAAACCATCAAAGCTCAAGAGCAAAAGATCCTACTCCTCCCTCAGCACCTTGATCGACTTGAGCAATCCGCACAACTACTTGACTTCCCTTGTGATCGACAAAAGATTGAAGCCTCACTTCAACAAATGGCTACGGCACTTAAATCACCAGCATCAAGGATTCGTTTAACTCTCAGTCGTGGAGATTTTACCGGATTAGCATGGCCCCCGCCTGGGCAAAGTCAATTTATTATCACTGCAACAGAATATTCAGAATTCAGCGCTGCTGAACGACGAGCTGGAGCCGCGTGCATAGTCGCCCCCAACCAGCGCATCAACCCACTTAGCCATCTTCCGCAGATGAAACGTGGTAATTATGCTGACTGCCTCTACGCAGCCAACTACGCGCTCCAATCCGGAGCACGTGAAGCGCTGTTTATCGATCAACAGCAGAATATTCTTGAAGGCAACACCTGCAACCTGTTTGCAATCATCGATGATCGCCTGGTCACCCCTCCGACTGGAACATTGGTACTGAATGGGATCATGCGCCAACAAATCATCGACACAGCAGCGGAACTAGGGGTTTTAGTTGTCGAGCGAGAACTGTCAATGATTGAATTGATGCAAGCAGAAGAAATATTTTTGACCAATTCGTTAATTGATATCCTGCCGATCTACAGTATCGACGGACAGACAGTCAACCATGGTGATTACTGGAAATCGCTCCTAAAAACACTCTGGATGCGGATAGAGACCTAGCCCAAACCCACCAGCAATTTAGGGATTCGGCCGCCGTAACGGGAGAATCTGCTTTGTTGGCTTCACCGATTTGGTGCTCGACATAGC
>JAYEME010000143.1:0-2510 GCA_034717915.1 Thermodesulfobacteriota bacterium
ATGGTCATCAATCATGGTTCACTGCTTGATATCAATATGGGTTGCCCGGTTAAAAAAGTGGTACGTAGCGGTGCCGGAAGTGCACTGTTACAAGAACCTCAGCGGGTCGGCAAAATTCTTAATGCGGTGCGCAAAGCTTACCCTGGACCATTGACGATAAAAATCCGTTCCGGGTGGGATGAACATTCTCTTAATTTTCTGGAAATTGGGCGGATCGCTGAAGCGGAAGGTGTCGATGCGATCACCCTCCATCCGCGTCCTCGCAGTCAAGGGTTCTCTGGAAAAGCGCACTGGGCACATATTACTGAATTGAAATCTGCCCTGAATATACCGGTGTTTGGAAGTGGCGATATTTTCAGTGCAAAAGATGGTTTTCAGATGCTCCAACAGACCGGTTGTGATGCCACCATGATTGGTCGGGGTGGCTATGGGAATCCGTGGTTGATAAGTCAAATACTGGATCTTCTTGCCGGGAAAATGATCACTTATCCCAATTCAGCAGAAAAACTTCAGGTTGCATTACAACACCTGCAGCTCCATCGTGATCACTTTGGCGAGAAGAAAACCCTCCTGGAAATGCGCAAACACCTGTGCTGGTATGCACGAGGGTTAGACGGTGCCAGCCACTTTCGTGCTGCTCTGCAAAAAACCGAGCAACTTGATCAGGTGTTGGATCTGACAAAAATATTTTTTCTCAAACTGAGGCTGCATGAGTCAACCACTGGTCATGCCAGAAAATTGTGACCGCCCGCGAAGGATTATTACAATTTAGAGATCACCTCAAGGGGGGGGAAGCCAGGTAATTGGTATCATTACCGCTGGTTCACATCCGGACAAAAGATCAGAGTGATAAAGGAAAATGAGCAATGACAATTCAACGCATTCTTGTTGCTGATGGTGAAGAGAGCATTCGCCAGGTATTAACCAAAGCATTAAAAAGGCAGGGGTTCAACGTCGACCTGGCAGAGGATGGTTTGCAGGCCAGAAATCTGGCTCAGAAACAGCACTACGATCTCGTGCTCCTGGATATAAATATACCGGGAATACAGGGGACGGACTTGCTTAAGCAATTCCGTACCGACCATTCAAATACCCTGATTATTATCATGACCGCTGAAGCAATGATGGAAAATACCATCACTGCAATGAGAAATGGTGCCTACGACTACCTGACCAAGCCCTTCGATCTGACGGCACTTGCTGCCACCATCCTGAAAGCGGAAAAAGCAGCAGCACAAGTCCTGACTGCGATAGATTTTCTAGATTTAACCGCGGGTAAAAAACCGCAACGGCAGGATGAATCTTTAGAAGCGTTAGTCGCACACAAGCTGGAAAACTCTTTAGCGCAAATGAATCTACAGGAAATGAATAATCTCTACGAAATGGTACTGCATCAAATAGAACGACCGCTGATCAATATTGTTTTGAAAAAAACCCGCGGCAACCAGATTAAAACTGCAGAGGTTCTTGGCATCAACCGGAATACTCTAAGAAAAAAAATCAAAATACTTGATATTGAAGTGAAGAGAGGGAATTGAAGCCTCAGGAACAAGGTAAAAGGAACAAGGTAAAAGGTAAAAGGATTTGAAACCTCAAACCTCAAACCTCAAACCTCGATCCTAATACCCATCATCCCGCTTGGCTTGATTTTCAAAACGGGTGAATTCACCCCGGAAGGTCAAGTGAACTGTCCCGATTGGACCGTTCCGTTGCTTCCCGATAATGATTTCGGCATCTTTATCGTGCCCCTTTTCACAGGTTTTTTCGCGACTTTTACAATCTTCGCAATACACAGACTCACGATAAACAAACATAATCACGTCGGCGTCCTGCTCAATCGCACCAGATTCACGCAGATCTGCCATCATCGGCCGCTTGTCGGTGCGACTTTCAAGTGAACGGTTTAACTGTGACAATGCGACAACCGGCAATGCCAGTTCTTTAGCTAACGCCTTGAGAGATCGGGAAATTTCGGAAATTTCCTGCTGCCGACTTTCGGGATTGCTCCCCCGCATCAATTGCAAATAGTCGACGATAATCAAACCTAAGCCATGCTCAGCTTTTAAACGTCGGGCTTTTGAACGCAATTCAAGAACCGATATGGCCGGAGTATCGTCAATAAAAATCTGCGTTTCATTCAACTGCCCAGCCGCCATTGTCAATTTTGGCCAGTCCGATTCTCCAAGGTGGCCAGTACGCAGCCGCCCGGCATCAACCTTGGCCAGAGAACAGAGCATCCGTTGAACCAGCTGTTCTTTACTCATCTCCAGAGAGAAAATCACTGCGGGCACCGCTTTATCGGCGTGGGTGGTTGCATATTCAACCAGATTGAGAGCAAAAGCGGTCTTTCCCATCGATGGGCGTCCGGCCACAACAATCAAATCGCTCGACTGCAAGCCAGCCGTCATCTTGTCTAAATCGTGATAACCAGTCGGAACTCCAGTGACCAGTTCTTTGCGCTCATAAAGTGCTTCTATCGACTTGAAGGTATCTTTCAGAATATCCCGAAC
>JAYEME010000144.1:0-10756 GCA_034717915.1 Thermodesulfobacteriota bacterium
TTTCCAAGACCTTGACATGTCAAGGTCTTGGAAAACCGCTGCAACACCGTGGGTCGGACTTTTTGCGACGCCATCAACAATAAAAAGGGGCGGGATTTACCCGCCCCAAATCAACTGATTTTTCTATGCTTTTGCCGTTAATAAACCTTCTAAAGAGCGCAACAACACCGTAAATGGATGGAAGTTACGCGGGACATTACTAATCAAAGTTTGCCGTAAGCCTTCAAATGCTCTCATTTTCTGCCGTCGCTGCGCAAAAAAGAGTTGCGGATTATCTGCTGTTTCCAACGCAACCTGGAGAATCATTCTAACATTAACAGAGTGCAACGAAGTGACCAAGGACTCACGAGCACGTCGATCCCAGCTATCCAACACCGGCACTTTCTCCAGAAGGTCATAGATAGTGGCACTGTTAACCTTCTCTTCAACCAGAACTTTGATCTGTGCAAGTTGCTCAAGATCCTGTCCAGAGGATTCAATCATACAGATCAGGGGGAGGAAATCGACCAGGAAATCGAGCACAGCATATTTGTAGGCGATCTCCTTAGTTAAGCCTTCAGCCTGCAGTTGTTTCTGCATCTGTTGACACTCCTGCCAGGAATCAGCAGGAAGAACTTTTGGCAACACTTTTGCGTACTGTTGCAATTGTTGACTGATCCGCTCCAGTTCAGTTTCTGAGGAAGGAATAGCCATATTGTTATTCAATGCATACGAGCAGAAAGAACTGAGTATATCTTCAAGTTTCAGCAACAGTTCATACTGTTTGTCAGAGGACATTTTATTATCCAGAGCAAACACAGCCTGACGTAACTCATGACCGGTGAGTAAATTGTCAAAAATCATATAAGCATTGGCAACTTCCACCTGAGAACTGCCCGTCATGCGACTGGTCATCTGCAGAAAAGCGCTGCCAGCCTGATCAATAACCCGGTTGGTCAATATGGTTGCAGATATCTCTTTGGCCAACGAGTGCCGCGACAGCGAGCCGGGGTAGCGGTCGATAGCCTGCTGCGGAAAATAATCAAACAGTAACTGAGAGACGATTTTATTGTCAGGCAGTTCGGAATCAAGCAGGGCTTTAAACAGGAACATTTTACTGTAAGCCAGCAAGACAGAAAGTTCTGGACGCAACAGACGGTTTGGCTGACGTGAAGAAACTTCTTTACGACTGGGTAAAAATTCTCCACGGCGATCAAGCAGCCCCGAACGTCCCAACCGATCCATCAGTTCCAGATGAGGTTCTGCATCTTTACTGCAACGAATCTCATCGAGAGACAGGGAGAGAGTCTGAGTGTAATTGTTGGCCAGAACATCGAGACAAACAGCATCTTCCATCTCTTCCAAAAAAGCATAACCCTGCTGGCTATCTTTGATATGCCCTTCCTGACGCAACTGTCGAACGAGAATCTTCAGGTTGACTTCATGATCAGAACAGTCAACCCCGGCGGAATTATCAATCGCATCGGTATTAATATTTCCCCCGTTCAGGGCATATTCTGCCCGACCCAGTTGGGTCAGACCCAGATTGCCACCTTCGCCGACAACTTTGGCACGCAGATCGCTACCATCAATGCGCACAGCATCATTGGCTCGATCACCGGCATCCTCGTTGCTTTGTGACGCGGCCTTAACATAGGTACCGATACCACCATTCCAGAGCAGATCAACTTGAGCCTTCAGCAATAATTTAATCAGACCAGTAACATCAATGCTGCCCTGGCGCACCCCGAGCCATTCGGCAACCTGAGGCGACAACGGAATTTCTTTCAACTGTCGGGAGAACACCCCGCCACCTTCAGAAATCAGATCGGTATTGTAATCTTCCCAACTGGAGCGAGGCAGATCAAACAGCCGCTCTCTCTCTTTAAAGGAACTTTCAGGATCAGGGTTTGGATCAAGGAAAATGTGGCGATGATCAAATGCCGCCAGCAACTTGATTTTTCGTGATAATTTCATCCCGTTGCCAAACACATCACCACTCATATCACCGATACCAACAACACTAAATTCTTTGGTCTGAATATCGTGATCCATTTCACGGAACAACCGCTTGACACTTTCCCAGGCACCACGGGCAGTAATAGCAAGTTTCTTGTGATCGTAACCATGTGAACCACCACTGGCAAAAGCGTCACCTAACCAGAAATCATAGGATTCGCTGACAGCGTTAGCGGTATCGGGCAAATGCGCCGTCCCTTTATCCGCGGCGACAACCAGATAGGGATCCAGATCATCGTAAGTAATAATCCCTTCCGGCTGCACAATTTCATCAGCGACCCGGTTGTCAGTCAGATCAAGCATGCCACGCATCAGAGTCTGATAGGCTTCAATAACAATTTTACCCATTTCTTCTCGATCAGGGCTGGTCCGTTTGGTCACAAAACCACCCTTGGAGCCCTCAGGGACAATCACTGCATTCTTGGTCATCTGTGCCTTGACCAGTCCGAGTATTTCGGTTCTGAAATCATCGGGTCGATCCGACCAACGGATACCGCCACGGGCAACTTTACCACCGCGCAAATGCAGACCTTCCATTGTTGCGGAATGAACGTAGACCTCATAAAGTGGTCGTGGAGTCGGCATCTCAATAACACCGAGTGCGTTGATCTTAAAGGAGAAGAAGTAATCGTCCGTTTGATAACGGAGAAAGAAATTAGTCCTGATGGTCGAGTCAATCAGATTGAATAACGTCCGCAAGATCTTATCTTCGTTGGTATTACTGACATCTTCAAGAGCAGTCACCAGATCCTGTCTGATAGGTGACAGAATTTCCAGTTCACGCGTCATCGGATCGGCTAATTTTTCAGAGGGTTTGAAACGCCCTTCAAAATAACGATAAAGCAGGAGTGTCACCCTGAAATTATTGATCAATGCATCAGCAACCCGCTTTTTGGTGAAGGGGCTACCTAACTGAAATGAGTAGCTGCGATAACCACGAAATACATCTATTTCACGCCAGGACAGTCCGGTCAGTGGCAGCAGACGATGCAGGTAGTCGTTTTCAACTTTATTATTTTGCAACGCTAACAATGCATCCAACAACAGCGGCTTGATCTTCCCAAAAGGCAAACTACTGTCTGAGCTGGGCTTAATGGCAAAACTTTTGATAAAAACCGATTCCGAATCGACTTTCAGATCAGAATCGACTTCGTGTAGCACCCGGAGATCCAGGTTCTGCAAAAACGGCATCAGATCGTTCAAAGAACTACGCTTCAGGCTGTAAAACTGCAACCGATAGTAGTCATCTTCTTCGTGAAATGGTCCCCAGAGATCAAAAGAATTCTGTTTATTCTCCAAAAGTTTTTCAATATTGCCTACATCCCGCACCGCAAAACGTGCATGGGTCCGGGCACGATAATTCTGGTTGAACGCTTTACTGTAACGTTCCCATAGCGCAAAGGAGTCCGCACTGAATTTTTTCTCAAGTAATGCCCTGAACTTCAATTTCCAAGGCATAGTGACCCGGGTTAAACCTTGCTCCAACTTCACCAGATCAATGTTCACTTTTTTCTTATGTAACTCGATATTGACATGCAAACTCAGGTAATCGGAGGCCAGGTGGATCAAACGTGACTCGACCGAAACTGCCCGGAAATGACGCTTTAAATAGACCTCCATCCGCTCAATATGTTCCGGCAGATAATAGTCTTTCGGCATGATCAGCATCAGTGTCAGAGCCGCTTCTGCCGCCCCCGGAGCAACCACAACCTTAACCCCTGCCTGACGGTGCATCTGGGTAAAAGAACGTAGCATCCGCCGCAATTCAACATCACCCATCAGGAACAATTCAATTTTTGGAAAACTGTTAATGATCTGGATGGTCTTGAGATAATTATGACAGTCACGCGGTATATTTAACTGCTCCTGCGCCAACTCAATCCGTTGACGTAAGCCCGAGATTGAAAAAGCATTTTCATCGAGGCTTTTCTGGGTATAAAACCCCCAGAAACAGTGCTCTCTATACCGATTTTCAGATATCTTTTCGCGAAAGCCCATATAGGTCAAACGCTCAAAACGGTGCAGCGGGCAACGCAATTCAGTCTGTTCCAGATCGACATTTTTTTCACGCCCCATCAGGGTGAAAACTTTTTTTGGCGTCAAATCGACCAGTTGCGCATCTTTGTAGAAGGCCTTATCATAAAACTGATTCAAACCTAAAGCGGTGTCAGGCTCTTCAAGAAAACCGGCCGCATTGGAATCCTGGTTGTAAGTATAGCTACGCGTTGCAACGGGAATATAATTTTCCTGCTGCAACCATTCATACAGATCCCGATATTGCTTCAGACCATCAATTTCACCAAGATCGGTAAGCTTCTGCAACATTGCTGAACGATCCTGGTAAATTGTGACGGCAGAAGAAATTATCGTAGCAACAGCTTGTTCCAATTCTTCAACCATCCCCACCGGCAAGCGTTCCAGCTCCATCCAGACAAATGATTCCTGAGGTAGCTTACTGTTCCCATCATCAACCTGCTGCATTACCCCATTTTTGCGTGCGACAGAAAGGATTGGATGACAGATCACCCGAAAGTTGAGCGACTTTCGATGCAGATATTCCTGCAGCGAGAAAAAAATATGATTAGCATCGGGAGCGTTGGTATAAAGATAATAATGGCCGGGGGTTTTCTGCGCCTGCAATTCAACCTTAACTTCATCGGCACTGCGTTTAGAAAGAAACTTACTGGCTTGAAGCAGGTTTTCTACCAGCTCGGATAAGGAGAGTGGAAACAAGAAATTCTCCGGAATTTCCTGACGCAAGATCTTCGCCAAATTCAGATAAACTGGCAGATCGGTCGTCTGACCCTGCTGGATCAGCTCCTGCTCTATCGTTTCAGGTTGAAAAAGTTGATCTCGTTCCTCTGACGTTCGACCACCACGGGTCACAGTCACTTTCATGTTTATCTCCCAAGTTCACTCCAAAGGGTACATTTATCATACTTGACCACAGACAGAATTATCGGTGGCGGCATCATCAAAGGATAAACCACCAACAGACAGTTTTCAAGTATGTTTTATAAATTTTTAATAAAAAGTTTCAGGCAAAATATTTGGTGAGATCAGAAAAGTTTTGCAGTGATAATGTTTCGCCACGGCAACCGGGAGAAATCCCTGATTTCAGGAGAGCATATTCAATATCTTCAGCAGCAAATCCACTGGCCAGAAGACTATTACGCAAGGTTTTACGCCGTTGCGTAAAAGCACCTTTAACCACTTTTTTAAATAGAACCTCATCGACAGGATCAACTCGCGGAGTTTGCAGCGGCTGAAAATTGAGAACAATTGAATCAACCTTTGGAGGAGGAGAAAATGCACCTGGCTTTACCAGCGTCACAGTTTTGATGTCGTACCAGAGCTGACTGAGAACCGACAGAATCCCGTAATCCTTCCCACCGGGTGACGCAACCAGGCGTTCCCCGACTTCACGTTGAAACATCAACACCATCCGCTGAAATAAATCGCGGTGTTCAATCAGACGAAAAACAACTTGACTGGAGATATTATAAGGAAGATTAGCAACCAAAGTATAAGGGGGCTGTTTAAGTAATTCGCGCCAGGGAAGTTTCAAGACATTGCCAGGGTGGACAGTCAAGCGAGAATCATGACGCGCTTCCAGTCGTGCAATCAAATCACGATCAATCTCCATCACCTCAACATGGGCCGATCGGGGTAATAATTCATCCGTCAAAACCCCTGGACCCGGACCGATTTCGACCACCCGCCGCTGTGAATCAAGCTGTGCGGCAGAGATTATCTTATTGATAACAGAACGATCATGGAGAAAATGTTGCCCGAAGCATTTTTTTGGCCGGTGAGATATCACGTTTTTTTATACCTATTGTTGTTCAATATCAACGGGAGATCCCTCGACAACATTGGGTTTTATCAGCAGGTAGCTCTTCAAGTTGTTAAAATCCATCGCTTGACACCTTCCTTAGCAGGGTAATGTAGCTATTCACTTTTTCTATCAACAGTACTGGTCTCGTTGACTTTCCCTAGTCGACTAATGAACTCCGTCCCAAAAAGATCTCCTACATTTCTGATACCTCATTAAAACTCCGTGCCGATATTTTAAATATATCTAAAGTCAAAAAACAGTTTTTATAGCTCATCATAGCCCACCTCTTTTTGATGTCGAAATGCAAGAATAAGAACGGAATCGATATCTACAGAATGATGATAGAGTGCAACGTAACCGGTGTTACCAAAAGAGATGATCAACTCACGCAGATCCATATGATTTTCTACCGGGCGACCTGATTCCGGATCAGTTTCTAGTCGGCTAAACTGCTTTTCAATTATCTGTCCGGCCTTCATTGTTGCTGAACGGTCTTTTTCTACTAAAAACCGTCGGCAGCGCTCCAAACTTAAGGCTGCATTTTCGGTGATGATTACTCGTGGCATTCAGGAATCTCGGTTTCATTGTCAGTACCCCAGGTTTGTAACCATTCCCGTACTTCATCCCCGGTCAAATGCTTTCCGGTTTGTTTATAGGAACTCCAGGATGCCAAAGCTTCCTGAACAAACTGCTCTTTGGCTTCTTCTTTTTCGATATAATCACGAATCGCTTCACGCATGATGCGGTGAGCGGTACGTTGCTGTCGCTGAGCCAATTGTTGAATCCGGCTTTTCAAGTCATCATCAAGTTTGACAGATATCGCTGTTGTCACCATATTCACATCCTCCGTTGCCTGGGGTCTATCACTTAAGGACCATTATACTCACAACAGACCCTAAAGTATTAACTAGTAATACCTTACCATTTTTTTAAACGCTTCAAAAGCTGAATGGTTCATCTTTCTCTCCAATACGGTGCCATATCCGGCATAATCCAGCGAATACCGCCACGCGGATCTGCTGTATCACCAGAATAACGTGGGATAAGGTGGATGTGAAGATGCATGACCGTCTGTCCGGCTGAAATGCCATCATTAATACCGATATTGAAACCATCGGGACGATATTGTGTCATTAAATAATCACGGGTTTGATCCAACAGTTTCCACAGTGCCGCCCTCTCCTCTTCTGACGCTTCAAATAAGGAAGGAAAGTGTCGCCTGGGGATAAGCAGACTATGGCCGCGGGAGACAGGAAAACCATCAGCAATGACGATTGCCAAATCGTTCGAGAACAAATGTTTTGATGGGTCAAGTTGACAGAATGAGCAATCGACAGTCATGGAAGTACCTGCAGCAGCAATCAAATATTTTTATGGGTAGTCCACAAATCAGCGCAGCACTCAACACAGCGCCAGACGGGGGCATCTCTTTCAAAGGTACAACCTCCCAGCACCACTCGACCACCAGCAAGTTTTTCTTCCAGATCAGCCGTTAACGCCGGATTTCCATAAAGTACCGTTGCGATTCGGGCTGAACCGCATTCAGGGCATTTGCGTGGTTTTTTCCTGTATCTTGTCATTACACTACCTGGAAAATTGTTCACGTTGCTCCCGGTATAGATCCTGATTGATCTTCTTGATCTTCAATTTGTTCAATCAATGCCGCCCTGAGATCATCAAAGATTTTATTGGCGCGGATCGTGGTCAGATTGTGGGCTTCAACCTTGACACACAAACCTATCCACATGGCATGAAGAGCCGCAATCGCGTCAGAATCGGGGTTCTTGTCGATCAAATTCGCCCATTTTTGTAGTTCGACGGGGTCTTTACAGTAGTCATTGTCATAGACGTCTGAAGCAAAAGCAAGATTAGGGAGCAGCAGGCAGAGGAGCAGGATGATAAATTTCATAATGTCTGACCTTTTGGAATTTACAATTTTAGGTTGAGAACTACCCTTCCCCCTTCCTGAACTTCTAAATCGGTATAGGCTCCCAAACCCCTGATTAAACCGCCGGGCTTTGCCCGCAGGTAACTTTTTAAAGTTATAAAATCCAACGTTTGTTCCCTTTCTTAGCAGTGTAATGCAGCTATCCGCAAGGTTGTTAAGATAGAAGCGTAGAGGGATGCTAATTCCACGATATCCCCAACGGCCGCATTGAGAAACCAGCCTCATTGCAAGAACATTCGATTTCGGTACGAACTTTTTTAGACAGTCGATACGATTGAAGTATTTGCTTCACTTCTCCAACCCTGACAATGTCTGCCAAAGCTGTACATTGTTGCAAATCCTTTTCTTTTTTAGCTTTTTTGTCACTCCCTAACCGTCGTTGCGCAATAATCAGTTTGTGCAATATGAGAGCTTCTGGTGCAGGAATTCTGAGGCTGAAATCATCGACGATGACAGAAACTGGCCGAATAAATAGCAAATCGATAAAAGGCAATGGCTGTGCAGCAACCTTCCACGCAGGAATGGTCACGGCAGGAGGACCACTTCCACCTCGACGATGAACGATAAACTCAACCTCAAAAGTCCCCTGGATAAAAGTTTCAATTCCTGAATAGTCTTAAACCGGGGTATAGCCAAGACGTTCTAACAATTCAGGTAGTGGCTTACCCTCTTTTAGTTTCAAAACATTTTCGACGGCAAAATCAATATCGTTGGTCATCAGTCCATAAGCCAACTCAAAGTGTTGCGTGTAAATAGCCATCGGCCAACTACCGATCAGCAGTCCATGAGTAAAAAAATCGACCCGATCAAGTTCCCGCAGCAATTCATCGACCGATTCCAAAAATGGGGATTGAGGACAAATGATTTTCATTCAGTTGCAGTCTTTCCCCAAAATGGAATTGATTGTAGCAATACGTTTTCTGTTGGTCTTGAGATCAGATTTCATCTTTTTGCGCCGCGCCAAAACAGGTTTGAGAGCTTCTGCTTTTTCCTGCGAAAGATGCTCAAAAGTTACTTTTTTGCCATCGCGGTAGCGCAAACAAGGATACACATAGACTTTGCCATGACTCTTCACCTTGCGTTCCCCCAAAGATCCCTTTGGCAGCTTATCAATTTCACGGTTAAGTCTTTCCACAACCACATCACAGCGATTTCGCTCGGACCTCAACGTATTGAAGACCGACGGGTCTTTTTTTTCAGCACGCATGAGGTACCTCCTTTTGTACCTACACATTACCATATTTACATAGCTGTAGGTACAAATTTTTTGTACCTACAGTTTAGCGATATTTGTCATAGTGTTGGTACAAAAATAGTGCGCCAGACATCTTCCTGTTCTTTATGCTGGCTGCATAAATATCCTCAGTTGATAAACCAAAAACTGACCTCTGGACTGCTCTATTTGATAGTTTTCATCGTTAATCGATATCCCTTTTACCCTGCTGGTTAAATACTGGTTGTTTCAACCATTGCTGACCCTTACCTATCAAGTGGCATTTCCGCAAAGGGTGGTTTCTTTCTGCATTGCATTTCTTAAAACAATAAAGCAACTACGTCACGCTAGAAGCGTCAAATATTTCTTTGAGCAGGATGGTGCTGGAGATGTGACGCTACTGGTCTCTCCCGGCAAAGTCCTGTAAAACATCCGCCAACGGACTGACAGTAACATTTTCGTGAATGGGATAGCTCTCCCGAACCGGAGCAATGATCCATGCCTGCTCGATTTCTAGATCACGCAATCCGTTCCAGAACCCCTTACTGACCTTCGGTGCCGCAGATACCTTAAATTCAAAAGCCAGCTTCCGTTGTCCACGTACCAGGATCAGGTCAATTTCAGTCCCTGAAGCGGTTCTGTAAAAATACGGGTTCCAATCTGGAAAAGCGGCAATAATCGTTTCCATCGCTATGGTTTCCCATGATGCACCCAATACCGGATGCCCCATAAGCTCATCAAAGGTATCAATGGCAAGCAGCGAATGAAGAATACCGGTATCACGCAGATAGACCTTTGGTGATTTCACCAGACGCTTATTCAAGTTCGCTAGGTACGGCGGAAGAACTCGCAACATATAGGTCTCAGTCAAAAGGTCGATATAAGAGCGAAATGTGGTATGACTGACCCCAAGAGCAGATCCAAGCTGTGAGCTGTTGAGTAATTGTCCCTGATTGTGAGCACACATCTGCCAGACCCTTCTCAGGATCGCTGCCGGGATACGAAAACCGAGCTGTGGGATATCCCGTTCAAGAAAGGTACGGATAAAGTTTTCTCGCCAACGTTTACTCACTTTTTCGTTACGTGCCAGCAGACTGTCAGGAAAACCACCCTTCAACCAGATATCATTAAGTTTCAAAGAACCGGGTGGTTGATCAATTTCAGAATAAAGCAAGGGGGTCAGTTCAAGATAGGCAATGCGCCCGGCCAGAGTTTCAGAACTTTGTCTGATCAGATCCCGGGAGGCGGAGCCAAGAAACAAAAACTGCGTATTGCGCTGACGTGCGTCAATGACCGCACGTAACTCAGCAAAAATTTCAGGAAGGTGTTGAACTTCGTCCAGGCAAATTAATTTATCGGCATGTTGTGAAAAAAACAGTTCGGAAGCCCGTAGTTTGGCCAGGTCTGCAGGATTTTCCAGATCGAGATAAATTGAATCGGGAAAATCAGCAATGATTCTTTTTGCCAGTGTCGACTTACCACATTGTCGTGGCCCTAACACCGCAACAGCAGGAAAATCGAGGAGACACTCCTTAAGTTCAGTTTCAAGATTACGATGAAGATATAAACTTTGCATATTGCAAGACTACCACTCAAATTACATAGTTACAAGTGGTCAATTTTCAGAAGTTCACCAATTTTTTACTTTCTAAAAGGGGACTCCTGTGTTTTGACCCTCCGATCCCGTGTGACGCAGCCGAAAATGGAGTATGGCGTTGCGATCAGAACGGCAAATGTTTGAGGCGTTAGCCGAGTTTTT
>JAYEME010000145.1:0-31873 GCA_034717915.1 Thermodesulfobacteriota bacterium
CTTCTGTTGCAGAAGTCAAACAAGTGATTGGCGACCCGACCCGTTATGCAGAGATCGTCTTCTGTGGTTATGGTGAACCACTCCTCCGCCTCGATTTGATCAAAGAAGTCTCCCGTTGGTTGAAAGAACAGGGTGTAAGCGTCAGAATCAATACTGACGGGCAAGCCAACCTGGTTCATGGGCGAAATATTCTCCCGGAATTGGTCGGACTGGTTGATTCAATATCAATCTCCTTAAATTCTCCAGATGCCGAACAATATCACCATCTCTGCCGATCAACTTTTGGTGCACAGCAGAGTTATCAAGCAGTCAAAGACTTTCTCCAGCAAGCCGGACAATATATTCCTGAAGTCCTCGCCACAGCAGTCACTTATCCAGGAGTTGATATTGCCGCCTGTGAGCAGGTTGCGAAGAAGCTTGGTGTGAAATTTCGGGCGCGGGAATATAATGAAGTGGGATAGAATAGCTTAGCCATTTCGATAGGTTTTAGGTTCTGTAGGCTGCGAACACTATACGCAAATTTAAAGATAGTTTTAATTCCCGCTGCCTTATACGACGCCCCTTGCAAACTATCCCAATTTGGGTTATATAGTTCCCAATATGGGAAATACAATGAAAAATACAAACAGCCTAAGCAAAGCACTTTTTTCAAAAACTCAACGAAAAGTACTAGGCCTTCTATTTGGACAACCGGGCAGGAGCTTTTATTCCAACGAGATTGTTGAATTAGCCGGGATAGGAATCGGCACTGTACATCGCGAACTTGATAAACTCTCTCGAGCCGGAGTTCTTACAGTAAAGAAAATCGGTAACCAAAAACACTTCCAGGCAAACTCCACCTGCCCAATTTTCAATGAACTGAAAGGGATCGTCGGAAAAACATTTGGCATTGGTGATGTTTTGCGTGAAGCAATCAACCACTTTCAATCAAAAATCAAAGTCGCTTTTATATACGGATCAATTGCTAATGGGACAGATACCGCTGACAGCGATATAGATATCATGATCATCTCAGATCATCTGACCTATCCCGACTTACTGGCAAATTTTTCTGAAATTGAAGAAAAACTCGGAAGATCAGTAAATCCAACAATCTATTCTATAGCAGAAGTTGATAAAATGCTTTCTTCAGACAATAATTTTCTCACCAGAGTGATTGAGCAGCCAAAAATATTTCTGACAGGGTCTGAAGATGACATCCCAACACCTTAAAAACCTTGTCGATATTGGACAGATAAAACCGGAACCGGGGAATCAAAAGGAATTCGAAGGCCTCGTTCATTCAGGGCAGGCGAGACTCAAGGACTCTCACGTTGAAACACTCTCGTTAGAAAGCCGCTTTGATCTGGCGTACAATGCTGCACATGCTTTATCGTTAGCATCACTGCGATGGCACGGATATCGCTCAGAAAATCGCTATATCGTTTTTCAATGTCTTCAGCATACGATCGGTGTCGGTTCTGACGTCTGGCGCGTACTCTCTTTATGCCACGACCGCCGCAACAAGGGTGAGTATGATGGACTCTTTGAAGTCAATAAGCGGCTTGTTGATGATTTGATTCAAGCCACTGAAACCGTCTTAAATGAAGTCATCAAGTTAGGAAAAATTTCTTGAGTTTTTTATCCGGTCATCGCACAGTAAGGTCGACTCAAAGAAAACTCAGGATTCCCTAAAAGCCTAAATCCGATTGTAGACCCCTCTTTTGCTCTTTCGAGGATGATTATTCCTCAACCTCAACGCCTCAAATAACTGGAGATAAATAATTGGGCAGAGAATACGACGCTTTTGACGTTCGAGTTGGTAAGCACTCCTGCAACCTTTAGGAAAAAAAATCGGGACGCTCTTAAATAACTAACTCCAAGCCGTTGTGTCGTACAACTTCTCTCCTCTTTCTACCATCTTAAATTGTTAGCCGTAAATTACTCCCTACCAACTCGAGTAATGAACGCGGCACACCGTGTTCAGAGGCTAAGTCATTCCATCTTGAAACATGCTCTGTCGTTTCCTCGATCATCTGATCAATTTTGCGTTTGCTGAATATAGAGCTTAATTTTTCAAGGCTATAAAAATCTTCTCGGGTAAAATTGTCTCGCTTTCCATTGAGTTTCATCCAGTGACTTTCCACCCAATGGCTTTTTGGCTTGTAGCTATAGGCTAAATCATAAGCGGGAGCTAATTGCCAGCGATATTGATCATCGAGCATGAATCCGAAGTTCTTAGAATGATCGTCATGATTACGTGCAACAATATTAAAAACCATACGTTTAAATATTTGCATCGCGTCATCAGGGCTTAATTTAAGTTCTCGTGCAATTGCGAACACTTCGGCATAAGAGTATAAACCTGCTTTTTTATAGCTAACATGCGCCAGACCATTTAATGTTTGGACATGTCGCTTTTCATTACCATCCCGATCAAAACGCTGGGTAATGAAGTGGCGCCTGTCTCCTTCATCCAGTAAGTGACAAGGCATCATGTCGATACCACATGCTTTCGCCATGAGGTGATAGACATATTCCATTGTTCCATACCCCATCGGATCACCAAATGTTTCCCTGTTTTTGTTGTGTTCGCTAACACCATCAAATTTCATTATAAAATGAGTAAATCCTTCCGGCACATCTGTTTGACCCGATCGCACTTGAGTGAAATCAGCGTTAAATGCAAGGACCGCTTTTGGTCTGGCTCCACCTGCGCTTACACCTACCGATAATAATGCCATCATTGACTCTGTATCTTCTTGTCCCTGTGAGCCAAGGGCTACCCTGAATTGTTCTCGCTTATCCAGGATCTCCTGGGCAATAGAAATCAGAGATTGAATTTCAATTTGTTGTGAAGCGTTTAATTTTTTTTGTTGGATCGCAGGATGGTATGTTAATGCCCCCATACCACGCTTCCCTGTATATTTGAGACGCTGTATTGGTGAAATATCTGCTGGCAATTTACCCTGGCTGGCGATCCAGGCATTTAACACAGCATTACCAAAATCATCAGGCAATGAGTCTGCCAACATCCCAGGCAACCCATTGAAAGCAGCAGGATCAGCTTCAGGAAATGAATATATTTTAGGGGATAAAGGCATTTTTATAGGTGATAACTCTATGCCTGTTTTGATAAAACGAGGTTCAAATTCAAAGAAGCCAACACCTATGTCAGGATTGAAACTGACAGCGCCAACGTCATGTTCTTTATATTTTACCCTGACGACATCCTCTACCATGAGGGTTTATCCTCTTTGATCCGAGTATTCCTTTTCTTAGACTTTGATGCTCGTTGCCGTTCTTGACCTTTGAGTTTTGCCAATTGTAGAGGGGATATTTCTTGTATGGGTAGAAACATGTTGAGTTGGTCTGTCATATCCATTGCGACTAATATGGCGACAAGATTATTCAGCTGAACTTTTCCTTTTTCAGCATTAAGAATAGTCCTCCTGTTTAAGCCAGTTCGTGATGCCACTTCAACCTGAGTTAAATCATTATTGAGCCTGGCTTGTTTCAGTCTATGGCCTAACTCTTTCGCTATAGCGACTGGAGACATATCTTTAAGTTCCATAATGTTACCCATTAAGTACATTAATTAGCTTTTCTGTGCTTAAAGTATGTTTTCAGGTATATTATATCTGAAACAGTAAAAAAAGAAATGGTTTTCTCAAAATAACTAAATAGTAACATTAAACACATATAAAGGGCTCTATGTGTATCATTGCGCTCTTTATATAAAATGATTCAATATAACGCTCTCAAATAACTAACTACATGTTCCCGGAATACTTCTATAGACTTGAACTTTTAGTCGTTATTGCGGGATAATTTAGTTGCCAAACAACTTATTTAAAGTATTATCCAGCATCTTCCTCATCGGTTCAGCATCTTCACCAGCTCCAGGGACTATTTTTTCCAATAATTTCTGACTCACTTTTTCCTTAGCTTTTTTCAGTGCCTGATTCTGTAGTGCGGTTGAATCAAAACCAATCTCTGGACGGTTTAAGTTCCCCTTGATTTTTAATGGCAGGACTCCCCAACCATTCTGATCCACCGTGACCTGTTTAAGGCTTTTACTGACTCCCAATTTATCCATAATTTCAGGAGCTAATCGGGCATCAAGATTCAGATTAAGGCGACCGTCAACACCGATTGTCCCCTTCGGAGTCAATTTAGTTTTAGAACTGTCCAGATTGCCAGTAATATGTGCTAAACCATCACGTAAATTATATTGACTGTTTAACGATTGAAAACTTAGAATCTTGAGATCCGGGCTACCAAGAAAACCTGCCAGTTTTTCCAACAATGGGGAGCCTTTGACGACCCCCTGCTGCAGGCTCAATTCTCCTTTTAGCTGAAGAACTTGCAGCAGATTATCGGGGATAGTTCCCTTGCCGGAAAAACTGTTTTGCCATTGCAACTGGCCAGAAATACTCTGCTTGGCCTCCGGAATCACTCCTGCAACCAAGGTGGTGACGTTCGGTTGACTTAATGCCATTTGCCCCTTGTAAGCGAGACCTTTCACACCAAGATTGACACGTGAGGAGACCTTCAGCTCGCCACCGCCAATTTGGCTGGAGAGATTTTGAATCGACAAATGGTTATTTTTCAGACTGAGATCGGCTGTTACCTTATCGATATTCAGCTGTTTATAGATCAAACGATTGATTGCCAGAGTGCCAACCATATCGATAGGGAGATCATAAGGACCAATCTCCTCAGCCAAAGATTTCTGGCGCGCAGCTCGGGGGACAGCAGCCCCACGTCCACTGACATTTTTGGTTATATCATTTGACTCAGGCAAAACCTTGTTGAGATCCAATGTTTCTGCGGAGAGAACAAATTCACCACGGAAAACATTATCTGCAGCCCGCTCCGCTTTCACCTGTAATTGAGCCTGTTGATCTCCATATTGCAAAAACAAGTTTTCTGTCTGCAAAACCTTGTCAATATAGGTAATATCTCCACTGATTCCGGCACGTAAGTTTTCCGAACTGGCTCTGACATCAGACAGGGTGAACTGCGCAGAGTCGACCAAACCTATGCCACTCTCTAATTTACCAGACAAAGAGATTTGGCCATCAATCAGTCCGGCAAAGCTATATTTCTGGTAGTCTTTGGCCAACTCTCCGGGAAGATTCTGCATCACTTCACGCAGATCTAACCGCTTCAATAACAGTGTCGACACCATATAGGGTTCAGCGGCCGACAGGTCAAACTCCCCTTCGGCTCCGAGGTTGATTTCATTGAAGTTGAGCAATAAAGTTGAGATTTTCAGGAGTTGTTTTTGAGGATTGAAGCTTAAAGCATAATCTGCACCTAACTTCGCCCCCTTCAATCCCGACTTCGGAAATTGATCCAGTGCCAGATCAACATCATTGAGATCAATCTGTCCTTTTGAAGAAATCAGCTCTGGTTCTATATCGACTTCCAGGTTAAGAGCCAACTGTGCTGAGCCCAGTTTCCCAGGAATGGTACTACGATAGTAGGGTGCAAACTGAACTAGATTTAAAGGGGCTAAATGAATGATCAAATCACCCACCCGGCTAGACAAATCATAATGTCCGGAGATATCGATATTTGAGTCATTTATGACGGCAGAGAGATCAATGGGAAAAGCTTTATCAAAAGTAATCTGTCTGGCCTTAAAATTAAGTTGATCCAGAGTGTAACGAAAAGGGGATAGGGCATTTATAAATTTATCGACATATTGTAACTTACCCCCCTTGATATTTACCTCTTTGACCAAAAGATTAAAGGCTTTGGGTAATGTTGTGGATCTATTCGCGCTAGCAACGGCTGTAGACGTTTTATCTGCCATTGATTCAGGTAATAAATCGCTAAAGTTGAATTGGCCATCCGGTAGACGGGCCACATAAATTTCAGGTTGATCCAGAAGGATTTGATCAACAACCACCTTGCCGGTCAAAAGAGGTAAAAACTGATAATGTAATTCGACCGCTTTAACCGAAAAGAATTCCTCTTCACCCTTCTTTTGCATGACTTGCAGGTCAGCAACAGAAATACCAGAAAACAAACCAATTTTTATTTCCCCAAAATCGACATTTCGTTGCAACGACTTTTCAGCCAGCGGGAGAAGTGTTTCTCGAACTTTTTCCGGAGTGACTTGTGTCTTAATCACGACAGTCAAGGCAATAGCAAGAATCAGTAACAGACCGACAACAACAAAAATAACTTTTACTGGTGTTGACATATTTCCCCCAAAAAAATGAAAAGATATTGCTACGAAACTTATGTCAGTGTCCTTAGTATAGCAAAAGAACCTATAATAATAGAAACTTATACGTCAGTGTTACATATTTCTTTATTGAGGTGAAAAGTTCTCAAAACAAATGCAACAACTAAAACAGTAACATAAATTGTTATTTCATCCTGCAGCACATAAACCCCCCACCTAAATAGCTGTAACCATCCATAATCATTATTATTTTTTATTAAAATTCTGTCCTGAATTTTAATATTAGAATAATTTACTTTTATACAAACTGCCGTTATTATCTCACACATTAATAACAACACATCCTAGTCAGGAGTTGCTGCACATGAAGAAAAATAAAAACTCACTTTTGCTGGACATTGGCTGGTGTGAGTGGGTTTCCTTTCCAGCATTAAAAATTCCAGCGATTGAAGCTCAGGTCGTGATGGATTCAAAACAATCAATCTTGAATATTTTTGATTTCTCAACCTTCAAAGAGGGTGAGGATTTAATGATCAGCTTTGGCGTACACCCCATCCAGGACAATAGTGATGTCGAAGTCTATTCAGTCATGCCGGTTAAAACCAGACGTCTGATTACTTTTTCCGTTGGTGACAGAGAATGGTGTTACGTGATTGAAACAGAAATGCGTATCGGTTCAATGAAAAAGATGATTGATCTGACTTTGGTCAGTCGTGAGGAATCAACTTTTCGCCTCCATCTGGCACCACAAACCATCAAAAGTCTGGTCAAAGTCAATCCACAGAAAAGCTATCTTACTGGAAAATTATTAGATAATTATGCAATTTCAGCTACTTTAAGTAATTCCTGAAATAATAACTTTGATGGCGTCGCAAAAAGTCCGCCATACGGCGTTACGGTGTTTTTTCAGAACCTCGACATACTCTATGTATCCCTTCGCCCCTGAAAAAAACACCAGGCCTTGTAGGATGAAATTTTTGCTTAGTCATCCCATGAGTTTTTGCGAAAATATCAACTTTAAGAAATATTTTTAAAACTCGTACCATCCATCAATCATCGGAAAATAGAGAGCTGTTCTGATTGGTAACAGATCAGACTGTAAAGCTAACAGCTGAGCATAAGTGTCCAGTTGTTCTCGATAATGCTCAGCCTCCCGATTCAAAAATTCCAGTTCAGTCTCACCGTCCCTGGGAAGGCTGGTTTTATAATCAATAATCCAACGACATCCATCTGCCACAAATGTCCGGTCAATGACGGCATGAATCAACGTCCCACGAACAACTCCAGTCAACGGCAGTTCGCTTTCATGCTCACGATGATTTTCCAGAATCCATCGCCCCCGCTCACTGGCAAGGGTTTTATCCATGGCAACCAGAACCTTTTGCACACTCGTATCCAAATCAGCACTCGCCACACCATAACGACTTAAGGAATTCCTTAATGTATCCTCCGGTTTCCCCTTTTTCTCACCCAACCAATCCTCTACGCCAGATTTGGTCATCCGTTCAAGTAATGAATGGATCAGAGTTCCAACATGCCGATGTACCGGATTTTCCCACCCCGTAAACTTGACAACCGCATCACCACGAGAGGATGCTATCTCAGGTACTTGTTGAACCTGCAACTTGACCGAGTTGATATCTGGCAAAGACCAATCCATCGGCAAACGCTGCAGCATTGGAGGGATAAATTCTTTATCAACTTCATCATTGCGTTGACCGGAAGTCAAAAATTCACCCTGCAGAAGTGGCCAGAGTTTTTCCAACAATGATCCTTTTCTGGGTTTCAAATCACCATCTTTATTCTCATCCGCATGTCCAAGCAAGTGGATCTGCCGAATGGCTCTGGTTGTAGCTACATATAACAATCGCCCCGTTTCCAGATCCTCTTTTTCACCCTCCAACTGTGCTATTAATTGGTAGATAGGATCTTTTTCCTGACTCCCACGGGCAGCAATGGGAGCAATTAACAGACCGTAATCAGGATGTTCTTGCCAGCGCAATAGGGGATTATCTCCCTTCCCAGCAGCCTTTCCTAATCCTGGAATGATGACCGTATCAAACTCCAACCCTTTGGCTTTGTGAATCGTCATAATTTGCAGTTTTCCATCAACCTGATTATCCGGCTCAGCAAATAATCGAGTCAATCCGCGCTCCAATTTAAAAAAACTCTCCAGAGTGCCACCCCGATCCAACGTATCGAGCAATTCAAAAACCATCCGGGCATCAGCCTGCCCTTCAGTCGAATAGCAAGCAGCTCCACCCAAAGCCAACCAACAACCTTCAACCAACTGACGCAACGGTAACCGGCCAAAGCGCTTTAACCCTGACTGTAGAACCGGCCAGATGCGTAACAACCGTTGCTGACCATCAACAGATAATTGTTGTCGAATCTGATCATCTGCCAACAAGGTTGGAATAGTTCGGTGTGGCGAGTCTCCTGCCAGGGCATGGAGATCATGAAGGGTCAAGCCACACCAGGGTGCCCGCAGAACTGCTAGCCAAGATAAGCGATCAGCGCGGTGGAGCAACGCATGGGTTAAATGGACAACATCAAGAGCAGCCGGTCTGGCTCCGAGAAGATCAATATCCTGAGCTTGATATCTGATCCCATGCTGCCGGAACAACGGCAATATTTCACGCAGATGATTCCGTCCCCGAACCAGAATTGCAATGGTCTGATCCCGATCTTCAGCTTGCGTCTGTTGCACCAGCTCCAAAACCTGTAACGCTTCAGCTTGATCGTTCCGTCCGATATAGGGGTAAATCTGACAGGCGGCACCTTCAAGAGAGGGCTTAACGGCCACAGCCTTTGATAGTGGAACAGCACCACTGGCCTCATCCATTAGCGCAGGGAAAATAGTGGCAAAGGCCTTATTCACCCATGTTACGATCCCCCCTTGCGAGCGAAAATTTGCGCAGAGCTGCAGTGGTTGTAACTCAATCTGAGAGTGGCCAAACTTCCCCCTGAAACTATGCAGGAACAAGCCGACCTCGGCCTCACGGAAGCGATAAATCGACTGCATCGGATCACCGACCAGGAAGAGAGTACGTCCATCGCCTGCAGTCCACCCGGAGATCAGGGTTTTAAGCAATTGATACTGCAAACGAGAGGTATCCTGAAACTCATCGACCAAAATATGCTGAAGATCATGATCAATTTTCAGCAGCAGTTCGCTCGGATCATCAGCTTCACCCAGTGCCTGGTTAGCTTTCAGGGCAATTTCGGCAAAATCAGCTTGACCATGATTTCTAAACACCAACCAGAGCTCAGCAACCAGAACAGGTAACAACTCAATCAAAACTTCCAATAATTGCCACTGACCCTCAGAATAGCCCTCTCGAGGTAATCTTCTTATTTCTGCTAACCGCTGAATAAAAACAGAATCTGGATCAAACTGATCCAGCAACCTGAGCATTCGCTCTTTGACCTCACGATGTTCCTTACTTGCCGGGAAGCCATGGTTTTTGTTGACTGTTTTTCTCAGTCCCCCGGCAGTTGTCAGCAACAAATTCGCGATACTCACCCAACTGGCTAAATCGTGATACTCAGTGCCTGGCAGGTGGTCAGAATCCTCCAGGTTAATCAAATTCAAACTTTCAAGCTGACGATTGGAAAAAAGGAGACAAGCGAGGAGTTCTTTTTCCAGATCAGCAGGAAAAGACTTTTTTAAACTCGCAAGCTGATCGCAACAGAATCGATCCAATCCCTGTTGCAAACTCAGCCGCGAGGTTTCATTGCCTGCCAACATGTGTCGCAGCCATTGATCCCGCCGCCGTAACATATCAACCAACATTTGCTGAACAACCGAAACATTGTTATCCAGATGGCGGAGCAAAACCCGGAGTTGAAGCCCTTCCGGTTCATTGTTATCAAGTCTGGAAAACAATTTTTCCGTTGCCAACAAATACAGGGCATCAGCATCGTCACTCATCTCCGGCAAGCTACCAAAGCGTGAAACCCAGGGCATTTTTCGCACCAGACTCGCATTGAAGCTATCGATTGTCTGAATTGATAATTGTGCCGGATTGAGTAACAGGCTATCACCATGCCGCTGTAAAACCTTGACTGCTAGTTTCCAGGTTTTCTCCGCATGGGGTTCAACAGGGCAAGGGAGATCCCGACCGTTTTCTAATGCCACAAGTAACCGTTGGCGCATTTCAGCAGCAGCTTTATTGGTAAAGGTGATTGCAAGAATCTGTTGCGGCTGTTCAACCTCAGCGAGCAGAGCCAGCATCCGCTGAATCAGCAGTTCGGTTTTTCCCGAACCTGCCGGGGCCTGGACAATACAGGATTGTGTCACGTCAATAGCGACAATGCGTTGTTTTGCGTCAACAATCATGACGTAACTCCTGGAGTCATTGTAGCCTCCTGAATCCGGCAAATCCCTGATAAATCACAATATTGACAACTCTTGATCAGATCATACGGTTGAACAACAGCCTCACCAGCCACAAAATTTTCTGCCAATTGGTCAATCTGCTGCCGCCAGAAAATCAGCAATTCGTCCCAATCAGATAGACCAAGTTCCAGACTCTGCGGATAAGCTGTCAGCTCACGCACCTTTCCAAGCAAACCTTTCTCTCTCACAACACCAACAAATCGACACTCCCCGCGACGGAGTTTTGCGAAGACAATACCGTCCGCCTTGAAGGCAGGATCAGCAACAGCGTAAATCGGTAATTGTGGTTCGATCAGTGGTTGACTGAGAAAGTCTTCAGCATGCAAATCGACACCCGTTTTATAGTCGATGACGATACGTTCACCACCTTCCAACTGATCGATTCGATCAACCTTTAAGCGAATCTGCAATGGCCCGATTTTTTCAATATGCTGCTGTTCCGTTTCCAGGACATGAAAAGGGTCTCGCTCCATTTCAATTTTAACCAACCACTCTTGCACCAGAGTCACCACGCGTTCAGCTTCCAACTGCAATAACTGTTCTGCCGGTGCAGATTTATGTTCAAAATAAGCAGTAAATGCCGCCGCCACTTGCGTCTTTATCAATTCGATACGTTCTTGTTCAGCCAGGGACAATAAACTTGTCTGATTCTGCAGCCCCTTCCAGATCAATTCAAGAACCAGATGAAGCAGATCACCGCGCGCCATAGGAGCTATTCCAGGAGTTGCCTCAGCAAACTGCTGCGCATGTAAACGATGGTGAAAAAAGGCCCGGAAAGGGCAATGAGCCTGATCTTTGAGCAAACTGGTACCACCTTCAACCAGTGCTTGATCCATTCGCGGTCCATGATGATCAGAAAGAGTATCCATGCCGGGAAGATTTGATTTCAGTAGGGAAGAAAGATCGAGTAAATCAGCCAAGGGAGGAAGGATCTCTGGATTGTGGGGAGGAATAAGTGGGCTGGGACGCAAGGCACAATCACCGTCAAGTCGCGGGTAGCTGAAAACGATGTCATCACTGGCAGATTGAAGCCGCGCAACGACCTGTTCTGCAAAGAACAATTCACGTGCAGCACTGGCATGTGGCATGTCATAATCCCGTTGTAACTTCAAGGGGATAAAGGGGTTAGGCTGGGGACGAGCCGGTAAAACTGCTTCCCCCAATCCCATCACCCAAAGATGTTGAAACATCAAACCGGAGGATTCCAACAGACCAACAACCTGTAATGGTCCAACAGATCCTTCCAATTGAAACTCAATCTCTTGACTGATTCGACGCAGCAGGTTGAATGCACGTTGTCGACTGATCGGCGGCAACAGTGGATCGAGAGCAACCAATGCAGTCAGTGCTTTTTCTTGCCACATTTTGCTCGCCTGAAATTCACTACTTGCTATCGACCTCTCCCCCGGCCAGCCAAGTAAAAATAATTGATCGGCAAAACGAGCCGCCCAAACCCCGGGAAGAACCTTATCATTCAGTTGCTGTGCTGACTGAATCGTTTTAAGAACCTGTGAAAAAATAGCCAGATTGGTCTTCTCTTCCAGCAACGTTTTGAGTCGAGAAAGTTTAAAGTGCTGCTGCCGAAATGATCGCAGCTTTTGATCGAAAAAAGCGCGGCTGTCGGCCTCCCGTAGCGCACCATCAAGATAGGGGGTTCGCAGTAAAAATGAGGTCTGATCGAGACTGAGTTGATGCCCTGCTCCCAGGCATTCAAGCGCGGCATGGACAACCCCCTGATCAGCCAGAGAACCTCCCAGGGACAAACTGAAAACAGCTTCATCATCATTTAATGCAACCGTTGCTGCCGGGTCAATCTGCTCCCGGAAGATACGTTCAATTTGTCGCCGGTGCTGTTGTAAATCGGGAACCACGACACCAATTGACCCCTCACCCCGATCTAATAGACTACGCGCCCACCGGGCTGCTGATTCTATTTCGTCATGTCTGTCCCGTGCCGCGTAACAGACAATCTTGCCATTCTGTTCTCCTTGCAGCGAAACTTCTTCACAACACCCCCCAGCATCATTGACAGTCTTCATCAATAACAAAAGTCCCGGTGCTAATTGATCAAAACCAATCAGTAAAACCTGTTGCGGCAAGTTAAGTTTCCCGCCTTTCAGAGCAGAACAAATCAAACCGGGAAGATCACTTTGATCAAGCCAATCATGTTGTTGACAATGATCTTTATAGCGCCGTTGCCAGCGGGAAAAGACCAACTGATCCTCGGTCAGATACTGACCATCCAGTGACAGATTATATTCATTGAGTAAACGGTGAGCTTGAATCGCTTTTTCTGCTGTTTTTGATAATTGTAATAACTCCAGAGTGGTTCCTCGTGAAGAGTTTTCAATCTGCTCTTCCCAGAGGTATTGTTGCTGATGTTGGTTCAATAACCGCCAGCCTGCACCAAGACCTTCTAAACACCGGGTTAACCAACCTTCGTAACTAAAAATTTGTGGTGTCGACCAGACACTTTCCCCCTCTACTTGCATCTGTTGATCAAAACGACTATGCAAATAGCGGGATAAACGCTTGTTGGCGGTGAGAACCAAAGCACCTTGTGCCGCTGCAGATATAACTTTTTCTCGGTAATCCACGCGAAATAACCTCAACAATATTGGGAAAGAAGACAACTATTCAGCACAACCACCAAAGGACTCGTAACGCCCATCAAGATAAATCGTTAGTTATTGCTATACTCTGAAGGATGCGGAGCTCCCGGCCACCCCTTCTTCAACCCGAAGTTGCGCACCAATCTGTTGTTTAAGTTCTGGAACATGAGAAATAAGACCCACTAGACGTCCTTCACCAGACAGCCCGTTGAGGACATCGATAACTTGATCAAGAGCATCAGGACTGAGACTGCCGAACCCCTCATCGATAAAAATGGTGTCGAGTTTTATTCCACCAGCATGAGCTTGCACCACGTCGGAAAGACCAAGTGCAAGCGACAGGGCTGCCAGAAACCCCTCCCCCCCGGAGAGAGATTTGACCGATCGCTGGGTTCCGGTAAAGGTGTCGGTCAAGATCAGATCCAGACCTGATTGCTTGCGCGCATCACGCAGACCATCATCCCGGGACAAGTAAAACTTCTGGTTGGTCATTTTTTTTAAACGGTAAGACGCCACCTCCAGTACCTCATCTAGCAGGGTTTGCAAAATAAAACGATGAAAAGATGTCCTTTTGTTGTTACTACCGTTAGCAACGTCGGCGATTCGTCCAAGAGACTGGTACTTAGCGTCCAAGGTATCGATCTTTTTCTGCTCCAGTTCGGCTCTTTTTTTCTCTTTTTCTTTAGCCTCTAAAGTCGTTTGCTGTGTGATTCTGATCTCTTTCCGCTGATTAAATCCTCTATTCGCTTCGTCCAGAGACTTTTGCAAGGTCTCCAGATCGGCAAAAGTAAGTCCCGTTGCGATAGTCACTGCTTTCTTGTAGCTGTCGTCAGCCATTGCCAGGTCAGTGTTGAACGATTCAATAGCGACTTTCAGTTCCTGAATCTGATCAGCGGGAAGGATTGCAGCAAGAAAATCTGGTTCATCTGAAAAAGACGAAGTCCCTAACTTTATAGTGTAGTCATTGTTTGCCTCAGCGAATGCTGCGTTGCAGCGCCCTAAATCAGCCGTTGCTCCACCAACCTGCTCAAAGAGCGTGGTATAGATTTCATTCGCCTTGCGACTGTTTTCATCCGCGAACTTCAGTTCGGCTTCAAGTGCCTCAATCTGCGTTTTCAGTTTTTTGATTTCATCTGCCAAAACCCCTTGCTCACGGTATTTCTCTGCAACCTCACGCTCAAGAGCTGCAACGACCGTAGCCAGTCTGGTAACATCATTTCCCGCCCTTTGCCAGGCTTCCTGCTCCCGCTCAACAGTTTTCTGGTTTTCTCCTTCGAGCTTTTCCTGATCGGTGACCTTAATTTCCAATGCCTTGATAGATTCTTTGTTCTTACTGACGTCCAGATAGGTTTCTTTGAGAGCTTCCCGCCGCTGGGTCAGAATTTCCAAGGAAATATCTTTCTCGCTTCCCAGGGTTTGCTCCAATGTTTCCTTGCGGATAAAGTGCTTATTTTGATCATCCTGCAGCTTGCTTAATTCTTCCTTTTTTTGATCCAGAAGTTCCTCACTCCGGACAATCCGTTCATCCAGCTCAGTCAATTGTTCATCGGTCACATTCTTACCGGTATGCTGTTGGGGATCAGGATGTTCAATCGACCCACAGACCGGGCAAGGTTGTTCAAACTGCAACGTCGCAGCAATCCGTACCGCCTGACCTTCGACCCAAACAGCAAAGGCATCTTTCTTTTCCTGTTTGGCTTTCTCAACCTCCCTCTTTTGAGCTTCAACAGCCTGTGTCGCCTGTATAATTCTGGGAGCCTTGCCCTGGATTTCTGCTTGAATATTACGGATATCATTGTGGGTATCAATCAGAGCCCTGACCGTTTGTCCTGCAGCTTTAATTGCTTCCAGATCTCCGTCACCCTTACGTAGCACAACGATTTCTTGTCGAGCATTCCTCAAAGTCTCTCTGAGGGCTCCCAATTCGTCTTTTTCTTTATGATATTTTTTCTGAAAAGTAGCACTATGCACTTCTGCTGTTTTCAAATCTTTTCCTGCCTGCAAATACTCCTCAAGCTTTGGTACTTTCTCTTCAAGGGCTTGTCGTTGCCTTTTTTTCTCCTCGATTTCAGGTAATTTGGTATGAGCTGTCTGTAGCAAAGCAACTGCCAGTTTTTGCTCAACCTTGGCCTTGTCCAAAGCTATCTTTCTTTTATCCAAACGTTCTCTTGCTTGAGTTGCCTCGGCCCGTCTTTTATCTTGACCTTCGTACAAAGTGAATATTATTGCTGCGGCTTCTGCCTGCTGCAAAGCTATATCCTTTGCCTTGAACTGCTCAGATTGATCCAGAAACACTTTCAAAGCGACCTGACTCTCTTCTAAACTTTTCAGCTTTTCATTCCCACTTTTCCCTGCATCAAAGGCTGTTTGAGCATCAACGGTGACCCTCTCTGCTTGTTGTTCGGCCTGTAGCAACTCAGCCATCACATTTTGTTGTTCATTTAGCCACCTCTTGAGATCCTGGAGAGATTCATATCCTACCCCTTCGAGGATTATTGCCAGATTTCTTTGGGAGTCCCGGTGCAAACTCTGAATCTCCGCAGCCTGATCTTTGAGTCTTTTCTCTATCTGTGCGTATTGCTGGGTTCCAAAGAGGGTTTCAAAAATCTTCTCCCGGCTTTGAGAATCGGCCTCCAGAAGTCCACGAAACTGCCCCTGGGCAAGCATGACCACCTGACGAAACTGATTTGAATCAAGTCCCAGTAAACCCTCTATTTTTTCTTTGGTGACCCGAACTCCTTCGGCAAGCAATTCGGGGGCACCCGAGTCGGGAAGACGATGGAGAGATGCTGCGGCACTTATTTTTACGAAACCCTCCCCCCGCTTTTTTTGCCGTTCCTGCTCAGGAGCGTAATAGGCGCGATAAATTTTGTCATTTCCCAGGCGAAAATCAAAAATTATCTCGGTCATAACATCACCGCGAGCAAAATCACTGCGCAGATCACGAGCCAGACGTCCACTTTGCCCCGCTGAACTCTCCCCGAACAGGGCAACACACATGGCATCAAACATCGATGTTTTACCCGAACCGGTGTTGCCAGTGATCAAGAACAGGTTATTGTCTCCCAGCTCACTGAAATCAAAAAATTGTTCACCAGCATAAGGACCAAAAGCGACGAGGGTTAGCTTTAGTGGCCGCATTAGTTAGCCTCTTCGGTGGTCTTGTCTTCATTGATGGCCTTGGCAAATGCTGTGACCTGATCTTCACTCATAACCTCATCCGTAACTTGGCTGAAAAAATCAGCAAATAATTCTTCCACTGATTGCAACTTGAAATCATTCGATTCTTTTATTGAACCTGGCCGATCGAGATCAGCATAAATCTTTCGCCGAACTTCCAGAACATTGGGATAAAACTCGCGCAGTCGAGGGAGTGGATCAAGGATTGCCCCCTTATCAAGCAAGGTCACTTGCAAGTAGTCATGAGTTGGCTGAATTTGACCAGCTTCAAGCAGTTCAACAAAATTCCCTTCGATTTTTTTAACTTCACGCAGAGGGGTGAAGTTAATCTGACTGTGATTTGTGAATCCTGCAGCATCAAGTTCCACAAGAGTCATCCCCTTATGATGTTCTGTTTCAGAGAAAGAGTATTTCAATAACGACCCGGAATAACGAATATGTTCAGCACCGACTTGCTGTGAGCGGTGCAAGTGCCCGAGAGCAACATAATCAAACCCCTGGAACAGTCTGGGTGAAACAACGGTTGCACCGCCAACGCCAAGCAGACGTTCCGAGTCAGATTCTTCACCCCCAGCGACGAAGGAGTGGCTGATTAAAACACTTCTCTTCTTCTCCGGATGGATTGATTTGACAGCATCAACCAGTCTTGCCATACCATCGTGATGGGTTTTAATATCTTCATCGGGGAAAAGATCTCTGCAGGTGATTGGTGTCGCGTAAGGAACTGGGTAGAAGTAAACGGGACCATGTTCATCATGAATGCAAATTTGAACTGGCTCTGCGGTTGCATGACCAACAACATACAGACCAGCATTCTCCATCAGCCGGGAGCCAAAACTCATCCGTTCTTGCCCATCATGATTTCCACCCAACAGGATCGTCGGAATCTTTAATTTCAAAACAACTTTGTTGAGAAAATTATCCAGAAGGTTGATCGCTTCTTCCGGTGGGATACTGCGATCATAAATATCTCCGGCGATAATCAAAACATCGGGTGGAGTTTGTTCAAGATAGTTTTCAAGTTGATTGAGAATATGGTGTTGATCTTCGGTCAGGTACTGCTTGTTAAAGATTCGGCCCAGGTGCCAGTCAGCTGTATGAAGAATGCGCATAGCGATCTCGTATTTCAGTAGAAGAAAAAATAAGGGGCTCGAGAATGTCACAGAATCTATATTTTGCTATAATAGGAACATGGACAGGTTTAAACATTTTTTGCAATTAATTTCGGTCGTTTTACTGTTGCTGCTCTGTGGCTGTGTCAGTCACAACCAATGGACTTGGCAGCATCCCGAAAAACAAGGTGAACTACAACTCCTGAAAGACCAAAAAAAATGTCGTGAACTGGCTCAAACAGAAGTAGCACAAATCAATTATCTCTATAACTTTTATGCTATGGATTACCTGTACAACTTCCCCTTTTATGACCACTACTATCGCGACAGATACCTCAGACCTTTTTTTCGTGGATATCATCATTATCGATTTATGCAGGAACAGGATGATTTTGAGCGGTTTTACCGGGTTTGTATGAAAGCCAAGGGGTGGCAACGGGTCAAAGTTGAACCTGAAGCTAAGTAGTTGGTGCAACCTTTCCAGACTGAGGCTCCATACATTAATTTGCGGCTTTGCCCCTTGCAAAAAATCACCGTTTTTTCTATAGTTAACACGATAAGTAAAAACTAACCGTTTTAAATAAGACAAAGACAGTGATTCAGATGCGTATCATCAACTCATACATTCCAGAGCAACCAAAGCTGTCAACTCCGGGTGCTCGTGTCTCCTCTGCAGATCAAGCAGGAACGCGACAAAGAATCCAGCAAGCCAAGGATAGTTACAGTAAAAACGCAGCATCTGCCCAAGTTATTGATGCAGAATATGTTGATTTATACAATCCTGACACCGTAGCGTTACAACAGGAATGCCAGGATCTGAATCTAACCTTGGAACCGGAAACGGCTCTCCCTCCAAAAGAATCTGAGACAGATCCGAATATCAACTCAATCATCAATAAATATCAAATGGCTCCACTTGATATCCCCCATCCGGGAACCTATCTCAATATTTTTGCCTGATCAAGTTAGATCCAACCGCTGCATCACCTGCTTCATATCCTCCCAAACAGGTCTCTTACCCGATGGATTTCTCAACAAATAGGCGGGATGGAAAGTCGGCATCAGCGGAATCCCAGCGTATTCATGCCATTGTCCCCGCAATTTTCCAATGGGTTTGGTTGTCTTCAATAACTCTTGAGCTGCAAAACGACCGAGGGTAACAATCACTTCCGGCTGAATCAGTGCCAGTTGTTGTTTCAAAAATGGCTCACAAGCAGCAATTTCATCTGTTTGTGGATCGCGGTTACCTGGTGGACGACATTTGAGAACATTGCAGATATAGACCTTTTCACGAGAAAGATGCATGGCGAGGAGAATTTTATCCAACAACTTACCCGCTTCGCCGACAAACGGATAACCCTTTTCATCCTCCTCACGCCCGGGAGCTTCTCCAACCAGCACCACCCTGGCCTGCGGGTTACCAGCGCCAAAAACAACATTTTTACGCTGCCCAGAAAGAGAACAAAGGCTACAGCCACTCAAACGAGTCTCTAACTCGACAAGGGTCGCAGAGTTGTCAGGAGATTGTTGCGGAAGAGCAGAAACAGCAACCGGTTCTTCAGCGGGAAGCGGCACAACCGATTCGAATCCCCACTCCTGCAAATCTTCAAGAATTGCTTTTCCTTGCGAGATTATTTCGTGGCATTCGTGGTATAATTTATCAGACATCAATCTTTAACCTTGGAGGCGACATGTTCCGCCTTTTCATATTTTTAATCGTACTATTATTCCCAGCCGATGCATTCGCTTGGGGTGCCGGGGTTCATTTAGGACTGGGGCTGCGGTTACTGGCAGCGCCGGAAGCTTTACCGGCTGCATTGCAAGCACTTTTAGCATCTCAATCTATGGATTTTCTCTACGGATGTATTGCCGCAGATATTACCCTGGGGAAAAAACACACCCACCACCTGAGACATTGCCACAACTGGAGCATCGGTCGCAAGCTTCTCGAACAGGGCAAAAAAGAAAGTCCTGCAGCAGAAGCCTGTGCTTACGGATATCTGGCTCACCTGGCAGCAGACACCATTGCGCATAATTATTTTGTTCCCTACAAATTGGTCATGACCTACAATTCGGCTCTGCTGAATCATGCCTATTGGGAAATTCGCGCTGATATCGGAGTCCGGGACGAAACGTGGGCAACCGCACAACAACTGGCGAAACGGGACAACCGCCAGCTGGACAAGATGTTGAATAAAATTCTGGCGGACACGATCTTCTCTTTTCGCACCAACAAAAAGATCTTCAACTCAATGATGTTGATCACCCGACTGCAAAACTGGCACAAACTCATCAACTCGATTGCAAAACGGTCAAAATGGAAATTTGACGAAGAGGAACATAATGAATACATGAAAATGGGGCTTGAAGCTATAAACGGAATTCTTGGTGCTGAAAACAGTCCTTACTGGAATGCTGATCCCACAGGAGATCGGGCGTTAACTGCTGCGAACTTAATCAGAAAAAATATGAACCATCTTTGGCTTGATGGAAAGCTACTCCAGGAGGATTCAGATTTAATTCTCAAGGAACTGCACAATCGCTTTAAGCTGGGAATCACCGATCCTGATGAAATTTTGCCGTTGTTTACAGTTATTTAGCCTTCCATAAGACGACTATCCGCTCCAATAACTGTTGTGCAACCTTGACCTTACTCATCAGTTCCAATTCTTCAACCCGCCCGTTAGCATGCAGCAACCGGACGATATTGGTCTCGACATCAAATCCTGCACCCTCTCGAGTAATATCATTAGCCACAATCAGATCAAGATTTTTCTTTTTTAGTTTTTCAGCAGCATGAGCTAATAGCCTTTCGGTTTCAGCAGCAAAACCGACCAGAATTCGCCCCTCTTTCTGTTGCCCAAGCTCAGTAAGAATATCGGGATTTTTCTCCAGTTTTAAAGTTAATTTATCCGCTGTTTTTTTCATTTTTTGTGTTGATCGATCAATAGGGCGGTAGTCAGCAACGGCAGCAGCTTTAATCACCACATCAACACCTTCCAGATTGTCATAGACCGCAGAACGCATTTCTTCAGCAGAGAAAATAGGGACACAGCGCACTCCAACCGGTACGGTCAGATTTGTTGGTCCAGTAATCAGAACAACTTGTGCACCACGCTGCTGAGCGGCAGCAGCGACGGCAAAACCCATCTTCCCGGAAGAGTAATTAGAGATGTAACGAGCCGGATCAATCTCTTCACGGGTTGGTCCAGCAGTGACCAGAACACGGCAACCAATCATATCCTTGGGGGTTAATAGCGATTCGGCAGCATCAAAAATAACTGTTGGATCGGGCAACTTCCCCTGACCTTCCCAACCGCAAGCCAAGGCTCCCTTGATTGGTTCGAGAATAAAAAAACCGGAATCAGACAAAGACGTTTGATTGTGCTGATAGATGGGATTTTCATACATATTGCTATTCATTGCCGGAACAATCAAAACCGGAGCCTTGGTTGCCATAACACTTGTCGTCAACAGGTCATCAGCAAGTCCCTGGGCAATTTTACCAACCAAGTTTGCGGTAGCCGGCGCCAGAATAAACAGATCGGCACGATCCGCAAGGGAGATATGGTCAATTTCCTGTTCTTGATAAAGACTGAATAGATCTGTATGAACCGGATGACCAGACAGGGTTTGAAATGTCAGCGGTGCAACAAATTCCTGAGCATTTTTAGTCATAATAACATGAACATCGGCACCAGCCTTGGTCAACAAGCGTAGCAGCTCAACTGCTTTATAAACAGCAATCCCGCCACTGACACCAAGAACAATACTTTTACCCTGCAGCATAACAGGCTCCTATAAAAACGGATTATACAGCTTTTCCTGGCCAACGGTCGTCATCGGCCCGTGACCGGGGTAAACCCTGGTTGCTTCCGGCAGTGGCAATAACTTCTCTTTGATACCACTGATCAACAATTGATGATCACCGCCCGGCAGGTCAGTGCGACCGATTGAACCGGCAAACAACGTGTCACCGACAAGGAGAATATCATCAACATAGAGACAGATTCCACCTGGCGAATGGCCAGGAGTATGGATCACTTGTAATGATAATTTTCCCAGTTGCAACGTCTCGCCACCGACAAGTTCACGGGTCGGCGCAGGAGATGGATCCGCACGCAGTCCAAAATTAGCTGCATGCGCTCCTGCTTGATCAAGTAAAAGACGATCATCCTGATGAATGATCAACTCAGCCCCTGTTGCCTCCATCAATGCACGATTTCCACCAATATGATCAAAATGGCCGTGAGTGTTGATGATCTTGACAGTATTCAATTGATATTTGTTCAATAATTGCAGGATACGGTCAACATCACCGCCGGGATCTATGACAGCAGCTTCTCGGGTTTCTTCACAACCAATGATATAACAATTTACCTCAAGTGGCCCGGTTGGCAAGGTATCAAGTATCAAGAGTTTTCCCCTTTTTCAGTTATGGCAGAAAATAGATCCATATTTTTTTCCTTCAGTTGATCCCCCAAGGTTGCACCGAGAGGCTTATCATATTTTTTACGTTCCCTGTTGAGCACTTTTTTTGCAACCGGCAGTGGAGTTGGAGGTGCCACGCTTGAAGAAGATTCGGGATCCTGCTCTTGCGGCGGTTGTGAAACAGATCCTTTATAAAAATAGCGATCATAAAGACGATGATAATTAGTCCAATTGCCCTCTTTGTCCGGTTCCTTATCGATATGAGTCTGTACGCCATTAATCTTTGAATCCAGATCGTCAATAAAATTCAGGATAACTGCTTCGAGAAATTTTGGCCGTTTCGGAGAACCAAAATCGTATTGACCATGATGGGAAAGGAGCAGGTGCTTGATCAACATAGACAATTCTGCAGGAAAATCAGTAATCTGCCGAACTCGATCTTCAACCATCTCCACCCCGAGAATTATGTGCCCGAGTAATTTCCCTTCGTCGGTATAATCGAAGGAACGTTGATACGATAGTTCGCTGACTTTACCAACATCATGGAGCAATGCGCCACAGATCAGCAGATCTCGATTCACTTGTGGGTAGCGCACGGCAACATCCATAGCCAATCCAACAACGGCAAGGGAGTGTTCCAGCAAACCACCAAGAAAGACATGGTGCATCGCTTTCGCGGCTGGTGCCTTACTGTAGAGAGCAAAGAATTCTGGATCATCAAAAAAAGCTCGGAGCAATGACTCAATATGTGGATTGGTCAGGGAGTCCAAGACACTGTCAAGTTCATTGCGCATCTCTACTGTTGAGCGTTGCGAAACCGGCAGAAAATCACCCAGATTGATCTGACTCTCCTCAATTTTCATTAAATCCTGGACAATCAGCTGCATTTTCCCCATGTAAACGCTCGCCTTGGCATTAACCAGAATAAAATCATTCTTCTCAAATTGACTGGAAAACCGATCAACCTGATCCCAGATCCGCCCCTCAACCTCACCGGTTCGATCCATCATTTTCAAGGTCATATAAGGCTTACCATTCTTAGCCATTGCGGTAATTTTATCCCGCACCAGAAAAATTGATTCAACCCGGTCGCGCTCTTTAAGCTGATTGACATAAATAGTCTTTTGTATATTTTCGTTCAAAACATCCTCTTTTCAAAAACTACCGTTAGTATTATTAATAGCTACTGCGGCTTTCAATCCGTCAATTGCCGCACTCATAATTCCCCCGGCATAACCTGCCCCCTCACCTGCCGGAAATAAACCCTTATGACTGACCGATTCACCATATTGATCACGAACAATTCTCAGCGGTGCAGAGGTTCGAGTTTCAACCCCAATGAGAGTTGCCTCCGGGCCGACAAAACCACGCATCCGCTGATTGAAAATAGGCAAAGCCTGCCGCAGATTTTCACTAACAAAGTCAGGTAAACACCGACTCAGGTCAGCATGAACAACTTGTGGTTGGCACGAGGAATCCAGATGACCTCCACTCCCCTTGAGAAACTCCAAAAGTGGTTGAGCCGGAGCATGCCAACTTGCCCCACCGGCCAGATAAGCGGCATGTTCCCACTTCCTTTGCCAGTTGATCCCAGCCAGAGCCTCGGTCGTCGAAAAATCATCCGGAGTCACAGAGACAACCAGAGCGCTGTTGGATTTGGATGCAGCGCGACTAAAATCACTCATCCCATTCACAACGAGTCCCTCCGGTTCGGATGAAGCATTAACAACCCTCCCGCCAGGGCACATACAGAAAGAATAAACGCCCCGTCCTGTCGCCGGGTTATTCCAAGCCAATCGGTAATCCGCACTCGGAAGTTGGGGGTGACTTTGCATACCGTACTGAATCTGATTAATCAATTCAAGGGGATGTTCAACCCGCAACCCGATTGCAAAAGGTTTCGGCTCAAGGACAACATTGTTATCTGCCAGCAACTGATAAGTATCACGGGCACTATGCCCGGTAGCTAGAATCAATTGACCACATTCAATCCGCTTCGAATCGTTGATTATTCCCGCGTGGATTTGCTGATCAACCATTTCGAAGTCAGTGAGACAACTGGAAAACTGGATATCGACACCAAGGGAAAGAAGATGCTGCCGAAAATTAACTAACACTCCCCTTAATCGATCAGAACCAATATGGGGTTTTGTCTGCCAGAGAATCTCTTCGGGGGCTCCAAACTCAACCAGACGTTCCAACACGTAGCGGATAGCGGGATGATTTAAACGGCTGCTCAATTTGCCGTCCGAAAATGTACCAGCCCCCCCTTCACCAAATTGAATATTACTTTCACTGTTCAACTCATTTTCAGACCAAAAGTTATTAACATCCTGCAATCGTTCAGCAACCGGACGCCCCCGTTCGATCAAGCTAACTTGTGCACCGGCTTCTGCCAGGGATAATGAGGAAAAAAGCCCAGCCGGCCCCATCCCAACAACCAGAACCTTCGATTGAGTTTTGAATGAACAAAGTTCAAGTAATGGTCTGTTTTTTACTTTGGCCAAAGTGGTGATATGAGAATTATTCTTGAGTAATTCAAGTTCGTCTGCACAACTGAATTCAACGGTATAAACACGCAGTACATCCGGCTTACGTCGCGCATCAATCCCTTTACGCACAATTTTCCAGGAATCAATATTTTGCACATCAAAACTTAGAATTGTAGCAATTTTGCCTGGAATCAAATCCTCATTCTCGTCCAGATGGAGAGCTATTTCACGTAGTTTCAATGTCATAATTTTACTGAACCGAATCTGGATGGAGTGGCAATTCAATCAGAAAACAAGCCCCTGAACCGGGTGGACTATCAACAATTATTTTGCCACCCAAACTTTTGACAACCCGCAAAACAACAGAGAGTCCAAAGCCTGTTCCTTTATCTTTTGTGGTGACGAAAGGATCGAAAATTCGTGAGATGTCAGCGCTTGGGATACCAGACCCTGTGTCTGAAATCTTGATGTAAAAATGTTCTACATCAGCATGCAAGGAAATTGACAGGGTTCCCCCATCAGGCATTTCATGGAGTGCGTTGCTGATTAGATTATTAAAGATCTGCTCCACTTCATAAGACTCAGATCGAATCAACGGAACCTGATTCGCCATATCAAGCTCCAGTCTGATCTCTTGTCGATCCATTTGAACCCGACAATCACTAAGGACTTTGTCGATGACCTGTTTGAAATCAACCCAATTCTGCTTCTTGTGCTCACCAGGGCTGGCTGCAAGCAGCTGTACCAGAATTTCATCAATTCGCTCTACTTCCTCGGTAATCTTATGCGCATAACATTTATTTTCGTTATCCAATCCTTCGGCTGATAACAGTATCTGAGCAAATAAATTTATCGAATTCAACGGGTTGCGTATTTCATGCGCCATACCTGCTGACAGATGGCCAAGTGCAGCCAATTTTTCAGACTGAACTATTTCTTTATGGGCCCGTTCCAGTTCAAAACTTTTTTCGCGCACTCGCTGTTCCAGCTTGGAGTTCCATTGTTCAATCTCATCCTGTAAAATTTCACGCTCTTTGAGTAACTCGCGGTTTTCAATCTCAACCTGTCTGATTGAGAGAACAGCATCAATCCGTTTGTGCAGGCTGCCAGTCGCAAAAGGTTTGCGCAGATAATCTGCTGCACCAGCTCGCATCAACTCAACGGCAACCTCTTCATTCCCCTTCCCGGAAGACATTACAACATAGGTATCAGGATACTGGCTGCGAATTTGTTTAAGAGCATCAAGACCACTCATGACCGGCATCATGTAGTCAAGTAAGACCAGAGCGGGCTGATGTTCCGCAACCATTTGCAAACACTGCTCGCCATTGTGCGCAGTTAAAACGATAAAGCCACGTTTCTTCAGCAACAACCCCGACAATTCAACAATAACTTCGTCATCATCAACTATAAGAATTTTTTCGCCGGCAAAGCGGCTTTGATGGGCAGGCATTGAGAAAAACCCTCGCTGGCTTATGACTCCACTGTAAAACAAGCATCATTATAAACATAAAATTCATAATAAAAAAGCAGCCATATGGCTGCTTTTTTAAATTTTTCAGATAAACCATTTATTCTAATCATCTTCCAGCCTGACAGTTAAAACGGGCAGCTTAGATTTACGTACCACTTTCTCCGCCGTACTGCCAAACAAAACATGATCCAACCCTGCCCTGCCATGAGTTCCAATCACAATCAAGTCCGCAGATTTTTCTTCAGCCTGAGCAATAATTTGTTCATATGGCAAACCTGCAACAATCAGAGATTCAAAATCCTTAAAATCATGCATATTCTGCCGACAAAAACTTTCCATCATCTTCTGTGCCCCCTCTTCAATCTCCTCTTCGAGTCTTTCAAAGGAGATATGGGGAACATAGAAACCACGTAGATCAACAGGTTCATTAATCACGTGCAACACCAGCAATCGCGCAGAAAAACTTTTTGCCATTGATAGTGCCAATTGAAACGCATTATCAGAACTATCAGAAAAATCAATGGCAGCTAAAATGGTAGAGAATTTAGTCATAGTCACCTCCTGCTATAAATAGAACCGAAGAGCCCCCAACGAGTTTGTTTGGTTAAAAAGCTTACGAGTAGTTTCACTAATCAATAGGGCTATTTTCTTCATCGTCAACGACTAAAGCCCTTTCCATTATTACCTACTACAACAAGCCGTTTCAATAATTGTAACAGCAGGAAGCAATCTGTCAAGCAATCCTGATAAATCTTAACGCACTGATTTCTCAGTGTTATTTTAACTTTTCAAGTTGAATTCAGAAAGAGTGATCGCTTTAAAAAGGATCAAGAGGGGGGTAACGAGTTCAACAGTTTCCGTGCCTTGCTGCCCAATTCTGAAGTTGGGGAAAATTCTAGAATAATATTAAGTTGATCTACTGCCTCATCCAAAGAGTTTTCCTGCAACAGCAAAACAGCAAGCTGATAACGTGCCCGAATAAACTGCGGTGCAAGTTCTATCGCACGTTGTAGTGCGTTTTTCTCCAACTCAACATCGCCGAGTGCATGGTAAACTTCACTTTTGAGAAAATAAGCAGAATAGTAACGGGGAGCAAGCCCTATTGCTTCATTATAATAATTCAGTGCAGCCTGGTAATCCATTTTCTTGAAACAGGCATACCCCTTACCTACAACAGCAACGTGTGCGTTGACAAATAAAAGATTTTTTGAAGCCAGATCAAAATAATGAATCGCTTTGTCCCACTCTTTAATATCCAGATAAAGAGTCGCAAGGTTATTTTGGTAGCGTGGATCACCCTCAGAGAGTTTTAAAGCTTCTAAATAGTGTTTTTCAGCCTGAGGATAGGCTTTTTTAAGTTGATATGTCTGCGCCAAAGCAACTTGGATGGAACTGTTTTTCGGGTTTTGCTTAACAGCAACCAACAACTCTTTCAGAGCCGAAGTTGGATTATCGGCTTGCAAATGAGCCAGTGCCAGTTTGTAGTGGACATCTGCCTGGTGATGATCTTGCTGAGCCTTCTGACTCACTGGAACACACGCAAAGAGTGAAAATATCAGTACAATAGTAGCAATTTTCAATATAGGGGACATTTACTTCTCCAATTAAAATCACATCGAGGCAAAAAAACGCCCCAAACTTTTCAAACTTTGCGAGCGTAGTTTTTTCAATTCTTCATCTGCTTTAACCGTCGCAGCAGATTTTTTTAGTTCTTCTTTTCTAGGTGGCTGACAAATCGGGAGAGCTGCCCAATAAGCTTTTTTCTGTAACTCTGAGAATAAATGATAATCTGTTTCGTGCAGGACAAACCCCATCGATTCTACAAAACTATAACCTTCTTCATAAACCTGTTCTGATTCTTCAGCGGGTAATTGACCAAATTTTGGGACAAAGAAAATGGAGCACTGACTTTCAGCCAGATAAAAAGCCACCACAATCAGAACCTTATCGCCTCCTGAAACCTCCAGTAAATAAGCTCGGCATAACTGCGGTGGATATCCAGCAAATGCCAGCTGCACACTACTTGATGCAGCGTGTAAATGTGTCACTTTTTCAGCCGGTATGTTCAAACTTTTCAACTGCTTATGCTGAATAAACATCAACCGCTCCCCTTACCAGATTCAATGATTATCGATTAGAACATATTTAATCAATATCAGCAAACTCCGTGAGCAGTTTGATTTTTTTATAGCGGTCAGCAATCTCCGAATATTCAATCTCCTTGAGCCGATCAAGGCTGAATTTTTCTACTGTAAAAGAAGCCATGACGGTACCGAAAACAGTTGCTTTACGAAGATTATGTTCCTCAAGATTTCTGGTCGCAGCCAGATAGCCGATAAATCCTCCAGCAAAGGTATCACCAGCCCCCGTCGGGTCAAAAACCTCTTCAAGTGGAAATGCTGGAGCTGAAAAAATTGATCCCTCACCAAACATCAACACCCCATATTCGCCCCGTTTAACCACCAGGGTTTCAGGACCAAAGCTGCGGACAATTTCAGCCGCCTTAAGCAGATTTGGTTCATCCGCCAACTGACGTACTTCAGCTTCATTGATAAGCAGGATATCGACCTTGGCAAGGGTCTTGATCAGTTCTGCTTTTTTCCCTTCAATCCAGAAATTCATCGTATCACAAGCAACCAGTTTTGGATTTTTCACCTGTTGAAGAACTTCCAGTTGCAACTCAGGATCAATATTTGCCAGAAAAACATATTCTGCATCCCGATAGTTTTCCGGCAATTCCGGTTGGAATGATTCAAAGACGTTGAGGTGCGTCTCCAACGTATGAGCCTCACTCAGATCATATTCATAGCGCCCTTTCCAACGAAAGGTTTCTCCCGGGCTTGTCTGCAAACCGGTCAGATCAATATTGCGGCTCTGCAAAAAGTCTATGTGCTCTCGAGGAAAATCTTCTCCGATGACCGCAACCAGATTGACATCAGTAAAAAAACTGGCGGAAGTAGAAAAATAACAGGCTGACCCTCCAAGAACGTCATCTGCCACACCAAATGGGGTTTTAATTGAATCAAAAGCGACACTACCAACAACAAGAATACTCATTTTACAACTTCCTTTCAGCTCATGTATTTCCCGATAATCGGTTCTAGAGCTTGCAATGTTTCAGCCGGAACCAAACTTTTATCAGTCATAATGGCAAACTTGAGAGATTCTGCACAGGGACAGGTTCTCTGCTGCCGTTGTTGAACTATCATTTCTACCGCAATCTTTATAATCTCTTTTGCCGTCGCAACATTTTGCTGAATAATTGCGATGACCGCCTCGACAGAAACATCATCATGCCCATCATGCCAGCAATCATAATCGGTTGCCAAAGCCACCGTTCCGTAGCAGATCTCAGCTTCACGTGCCAGGCGGGATTCGGGAAGGTTGGTCATGCCGATAATATCGACTCCCCAGCTGCGATATATCTGCGATTCAGCTCGAGTTGAGAAATTAGGGCCTTCAATACAAATATAAGTTCCACCCTGATGAACGGTTGTTCCAACCTTCCGAGCTGATTCAACCAGGATAGCAGACAAATCGGCGCAGACCGGATCAGCAAATTGAACGTGGCCAACAACGCCATTGCCAAAGAATGTTGAAGCCCGTTTCCCCTGAGTGCGATCGAAAAACTGATCCGGCACAACAATGTGGCCGGGGACAATCTCTTCTTTCATACTACCGACAGCGGAGACCGAAATAATCTGCTCAACCCCGAGAGTTTTCATCCCATAGATATTCGCTCGATAATTCACTTCAGATGGCAGCAACCGATGACCTCGCCCATGCCGTGGCAGAAAAACCATCTTTGCCCCGCCAAGAGTTCCGATTATATAACTATCAGAAGGTGCACCAAAAGGTGTCTCCAGAGCCACCTCCTGAACATCGGTTAACCCTTCAATTTCGTAGAGCCCACTGCCACCGATAACACCAATAATCGGTTGTTTCATGGTAAAGTTCCTCCATATTTACTTAACGTTTCATTGTTTTTTATGACTATATCGAATTTCCCTCTCCCTGAGGGAGAGGGCTAGGGTGAGGGGGGGAATGTTGCAGCTACACCCAGATATTAATGCTTGTCCGACAGTCAAAACCATCCCCTCATCCGTCCTGCGGCCACCTTCTCCCTCATGGAGAAGGGTCAGAAAAAAAGTTCATGCTATTCAAATTACTTTTGCAAAACCTCTGCATTATCCTCAACTTGCCCCTTCAGCTGCCCACATGCGGCTGAGATATCCTGCCCTTTGCTGGCTCGAAGAGTTGCCACAATATCCCGCTGTAATAAATAACTCTGAAACGCCTTGATCGATTCTTCCGTTGGAGCACTAAATTCAGCCCCTTCGTGTTCATTGTACGCAATCAGATTAACTTTACACCGGACACCATGCAGCAGTTTAACCATCCGCTTGGCATCGGTCAGAGAATCATTTATTCCGCCAATCAAAATATATTCAAAAGTCACCCGCTGTCTGGTCACTTGCCCATAGTTGCGGCAGGCTTTCATCAATTCACCAAGAGGATAACGCTGATTGATCGGCATCAATTGGCTACGAACTTCATCCGTCGTTGCATTGAGAGACACCGCCAGATTGACTTTGATTTTCTGACTCAATTCAGCAATTTCAGGCACCAGACCACAAGTTGATAAAGTGACCCGACGAGTTCCATAACCAAGTCCATCATCCAGATAGAAAATCTTCAGGGCGGTAACCACATTATCCAGATTATGTAACGGCTCCCCCATACCCATCAACACAATATTACCTATCGGACCATCCTGAAGTGCTGCACAAACTTGATTAACGATCTCCTCCGGTCGCAGATTTCGCGCCAGACCGAAGGTTCCTGTCATACAAAACTGGCACTTCATGGCACAACCAACCTGAGTCGAAATACATAAAGTAGCCCGATCTTCATCCATCGGGATTCTGACAGCTTCGACAGATTCTCCATCATCAAGGCGAAATAAATACTTACGGGTTCCGTCGCTACTGGTTTCAACGACCTCAGGTTGCCAGGAAGAGACGTAAGCTCGCTCTGCCAGTTGAGCGCGAAACAACTTTGCCAGATCGGTCATCTGCTCAAAATCGGTCACATGACGCTGATAAATCCAGCGCAGTATCTGCTTGACCCGATACTTCTCTTTACCCAGCTCAGCAAGAAATTCTTCCAGTTGTTCCTGAGTCAGACTTTTGAGATCTATTTTTTCTGCGTTCAAGAAAATCCTCATTTAACCAGGGTTCTACAACCAAAAAGAAGGTTCTAGAAAGGACTTAAAAACTGAAGAATTAGCCACCAAGACACCAAGAACTCCAAGAGAATCAAAGTGTTTAGGAATAGTTTTTCTTGGTGCTCTTGGTGCCTTGGTGGCAATCAGTCTTTGTTTTGGTTATAAGTTCGATTAATTATAAGTTGCTATTCAACACGCAAAAAGCCCTCCGGGATTTTACCGAAGGGCTTTCACATAAACAAGCTATTTAACAGGAATCAATTAAAGCAATTCCAACCCGTTAAAAAAGTATCCCAACTCAAAAGCTGCCGTTTCAGGAGCATCTGAACCGTGAGTCGCATTTTCACCAATGTTGCTGCCAAATTCTTTGCGCAAGGTGCCGTCAGCAGCTTCAGCAGGATTGGTTGCACCCATCAGGTCGCGCCATTTGGCAATGGCGTTATCAGCTTCAAGAGCCATAACAACACAAGGAGCACTGCTCATAAAATCGGTGAGTTCGCCAAAGAATGGGCGCTCACTATGTACGGCGTAAAAACCCTCGGCTTCTACTTTGCTCAGATAGAGTTTTTTCAGGCCGACAACTTTGAATCCTTCAGCATAAATACGTGCCAGAATCTGACCAGCTGAACCAGCAGCAAAAGCATCGGGCTTAATAATTGCGAATGTTCTTTCCATGTTATTTTCTCCTTATATGTTTATGACTTATCAAATCGAGGCGTTTTTAACATTGGCACCACAGAGTGTCAAGATATTAACCCGTCA
>JAYEME010000146.1:0-2362 GCA_034717915.1 Thermodesulfobacteriota bacterium
TACCCCTTCTTGAGGAGTCAAGATGACCCGTATCGGAATTGTTGGAGCAGGGATTTCCGGGCTTGCGACAGCCTACGCAATTGAGCAACAGGCGAAACAGGCTGAACTTGAAGTAGAAACCCTGGTGCTCGAAAAAGAACCCCGTACCGGAGGGAAAATCTGGTCCATTCAGGAAGATGGTTTCCTCTGTGAGTGGGGGCCGAACGGTTTTCTTGATAATAAACCAATGACTCTGGATCTATGTCGACAGCTACAGATTGATCAACAACTGCTGCGATCTGACGATAATGCGCGCAAAAGATTTATCTACTCTGAGAAGACTCTGCACCAGATGCCGGAAAACGGGCCTGCTTTTCTCAAATCAAAATTGATCTCCTGGCCTGGCAAGTTCCGCCTTGCTGGAGAAATGGTGATTCCAAAACGGCAGCATGGCGATGACGAAACTCTGGCTGAGTTTGGTCGCCGGAGGTTGGGTGGTGAAGCCCTAGATAAATTGATTTCACCAATGGTTTCAGGAATATTTGCTGGTGATCCGGAAACTATGAGTTTGAAGAGCTGCTTTCCACGTATCTATGAGTTGGAACAGGAATATGGTGGGTTGATCAAAGCGATGCTCAAATTGGCCAAAAAGAAACGTGCTGAAGTCAAAGCTGGCAAGGCTGTGGCCAGTGCCGCTGGACCTGGAGGTGTTTTGACCTCTTTTAGCGGCGGTATTCAGAGTTTGACCGATGGGGTTTCTTCTGCCCTCTCCGGCAAAGTTGTAACCGGTCATGGGGTGATAAAAATAGAACAGAAAGAGGACTGTTTCATCCTCAATCTGGATGATGGGCAACAGCTTGAGGTGGACATGGTTGTTACTGCTGCCCCCGCTTATGCTGTTGCCAATATGCTGGATGAATTGAATGATACAAGTTCCACGATTCTCCGGCAGATTCCTTATGCGACGATGAATGTGATTTGTTTTGGTTATCAGCGGGAGCGGGTTTCTTTTGATCTGAATGGTTTTGGTTATCTGATTCCCAGAGCAGAAGGGTGCAATACCCTGGGAACCCTTTGGGATTCCAGTATTTTCTCTCATCGTGCCCCGGAAGGTATGGTGTTATTGCGTTCGATGATGGGGGGGGCTGCAAATTCTGCTGCGATTGATTTTTCTGAAGATGAAGTGAAAGCCCGAACGATGGACGATTTGAAACAGATTATGAAGATCGAGTGTGAGCCAGATTTTGTAAAAATATTTCGCCATCGCCACGCTATCCCACAATATACTCGCGGCCACGCACAACGGTTGCAGGAATTGGAAGAGTCTTTACAGGGCTCTCCTGACTTAATTCTGACCGGAAATGCTTTTTACGGGGTGGGTTTGAACGATTGTGTTCATGCTGCAAACCAAGCTGCAATTAAAGTGGTTGCCCGCATGGAAAAAAAACGGGAGTAACCTCTACGTTGCCGAGCGATTAAGCTGTTTTTGCATGACCTTCGGACGGTGTTTCTCCTCCAATCTTCTCTGTGTCGACCTTGAGTGGAGAATAGGTTAAATAACGAAATCCTCCCTGCTCAGTATTCTCAACAATTGAAACTGGTCCAGAGATCTCAGTTTCAATTACATCGTTGGTTTCACCGAGTTCAATAGAGGTTCCTTCTTTCAGTGCGCTGAGGATATTGATTTGTGGTTTTTCTGTCGGGTGCTCATCGGTGGTAAAGTTGAGCAACTCTTCTGCTAACTCTTCCCGTTCTTCCTCAAGATTCACTTGCCGTTGCGTTAGAATTCCGATCCGTAATTCAGTTGCTTCCCGGAGTGCCTTTCGTTGTTCTGTTCCCGGTCTCTTATTCAGGGTGTTCAGGGTTGTTCCGATTCTTTTGGTTTGATCGACAAGGGTTTTTATCTGGTTGCGGAGATATTTGAGTCGGTCGGTTTCGGGAAAATAAACTCCAGAGGTGACATTGGTTTTTGCTCCAGCCCTGGCTCCAAGGATTTTGACTTCGACCCCTTCGAGAGCAACCAGTTCCCCTCCTGTCACTAGTCCCGTTGGAACATTAATGCTGCCAGTTGATTTTATCACTGCGTTACGAACTTCATGGGAAATATTGACATCGCCCCAACACTCTACTGTAATCTGATTCAGGTAGCGGGCTTGCAATGTCCCTTTGCAAATAATTTTACCAGTTCCCATGCCAGCCATGGTACCAACAGTTACCGGCCCGTCAGAGTTGATCTGGCAGGCACCTACTGCACCGGTAATATTAATCCCCTTTGTTGCGGAGATATTGAAATCATCCAGAACATCCCCTTTAATATCAACAAATCCTTTGAAGCTGATATGACCAACACTTAAATCAACATCACCATTAACCGTAAATTCTT
>JAYEME010000147.1:0-10240 GCA_034717915.1 Thermodesulfobacteriota bacterium
TTAGTTTGAACCTTTACCCAGACGACGAAAAACAAATCAGCCTTAGCTTCCTGTATGTTGGCAAACGGGATGATCGTAGCGAAACCCTGGACGACTACATTCTGGTCAACCTTGCTGCTTCACATCAAATCACCGACAACCTGAAAGGTTTTGTCCGGGTCGACAACCTGTTTGATGAAGATTATGAAGAAGCTGCCGGATATGGGACGGCTGGCTTATCGGGTTATGCAGGAATTAAACTCTCTTTCTAATCGTTATAAATTAGTCTAAACTGGAGGCTGACAACTCATCAGCCTCCAGCCTTGTTTCAGGAAATTTATGCACAAGAATTTCGTTCTTGGAATCATTTTTATTCTGCTATTTTCTGCTCCTGTAGCCGCAACCGATTTCACCGATGCAGTCAACCGCCAAGTCTCCATTCCCCATTCCCCGCATCGAGTTGTTTCCCTGGTTCCCAGCGTCACCGAAATCCTATACAAGCTGGGACGTGAACAGCGCATTGTCGCCGTCACTGATTTCTGCACCTACCCTGAGGCGGCGTTGCAACTACCAAAAGTTGGCGGTTATGCCGATCCCAGTCTGGAAAGTATCCTGCTCCAGCAACCCGATCTGGTTATTGCTGCAGCCGATATGAATCGTCCGGCGCTGGTTCGCCGGTTGGAATTAATGGAAATACCTGTGTATGTGGTTCATCCACAGACAGTTGCTGAAACGCTGACGACAATCAAGAACATCGGTCAAATTACCGGGGCCGAAAAACAGAGCCAACATCTAGTCAATTCTATCGAGAAAAGAATCCAGAGAGTACAGCGACAAATTGCTAAATTTAAGCCACCGACGACCCTTGAATGTGTCATGCTACAACCACTTACAGTTGCCGGTCCTGACACTTTTATCGCTGATATTATCGATATCGCCGGAGGGCAGAATGTGGTGCCGAAAGGGCCATCTCGCTACCCAACCTGGAATACTGAGGCACTGTTAACTGTCAACCCGGAATTTATTATTGTTTCAACCTATCCAGGGCAACCGACGCCCAAACATTATTTCGATCATTGGCCGCAATTACAAGCGGTTCGCAATCAACAGATAATTGAAATTAATGCCGATTGGATCCACCGCCCGGGGCCAAGGATGATTCTTGGCATTGAAGCTCTGGCCAAAGCTCTTCATCCGAGCATCATAATCAATGAATAAACAGCAGAAAACCAATCTCCGCAAATTGGGACAACTTTTTCTATTGTTGTCACCTTTGTTAGCTATTTCAATTTCCCTTTCCGCCGGGAGTCTTGAGCTCTCGTGGAACAAGTTATTTACGATTCTTCTCCATGGCTCAGGAAAGGAAATTGAAGAGGTGATCATCTGGCAGATTCGACTACCACGAGCGTTATTAGCTGGATTAGTCGGAGCTGCCTTGAGCTTATCGGGTGTCACCTTTCAGGCGGTGTTGAGAAATCCACTGGCCGATCCCTACTTACTCGGCGTTTCCGGTGGCGCAGCACTGGGTGCCGTTGCCGCCCTGACCTGGGGCTTTCAATCTCCCATCATCATTCCACTGGCCGCCTTTGTCGGGGCACTCACTGCTCTGCTGCTGGTTTATCTGGTGGCACAAGCCCACACCTGCTCCTCCCACACCCTGATTTTATCCGGGGTGATGGTTGGCAGTCTGGCTGCAGCATTGTTATTGTTTCTCCTCTGGCAAGCTCCAGCCGATGCAACCCGGCAGGCGATTTTCTGGCTGGCGGGTAATCTTTCCCTGGCAGATCCAGACTGGCTTTCGTGGGGCTGGTTATGGGTTGCCATTGGCTTTCTGCTGCTCTGGTCGCAATCTCTCAATTTGGATCTACTGACTCAGGGCGAGGAAACTGCCGCAGATCTGGGACTGCATGTTGGCAGAACCCGGCTGATTCTGTTTGCCCTGGCTGGAGCTCTGACCGCCTGCGCAGTTGCCCTGGCTGGATTAGTTGGTTTTGTCGGCTTGGTGATCCCACATATCTGCCGTTTACTCTGGGGGCCGGGACACCGGCTATTACTCCCCTTCTCTGCACTCCTCGGTAGTAGTTTTCTGATCATTGCTGATGCAATCGCTCGCAGTCTCTACGCTCCGGCAGAAATCCCGGTGGGCGTTGTCACTGCGGTTCTAGGAGCACCCTTTTTTCTCTATTTATTACGGCGAAAGGGAGGAAATTTGTGATTCAGATCAACAACCTCTCCTTCTCGTTTGCGACGACAGAAATATTCAACGATCTCAATTTCAGCGTTACCCGGGGAGAGATCCTTTCGATCGTTGGCCCGAACGGTTGTGGAAAATCGACTTTATTACGTCTGTTACGTGGCAGCCTTAAAGCACAATCAGGAGAAATTCTCTGGGAGAAAATTCCGGTAGGACAAATCTCCTCCAGAGAGATGGCTCGCAAAGTTGCAGTCGTTCCACAGTCATCCACCATTCAATTCCCTTACAAGGTACGGGAACTGGTTGCCATGGGACGCTATCCGCATCGGAAAAATCTGCTTAGTTTTCAGGATAAAACTGATCTGCGGGAAATCGAACAAGCACTGGTCATGACAGACCTTCTTCCTCTGGCGGAGCGACTCATCACCCAGTTAAGTGGGGGGGAGTTACAACGCGTTCTAGTAGCGCGAGCATTAGCACAGAATAGCTCAGTGCTGTTTCTTGATGAAGCAACCAGCCATCTGGATATTGACCATCGCTTTGAATTGACAGAGTTATTGGTACGATTGAATCAGGAAGAGCAAAAAACTATCATCCAGATCAGTCATGATCTCGACCTGGCAGCGGCTATTTCTCAACGCATTCTATTATTGACCGAGCACGGCAAGATTGCCGATATTGGCTCAGCAAAAAAAGTGATGACGGCCGCTAATCTACAACGAATCTTTCGCGTTGATGTTAAAGTTGAGAGCAATCCTTTTACTGGCACTCCACAAATTGTACCGTTGATCAACACATCAACTCACCAGCTGACAGGTCTCAATATTCATCTGATTTGTGGAGGAGGTAGTGGCACAACCCTGATGCGTCGACTCCATCTGGCTAAAGCCTCAGTAACCGTTGGTCCCCTCAACCGTGGAGATTCGGATGAAGCGGTCGCTACGGCACTCAACATGCCAGTTGCGCAAGAAATCCCATTTAGCCCGTTTTCGAAAAGCACTCTCAGGGCGGCGGAGCAATTAGTCGAGCAAACAGACATCCTGGTCATCACGACTCAATGGTGGGGGGCAGGCAACCTCGCTTGTCTCGACTTGGCTGTGACCGCAATCAAACGGGGGATACCTGTCTACCTGCTGGCGCAGCATCAAAAACAAGATTATACCGACGGCAAAGCTTGGGGGAAAATTCAGCAACTGCAACAGCAAGGTGGCAAATCAATCCGCAATGAAGAACATTTGTTGGATGAACTTTCACACCAGACAACTTAAGTGTTTGACAGAAATTATGGCTTCACCTATATATTAATGAGAAATAGGACGTAGTAATTTTTCTTAATATCAAAAAACCCAAAACAGTGTTTTTTTATGCTAGGATTATAATTGTAGCTCTACATTGTGTTCTTTTGTCGTTCAACAACCTAACAGGAGGATTATCGCATGAAACTTACGAAAACTTTGGTTCTGGTTCTCAGCCTCTGCTTGATGCTGGTCTCTTTTGCCCATGCGGGTAAAGACCTTGATGCTGTCAAAAGCAAAGGTTTTATTCAAGCTGGTGTTAATGGCTCTGTCTTCGGCTTCGGAATGCCTGATGCAAAAGGTAACTGGGCAGGCCTGGATGTCGATACCGCTCGTGCTATTGCGGCTGCAATCTTTGGTGATGCCAGCAAAGTCAAGTTCACCCCTCTGTCAGCTCAGCAACGCTTTACTGCTCTGCAATCAGGTGAGATTGACGTACTGACCCGGAATGCGACCCAAACTTTGAGCCGTGAAACTCAGCTTGGCCTCAACTTTGTCTCAGTCAACTACTATGACGGTCAAGGCTTTCTGATCCCGAAAAATCTTGGGGTTAAAAGTGCGACAGAACTTGATGGCGCAACTATCTGTGTTCTTCCAGGAACCACCACTGAGCAGAATGCTGCTGATTTCTTCCGCACCAATAAAATGGCCTGGAAACCAGTTGTTATTGAGTCAACAGCAGAACTGGCTAAAACATTTTTTGCCGGTCGTTGCGATGTGTTGACCTCTGATGCTTCTCAGTTGGCTGCTACCCGTGCCATCGCTGCCGATCCTAAAGCCTACGCCATCCTGCCAGAAATCATCTCCAAAGAGCCATTGGCACCAGCTGTACGCCATGGTGATGATCAATTCAGAGATATTGTTGACTTCTCGGTTCTGGCAATGATCAATGCTGAAGAACTTGGTATTACTTCTAAGAATGTTGATCAAATGCTCAAGAGTAAAAGTCCGGTTATCCAGCGCTTCCTGGGTGTATCCCCAGGCAATGGTAAATCTCTCGGTCTGGATGAAAAATGGGTCTACAACATCATCAAACAGGTTGGTAACTATGGTGAAGTCTTTGAGCGTAATGTTGGTGTCAACACCACCTTGGGCATCGAGCGCGGCCTGAATGCTCTCTGGACTGATGGCGGCCTGATGTACTCTCCTCCATTCAAGTAAGCTGATTTTGTAATTTGATTTTCCGCCGCCGATACTTAACTGTTTCGGCGGCGCCCTTTTTTCCTTTCTCGGGAACAATATTTTGAAACAGAAAGACACACTCACCCCCTCAGACTCAGTCGAAGCAGCTGTCCCTTTCTGGCGTGATGCGGGAAAACGGGCAATCGGAGTACAAATTATTGCACTCTTTATTGTCAGTGGCGTCAGTTACTACCTGTTCTCCAATACTCAAGCCAACCTGGCCCGCCAATCCATCGCGACGGGATTCGGTTTTTGGGGAAAAGAAGCCTCTTTTGAAATAGGTGAGTCGCTGATCCGCTATTCTGCTGCAGATAGCTATGCCAGAGCCTTGTTGGTTGGGGCATTGAACACTCTGAAAGTGGCCTTTATCGGCATTATTCTGACAACAGTTCTCGGCAGTTTTGTCGGGATCGCACGGCTCTCCAGTAACTGGCTTGTTTCAAAAGTGGCTGGTATTTTTATCGAGGTCATGCAGAATATTCCGATACTGTTACAACTGTTTTTCTGGTATGCCATTTTTTACGAATCTTTCCCCTCACCGCGGCAGGCACTGAATCCGATCAAAGGAGTTTTTCTCTGCAATCGGGGATTTATTTTTGCAATTCCAGAAGCTCACAGTGCTCATATGGCGATGGGTTGGATGTTCCTTGCCGTATTGATCGGGGGCTGGTTTCTGAACCGTTGGGGATATAAACGTCAGGAATTGACCGGGCAGGCATTTCCGGCAGGTCGGATCACTACCGCTCTGGCAATATTTCTGCCATTACTAATCTGGGCTCTTTACGGTGCTCCAACAGCGATGAACGTCCCGGAATTGCGTGGTTTCAATTTTCAGGGCGGACTGTCGGTCAGTCCGGAATTCAGTGCCTTGTTGCTGGGGCTGGTCCTCTACACCTCGGCCTTTGTCGCTGAAATCGTCCGAGCGGGGATTCAATCCATCAGTCGTGGTCAGATCGAAGCCGCCAAAGCCATTGCATTACGGCCAGGGCAGGTTCTGCGTCTGGTTATTCTACCCCAGGCATTGCGGGTCATTATCCCGCCACTGACCAGTCAAATGCTTAACCTGACCAAAAACAGTTCTCTGGCTGTTGCCATCGGCTATGCTGATTTTGTCGCAGTTGCCAATACCACGATCAACCAGACCGGTCAGGCGATCGAGGGGGTTGCCATGATCATGGTTGTCTACCTGTTCTTCAGCCTGACAACCTCGATTTTCATGAACTGGTACAACAAACATATGGCCTTGGTGGAGAGATAATCTATGACTGAAGCAACCATGGCCAAAAGAGAGCAATTGAAACCACCCGTCAGCAATGTTGGCATTATAGGTTGGTTACGAACCAATCTGTTCAGTAATTGGTATAATTCGCTGCTGACAATTCTTATGTTGATAATGCTTGCGTGGTTGATACCACCGACCATTAAGTGGGCCTTTATCGACAGTCTGTGGAACAGTTCAGCTGAGGCCTGCCGTGATATTGACGGTGCATGCTGGTCGATCATCCCCAATAACATCAGATTCATCATTTTAGGTTTTTTCCCGGAAGGTCAGGGATGGCGACCAATGCTTGCGATGGGTTTGTTACTCAGCCTGGTGATCTACTCCAAAGAACGCTCCCGCTGGAAAAAATCTCTTGCCTGGATTTGGGGCATCAGCCTGATTGTTATGGGAACATTGATGTATGGCGGAGTATTCGGCATGCCAGTTGTCGAAACTTCACAATGGAGTGGATTACCACTCACCTTCATCCTTTCCTTTTTCGGCATGATTGCCGCTTATCCGCTGGGAATTCTTCTGGCTCTCGGGCGGCGTTCGCAGATGCCAACGATCAAAACCCTGTGCGTTGTCTATATAGAAATGATCCGTGGGGTGCCATTGATCAGCCTGCTGTTCATGTCTTCTGTTATGTTTCCTCTGTTCCTTCCTGAAGGGGTGACCATCGACAAGGTGTTGCGGGCACTGGTTGCTATTATTTTGTTTTCTGCTGCCTACATTGCCGAAGTGGTTCGTGGAGGGTTACAAGCGATGCCAAGGGGACAATATGAGGCGGCCGACTCCCTGGGATTAAACTATAGCAAAACAATGCGGCTGATTATTCTACCTCAGGCACTGAAAATTGTTATTCCACCGTCAGTCGGTATCTTGCTTTCAGTCTTTAAAGATACCTCTCTGGTCGTCATCATCGCCCTTTTCGATGTGTTAAAGACTACAATGGTCACCCTTTCCAATCCTGAATGGGCAGTCTATTCGAAGGAGGCTTATATTTTTCTGGCACTCCTCTATTTCGTTTTCTGTTATGCCATGTCAAGTTACAGCCGCAGACTAGAAAAAGAGTTGCACACCGGCCATTGAACCATATCCACAACAAGTGAGATTATCATGAACGATTCAGCAAAAAATGTTAGTCCTGAAAACACCGCCAGACCAATCATCGAGATCATCGGAATGCACAAATGGTATGGCGATTTCCATGTTCTCAGTGATATCAATCTGCAAGTACAACCGCAGGAAAAAATTGTTATCTGCGGCCCTTCAGGCTCTGGAAAATCGACATTAATTCGCTGCATCAACCGACTGGAAGAACACCAGCGTGGGCAGATCATTGTCAATGGAACCGAACTATCCAACGATATTAAAAATATTGAGAAAGTCCGTGCCGAAGTGGGAATGGTGTTTCAGCACTTCAATCTTTTTCCCCACCTGACAATCATCGATAATCTCACCCTCGGACCGATCTGGGTACGCAAAACACCGAAAAAAGAGGCCGAGGAAGCGGCGATGATGTATCTGGAGAAGGTTCAGATTGCTGAACAGGCAAAGAAATTCCCAGGACAACTTTCAGGTGGCCAGCAACAGCGCGTTGCCATAGCCCGCAGCCTCTGCATGAATCCTGAAGTGATGCTGTTTGATGAACCGACCTCAGCACTCGACCCGGAAATGATCAAGGAAGTTCTCGATGTCATGATTGGATTGGCAAAAGAAGGGATGACAATGTTAGTCGTCACTCACGAGATGGGTTTTGCTAAAAGCGTTGCTGATCGGGTGATGTTTATGGATGATGGCGAAATTGTTGAGCAAAACAGACCAGACGCCTTCTTTGACAACCCTCAGCATGAACGTACCAAACTGTTTTTAAGTCAGATTCTCTAACAGGGGGTTGAAAACTGTTTTCAAGGCCGCGAGTGCAAGGTGAAAATTGTCGAAAAAGTGCAGTTTACACCCCGCTAAGCCCACCAGTCTAAACCCGCTAGATAAAAGGGGTTTAGACTTTTGTTCCCCTTCTTAATGCTCAGCAAAATAATTGGCAGCTCCCGGATGGAGTTGGATTCGGTCAGCACTTTTTTGAGCGGTATCCACAGAAAACAGAGACAATGCCGGATGGGCAGACGCCAAACGTTTTTTATTTTCATCAATGGCTTCGATAATCTTATAAACGGTTTCTTCATCAAGATCGCTGGAAGCCACTAGCATGGCACGCGTCCCAAAGGTAACGACTTTCCCGGGATGAGTAGGATAATTACCTGCAGGAAGTTCCATTTTCCAGAATTCCGGCTGCTCATTAACCATCTTGTTTATATCATTATCATCCATATCCATCAGCTCTCCATTACAGGTTTTAAGTAGCCGGCGCAGAGAGAAATCCGGATGCTGGCCGATATAGACCATTGCCTGCATGGTGCCATAACAAAAAGCCTTTGTATCCTGGGACTTGATAGGGGGGAGAGCTCCGACAAGACTGAAATCTTTTTGCGACCAGTTTTTTGCTTTCAGAATTGCTTCCACCGACAGATACTCAAGGGATTGAGGATTTCCAGCGTTGATCCGTTTTCCTTTCAGGTCATCCAGTGAATTAATCTCAGCATCATTACGGACAACCAGGGTGATGGGGATATCATACAGCGGTGCAAGTAGACGTAGATTTTCGTAGCTGATATCCAAAAATTCAAAATCACCTGTTTTGTTGATGGCATCAAACAGTGAGCGTGAATTGACCAGGTTGAGATCCAGCGAACCTCCCTGCAAGTTGGTTAAGTTGGAAATATCATCAGCGGTCGCTACCTGTTGGCAGTGAACACCATCCACCTGAGTATTAATTGTCCGACAGAGCATCCTGCCGGTAAAATATGAAAAAGAACCAGGAGCTTCTGTACCCAAAAGAATATCGTAAGCATGAGCAGAAACAGGAAGGACACAGATACCAACAATTAGAAATAAACCGATGGTCCTCATTCGCCGGAGAAACGAACCCAGCAATACGATCAATCCAGACTCTTTTGTCAGCATGTTATCCTCCTTAAAAAAATCAATTCAATAGTTCCTTCCACCCTTTAATTTACTTAACAGGGTGTTAAAAAACGTTTTCGAGGCCGCAAGTGCAAGGCGAAAATTGTCGAAAAAGCGCAGTTTACACCCAGTAAATGAGCATTTTGAGACAACTTTCAACGCAGATAGTTTTTCAACAGCCGGTTAAATCATTCCATGACTAAGCACAGCTAATTATAGCAACTATAGCAACTATTTATCAGGTTTCAACTTTTCGATAAAAATATTCTGTCCGATGAAGTGTAGAGTGTTTTCTGATGGAAGGGGTAACTTTCAACCCAGTAACCCAACAGGGCTGTTTCTTCAATTCCGACTGAGGCAAAACAAGGTAAGATATACAGAGTACTTAGTACAGAAAATGCTTGATTTTCTCCCCCTTCTCGCCAATCTCAGTCATCGCATCAATACCGATCTGCAAGTGGCTGTCGGCCCAGTTCTGGGTCACCTGCTGATCCGATTCCTCAGTTTTCACCCCATCAGGCGTGAGAGGGACATCCGAAACCAGCAACAGTGCCCCACGTGCAATAACGTTATAATGACCGACGATAAAAATAGTAGCGGTCTCCATATCGATGCCGATACTGGTCATCCTTTTAAGCTTCTCCAGAAACGACTGATCATGCTCCCATATACGGCGATTGGTCGTATAAACAACACCAGTGCGGTAGTCATGACCGTAGCCTAGGATCTTTTCTGAAACAAATTTATGCAGTTTGAACGATGGCAGCGCCGGGACCTCAGCTGGAAAATAATCGTTACTGGTTCCTTCGCCTCGAATGGCAGCATTCGGCAGAATGAAATGGCCGATTTCAGTCGATGCTTTCAGCCCGCCACATTTGCCAAGAAACAATACCCCTTTCGGCTGTATTGCACTGAGCAGATCCATTATGGTGGCCGCATTTGCTGAACCTATACCAAAATTGATAATCGTCAGACCGCTACTGTTAGTTGCCGCCTGCATCGGTTTGTTTTCACCCTGGACATCACAGGAAAACATCTCTGCAAACTTGTCGACATAGTGACAGAAGTTGGTCAGCAAGATATAGTCGCCGAAGTCATCGAGGGGCATCCCGGTGTAGCGCGGCAACCAGTTCTTGGTAATCTGCAAACGATCAGCCATGAGAATTTCCTTTAATAATACCTGGATCCGTGAGTAAACGGCGGATGAAGAGTGTAAGTGCTTGGATTGAATAAGCGATTCAAAAAATCTTAGTTTCACCTATAGGTGCAGCGGCGATTTTTTGGACGCTTAGGCAATTCAATGAC
>JAYEME010000148.1:0-31694 GCA_034717915.1 Thermodesulfobacteriota bacterium
GTTGTTGGTATCGTTGCCGGTATTCTCAACACCCTGGCGGGCGGTGGCTCGCTACTCACCTTGCCATTGTTAATTTTTATGGGCTTGTCGGGGTCGGTTGCTAACGGTACCAATCGGATTGCAATTTTTTGTCAGAATATTTTTGCTATTCGCGGTTTTCGTAAACGCGGGATGCTACCCATGCAGTTGGCGCTACTTTGTACTCCTCCGGCGCTGCTAGGGAGTTGGGTTGGAGCAAATCTGGCAATCAATCTTGATGATCAGCTGTTTAAGCGGGTGCTGGCATTGATTATGATTGGGGTGCTGATATTTACTGCTATAGATCCAATGAAGCGGTTTCGGCAAGAAAATGTGCAGTTCGGTTTGTGGCGGAAAACCCTGATTATTATCTCTTTCTTTGGTGTCGGCATCTATGGTGGGTTTGTCCAGGCGGGTGTCGGGTTTATCGTTATTACGGTACTGATGATTCATGGGCTTGATCTGGTACGGATCAATGCGATCAAGGTATTTGTCATCTTTGCCTACACTTTTATTGCCCTCGGGGTTTTTATTTATCACGGGCAGGTCGATTATTTCCTGGGATTTGCTCTGGCTGCTGGAAATTCAATTGGAGGAATGATTGGACCGAAGTTGGCAGTTGACAAAGGGCACGACTGGATCAAAAAAGTTGTTACTGTGACAGTGCTGGTATTCGCATTAAAACTGTTGCTGTTTCCGTAATCCTTCCAAATCCGTTTCCCTATTGTTGACTGTAGAACTGGTAAAGCGGTAAAATGAAAATTGGATGATCAGGAAGATCTACATTTTTAACCTACTTAGAACAGTATTAACCGCCGGAGAAAGAATATGGCTTTACGAGAAATTTTGCATTACCCGGATCCATTATTAAAACAAAAATCGCTGCCAGTCACCGAATTTAATGCCGAACTTAAACAACTGGCAGATGATATGGTGGAGACGATGTATGCTGCTCCGGGGGTTGGTTTGGCTGCACCGCAGGTTGGGGCTCTACAGCGTCTGATTATTCTTGATTGCTCCGGTAGCGATGAGCCGAATGACCTTTTGGTTGCGGTGAATCCAGAAATTATTGCCGGTGATGGAGATTCTTTGGAAGAAGAAGGTTGTCTCTCTGTCCCTGGATACTGGGCCAATGTAAAACGTCGCTCGACGGCAACGTTGCGTTATCAGGATACGGATGGGAATGTCCATGAGCGAGCAGCAGAAGGCTTGTTGGCAATCGGGATGCAGCATGAGATTGATCACCTTGAAGGGATTTTGTTTGTCGACCGTCTCTCCCCTTTGAAGCGCTCAATTTTCAGGAAAAAATATATGAAGATGCTAAAAGAAAAGGAAGCTGAAAATGCCTCAGCCTGAGAACCTCCGCACGGTTTTTATGGGAACTCCGGAGTTTGCATTGCCGGCTCTGGAAGGGTTGCTGGCCTCCGGGGTTAATCTGGTTGGTGTCTATACTCAGCCCGATCGTCCCAAGGGGCGAGGTAAAAAGCTTGCCGCATCCCCGGTCAAGCAGCTGGCTCTTGAGCAGGGAATTCCGGTTTTTCAACCGCAGAAATTACGTGATCCGCTAGCCGTGAAAGAACTACAGGATTTACAGCCGGATTTGATTATTGTCGTTGCCTACGGGCAGATTTTACCCAAAGTGGTTCTCGAGATCCCTCACTACCACTGTATTAATGTTCACGCTTCTCTACTGCCTAAATATCGTGGTGCCGCACCAATTAACAAAGCAATTATTGACGGTGAAACCGAAACAGGGATCACAACAATGTTGATGGATGTCGGTCTTGATACCGGGGATATGCTGGTTAAACACAGTTTGGATATTGGCGCGAATGAAACCGCCGGGCAGTTGCATGATCGTCTCGCTCTGCTGGGTCGAAAGACGCTGGAAGAAACCTTGCACCGACTTTGTGCGGGCTCGCTGGCTCCAGAAAAGCAGGATGACGAGTTGAGTTGTTATGCTCCGATGATGAAAAAGGAAGATGGTTTGATCGACTGGAAAAAATCGGCAATCGAGATTCATAACCAGGTGCGGGGTCTTGATCCATGGCCCGGAGCTTATACGTACCTCGATGAAGATGTTTTGAAAATTGCAGCGACGGCGATTGATATGGATATATCCGGTGAGCCTGGAACTATACTTTCTGCTGATAAAACGGGGGTGCGGGTTGCCTGTGGTGGCGGAACTCTAATTATCGGTGAGCTGCAATTGCCGGGTAAAAAGCGGCTTTCTGCGATGAATTTTCTCAGTGGAAGACCACTATTTACCGGAACCCGGTTGAGCTAAATGTAGGGGCACTGCTTGCTGCGCCCTGATTTGTGGTTCCGTTCTGACGGTAAGAGGGCGCAGCAAGCGGCGCCCCTGCGGCGGGTTACGAACACTTAAAATAACAAAGGATAAAAAAATGAATATGATGCGTACCATAATGTTAATGACTCTCATGACCGTGGTGCTGGTTTTTGCTGGAGGTGCTCTTGGAGGGCAGAGTGGCGCTCTCATTGCTCTGGTCATAGCTGCGGTGATGAATCTTGGCAGTTACTGGTTTTCCGATAAGGTTGTCGTCAAGATGTATCGTGGTAAGGAGACTCAGAGCGGTGAGCTCTATGAGGTTGTCAGTGAACTCTGCCAGCAGAATAATCTCATCATGCCAAAGGTTTATCTGTTGCCACAGCCGACACCCAATGCTTTTGCTACCGGGCGGAATCCCAAACATGCAGTTGTTGCTGCAACTGAGGGAATTATGCAGGTTCTCAATCGCGAAGAGCTGAAAGGGGTGATGGCTCACGAGCTGGCTCATGTGCAGAATCGCGATATTCTGATTGGTTCGATTGCGGCAACCTTTGCTGGGGCGATCAGCTACATGGCTCATATGGCACAGTGGGCGATGATCTTTGGTGGCCGAGATGATGAAGACAGCAACCCGATTGCCATGATTGCGATGATGATTCTGGCTCCGATCGCCGCCATGTTGGTGCAAATGGCCATTTCTCGTTCGCGTGAATACGGAGCGGATAAAAAAGGGGCAGAACTCTGCGGTAATCCGCATGGTCTGGCTAACGCGTTGCGCAAACTGGAGATGTCCAATCAGCGTATGCCGATGAAGAAGGTCAATGAGGCGACGGCACATATGTTTATTGTCAATCCGTTAAGTGGCAAGAAATTAGCTAAACTGTTCTCGACACACCCGCCGATGGAAGAACGAATCCGGCGTCTGGAAGGGATGTCGGTTTAGGTGTCATCTGCTCCGACTGATAGCCCCCGGAGAGCGACCTACGAAATTCTGCAGCGGGTCGCAGACGGTGCTTTTTCTGATGTGATGCTTGATACCGTGCTGGATCGCTCCAAATTGGATTTGCGTGATCGGCGTCTGGTAACTGAGTTGGTCTATGGGATTCTGCGCCTGCGGGGTCGGATCGATTTTGCTTTGACGCAGTTCTGCAACCAGCCTTTGCAGCGCTTGCAGCCGGAAGTTTTATGGCTGTTGCGACTTGGCACCTATCAACTTCTCGAATTGGATCGAGTTCCAGCTCATGCGGCGGTTAATTCAACGGTAGAACTGGCTCGTGAACTCCATTTGGACGCAGCGGTGGGCTTCATAAATGCGGTGCTGCGTTCTCTCGATCGGGGGCGCGCTGATATCTCTTGGCCTGCTCCAGAAAAGATTAAGCCTTACCTCCAGCATGTTTGTAGCCAACCGGGTTGGTTGTCCAAAGAGTTGATGCGACAGCTGCCAAATATTGAAGCCCGGGCTCTGGGTGAAAGTTTGGCAACACCGCCACCTTTGACCTTGCGAGTTAACAGCTTAAAAACAACCCGTGAAGATTTTTTGACTGCTCTGGCTGCAGCTGGATATCAATCTCACCCTTGTTCTTTTGCTTCTGAAGGGGTGACTATTGACCAGCGTGCTGAAAAAACTCTGCCGGGAGACTCTGAAGGTTGGTATCAGATCCAGGATGAAGCCAGTATGTTGATGGCTTATCTGTTAGATAGCCATCCTGGACAACAAATTCTGGATGCTTGTGCTGCCCCTGGCGGGAAAACAACTCATCTGGCGGCGTTGACTAATAACAAGGCAGAAATTATCGCTCTGGACAAATATCCCCGAAGGGTGGAGTTGATTGAAGAGGGAGCTCAAAGGTTGGGATGTTCTTCAATTGTTGCTCGACAATGGGATCTGACTGAATCTCCTGATTTTCTTGAGACACAGAGTTTTGATCGGGTCTTGTTTGATGCTCCCTGTAGTGGACTCGGGGTGCTGCGGCGTAACCCGGAAGGGCGTTGGAATAAATCTCCTGTTAACATCAAGGAGCTGGCTGTCCTGCAACGTCAGATTCTGGAAAATATTGCACCGCTGGTTAAACCCGGTGGTAAATTGCTCTATTCGGTTTGTACTTTCAGTCGTGCTGAAACCGATGCGGTTATTGACCATTTTCTGGAAGATCATTCAGAATTTAAACTGGAAAATCTGGCGGAATCAACCCCATCGAACTGGGCTGATCTGTTTACCGCTAAAGGAACTTTGCGCAGTTATCCACATCGCCACGGCGCTATGGATGCTTTTTTTGCCGCACGATTTGTGCGATCGGATTGAATGAATGAGGGCGAACCTTGTGTTCGCCCTGTTTCCGGAGTTAATCCATGATTAAAATTGCCCCTTCAATTCTCTCAGCTGACTTCTCCCGTTTGGGCAAGGAAGTCAAAGCCATCGATCACGCCGGTGCTGATTATGTCCACGTTGATGTTATGGATGGCCACTTTGTCCCGAATATTACGATCGGCCCTTTGGTCGTTGATGCGATCCGGCCGGTGACTGAGTTGCCATTGGATGTTCATCTGATGATTGAAAATCCTGATCAGTACATTCCTGATTTTGCCAAAGCTGGTGCTGATATTATTGTGGTTCATGCCGAAGCGGTCAGACATTTGCACCGTACCGTCCAACTGATTAAGTCGTTGGGGAAAAAAGCAGGCGTTTCTTTAAACCCGGCAACCTCTCTTTCTGCTCTGGATATTATTTTGCCTGAGTTGGATCTGGTGTTATTGATGACGGTCAATCCCGGGTTTGGTGGGCAATCATTTATCGAGAGTAGTTTGTCAAAAATTGCCGAGTTGCGTCAGCGGATCGATACTCTTGGCTTGCCGATTGAGCTAGAGGTTGATGGCGGGGTAAAGGTAGATAATATCGAACAGATTGCTGCTGCAGGAGCCGATGTTTTTGTCGCAGGAAGCGCTGTATTCGGTGCTGACGATTATGGAATGACCATTTCTCAGTTGAAGAAAAATGGCGCCAAAGGTCAGAATTGAACCTACTGCCCTGTCCAAAAAAAAGGTTGCTATGCGAAACTTATTCACTTTATTACTGTTGAGTCCGTTTTTAACTGCCTGTCTTGGCACGGTCGATGTTGGCCCTGGATTAGATAAAATCGGTCAGGGGTTCAGTGAATCGATGCGTTGGAGCGATTATCCGAATGCGGCTGGTTATGTGCATCCGGACGTTCGGGGTGCTTTTCTGAAGCAATTTACTGAGGATAAAGATCTTCACGTTGTTGAGAGCCGTATTCTGAGTATTGACATGTATCCACAGGAGGGGCGGGCAGCTGCTGTGTATGTGATGGAGTATTATCGTCTGCCCTCAAGCAGGATCAAGGAATGGCGCTGGGAACAGCAGTGGCGATTGATTCAGGAAAAGCTGACGAAACCGGGAGCCTGGCTGATTGAAAATGAGCCGCCAGCACTTCCCTGGAAAGAGTAAATTAGCCGAAATTTTCTCAATCTAACAAATTGATTTTCCTTACCTTTGCCACTTTTTATTCGTCTTTTTCTGAAAAAAAATAGCCTTGATTTAGGGTCATTGTTTGTGGTATCTACCTGCATACTGTATACGATTCCAAGTACTGAAAACCGCCAGAACATCTGGTGATTCTACCCATTAGCGGGTTTTTCGACCTTCCTTTTTTGGAGGGTCGAAACAGGTCATAGGAGGCCGGTTTGTCACAGGTTGCTTTTTCCAGTTGGGGAAGACAGGTTATCGATAATCGCCAGGGTGGCGATGCCGAGGTTGAGGTTGCCAAAAAGAAACTGCCGGTTACTTTTGATGGTGAGAAGCAGATTTCAGCCTTTATGGGGTGGGATGGGTTGATTCTCAACGACCCCAATGTTGATGTCGTTGCCATGGCTGCAGAATATGCCAAGCATGTTCAAGAAGATTACTGCTGTGCCAAATGTTCCCCGGGTAAAAAGGGGACTCGGGTCATGCAGGACACTCTGGCACGGATCGTTTCAGGAAAAGGTACCGAGAGCGATCTGGATACCATTGAGAACATTGCTGAGTTGCTACAGAACTGTAAATGTACTCTTTGCATGACCTCAGCAATTCCAATTGTTGATACGGTCAAGCACTTCAGGGATGATTATCTTGCTTATATCCGTGGGGATAACAAAGAGAAAAAAGCGGTTGACTACAAACTTAAGATGACGGCCCCCTGTCAGGATAAATGTCCTTCTCATATTGATATTCCTGCCTACATTGAAGCGATTAAAGATCGCCGTTTTGATGAATCACTCGACGTTATCCGTGAAAGTATGCCTCTGCCGGCAATCTGTGGCCGGGTTTGCCCGCACCCTTGTGAGACTGCCTGTCGCCGTGCCAATGTCGATAGTCCAATCAATATCATGGTTCTTAAGCGGACGGCTTCAGACTATGAGTGGAAGCATAATCATCAGCCATTAATGCAGCCCAAACCGAAAAAAGATAAGACGGTCGCCATTGTCGGTGCTGGTCCAGCCGGACTGGCAGCTGCTTACTATCTCGCTCTTGAGGGGTATCCCTGCACTATTTATGAGGCATTGCCGGAAGGTTTTGGCGGCGGCATGATTGCTGTCGGCATCCCCGCCTATCGGATGCCGCGCCATATTCTGCAGCGTGATATTGACATCATCTGTTCTATGGGTGTTGAAATTATTTACGATACCAGGGTTGGAAAAGATATCAGTTTAATGGATCTGAAAGAAAAATTTGATGCGGTTCTTCTTGCGCCGGGCGCCCACAAGTCAAAACCAATGGGTGTTGAAGGTGAGGATGCTGGCTACAGCGGTTTCCTCGAGGGTGGAGTTGAGTTTTTGCGTGAGGCATATATGGGCAAGCCGACTGGCATGGGCAAAAAAGTCTGTGTTGTTGGTGGCGGGAACACCGCAATGGATTGTATTCGGGTGGCTCTGCGTGAAGGCGCCGACGAATCGATTCTGCTCTATCGTCGAACCCGAAAAGAGATGCCGGCCGACCCCTGGGAGATCGAAGGTGCTGAGGAGGAGGGTGTCCGGTTTGAGTTTCTGGTGCTGCCGAAGAAAATTGTCGTTGATGATAAGAATCAAGTTACGGGAGTTGAGTGTTTAAAGATGAAGTTGGGTGAGCCTGATGATTCAGGTCGTCGCCGTCCGCAGCCAATTGAGGGCAGTGAATTCATCGTTGAATGCGATACTTTGATTCCGGCTATCGGTCAGGATCCTGACCTCTCCTTTATTACCGAGGATACCGGCATAAAAATTACCCGCTGGAACACCGTTGTTACGAAGTATATCCCATTGAAAAATGCAGCAGACCGTGATCTGAATGATGAGATGGGGAATCCGCTCTCACGGACTCTACTGACCGATATGGACGGCGTTTTTGCTTCTGGTGATGCGGAGATTGGTCCCCTGACAGTTGTGGCCTGTGTTGGAAATGCCCACCGTGCTGCCAAGGTGATTGAGCGTTGGCTGGAAGAGGGTGAGGCTTATCTGACCGACGAAGATTTCCACGAGGATATTCTGTCTAATCTCGGTGTTTACGATGAAAATGAAGATGTTCCTTGGCTTGATGCCGTGCAGCGTTTTGATCAGCATGAGATCCACGGTAAAGAGCGAGCCAGTGCCGGGAACTATAACGAAGTCGAGCTCGGTTTCTCAGATAGTGAAGCAATTATGGAAGCAGAGCGTTGCCTGCGCTGTTACCGTGTTTCGATGATCGCAATATAAAAATAAAAACACACAAATTGTCTCCTGAGCAGATTCCGGCCTGGAGCAAAGCCAGCCACATTCGAGGTAATATAATATGGTCAACCTGACGATAGACGGTAAGTCGGTAAGCGTTCCCAAGGACACAACAATTCTTGAGGCCGCTCGGCAAGTGGATATTCATATTCCAACCCTCTGTTGGTTAGAAAAAATATCGACAACAGGTGCCTGCCGGGTTTGTGCAGTGGAAATAGAGGGTGTTGATCGCCCCATGACCGCCTGTAATACCCCGGTTAAAGAGGGGATCAATGTCACTACGCAGTCAGAAAAACTGACCCGTAGCCGTAAACAGATCATGGAACTGATTCTGGTGAATCATCCCCTCGATTGCCCGGTCTGTGATGCTGGTGGTGAGTGTGATTTACAGGATATTTGCTACGAGCTGGATGTTACCCATCAGGAGTTCCAGGCTGACGACGTCAATCCCGAAACGATTAACCACTGGCCGTTGATCCAACAGGTTCCAAACCGCTGCATTCTCTGTGAAAAATGTGTCAAGGTCTGCCATGAACTTATTGGTGCAGATGCCCTGTTTGTTAACGACAAAGGGGATCGGGCTTTTATCGATAAGAAGGTTGAAAACTGTACCTACTGTGGGAACTGTGTCGCGGTTTGTCCGACCGGAACCATGATTTCGAAGCCTTTCAAGTTCAAGGCTCGACCCTGGGCACTAACTAAAGTTCCATCTGTCTGTACCTACTGCCCCAATCAGTGTCAGATCGATCTCAATGTTCTGGACAATGAGGTTCTTCGTGTCACTTCCGATGATGAAGGGACAACCAATAAAGGGACTCTCTGTGTCGGTGGTTTTTTTGGCTACAGTTACATCAACAGTAATCAGCGTCTGGTCGAGCCCAAAGTTGAGCAGAAGCCGGTTTCCTGGGATGCTGCGTTGGAACGGGTGGTTGCGGATATCGAGCGGATTACCCAAGAGAGTGGTGCGGCGGCTATTGCCGGTTTTTCTTCTCCACGCTTGACCAATGAAGAAAATTACCTGTTTCAAAAGCTTTTTAGAGCGGCGATCGGGAGTAATAATATTGATACCGAAGCTCGTTTTGGTGCAATGCGGGCGTTGCGTGCACTTGACAAAGGGCTTGGTGTGCATGGTGCCAGTAACAGAATGGCAGCTATCGGTAATGCTGATGCAATTCTCGTCTTCGGCGCTGATCCTTCCGCGGAAGCTCCAGCCGTTGATTGGAAAATTCAGGATGCGGTTCGGCGTAATAGCGGTCAGCTGGTGATCGCCAATATGCGCCAGATTCACTTGACCCAATTTGCTGAAAGTCAGCTCAGCTATAAACCGGGGAGTGAAATAGCCCTGGCAAGTGGACTTGGTCGGCTGTTGCTGGACTTGGGTCATCTTGATGAAGCTAAGCTGACGCAGACAGTTTCTAATTTTGATGAGTTGAAGACTGATCTGGAAGCGGTTGATCTGGAAAAAGTATTTGAAGCTACGGGGCTTAGCCGCGAAGCTTTGGAACAAGCCGCAGATATTATTGGCAAGGCAGAAAACGTTGCGGTTATTTTTGGTTCTGATATTTGCAAGTCGGCATTCGGTACCTCAAAGGCGGCAGCTGTTGCCAATCTGGCTATTCTCAGCGGTGCTTTAAATAACAACGGTGGCCTGTTTCCTCTGGATGAAAAAGGGAATACTCAGGGTGTTCTCAATATGGGGGTCTATCCAGAAAATCTACCCGGATTCCAGGGTTATGCTGATAATAAAGAAAAATTTGCTAAAGCATGGAGATGTGATCTTCCCGATGGGGGGCTTGATGCCGAGGGGATCTTGCAGGAGATCGAAGCCGGGACGGTTCGTTTTCTTTATCTGGCAGCGACTAACCCGCAGAGTTTCCCTAACAGCGGTCGCTGGATGAAGGCTTTGGCACAAGTTGAGGTGTTGGTCGTTCAGGACATCTTCCCTTCAGAAATTACCCGTCTGGCAACAGTTGTTTTGCCGGGGAGTTCTTATGCTGAGAAGTCGGGTAGCTTTACCTCTCTTGATCACAGCGTGCGCAGTTTTAGCCAGGCAATCCGCCCGGTTGGTAAGAGTCGCGAAGACTGGGAAATTTTTGCTGAGCTCTATGGCCGCTTGAATAAAAATTCATCCACCTTCAGCAGAGTTGATATCTTTAATGAAATCAATGAATTAACTTCCCTATATGCTGAGGCTGACTTTCTTGATGATGATCGCCACACTTGCCTGCAAAGTTTGCCCCAGATTTCTGATCAGAGCCTCAAGTATCAGTTGCTCACGGCGGATAATGGCGCAGATGGGCTGCAATTGTTGACTGGTACTTCCGCAGGTCATTTTGGAACGACTTCGACTTGGGCACCGGCACCATTAGAAGTAGAGCCTGAAGGGGTTCTTAAGGTAAATGCAGAAGATGCCAGGGTGATCGGGATTGCAGATGGTGACAAGCTCAAATTAACCAGTACAACCGGATCGACTATTGGCAAGGTTCTAATCAGCAAGTCTGTCCCGCAGGGATTGATTTTTGCACCAAATAACTTTATCTCACTTGGAATTCAGCAGTTAATGCCAGATGGTGATAATTTGACTTCGGTACAGATGGCGAAAGCCTGAAACTGAAGAATAATATCAGCGTGTCAGACGCCCCAGATTCTGGGGCGTTTTTTTATCTAGGACTGGGTGCTAAAGCTGTTGTAGCTTGCAGTTGTGAGTTCCTTGAAGCATCATTCTATTTGTATTGTTTGGATAAACTGTCTTGACTCTTTTAGTGTCCCTGTGGTACTTAAGACCCGCTTTTACGGTAGTTTCCGCTATTTGGTGACCTCTCAATGGACGAAGAAAAACGGCAATTATTTAAAAGTCTCGGGTTTTTATCAAGTATAGGAATTTCCCTGGTTGTTTCGATGCTTATTGGTCTGGCAATGGGGTTTTACTTGGACCAGTGGCTGGATACACGTCCAATGTTCACTCTGATCATGCTATTAATCGGGATCATTGCTGGGTTTCGCAACGTTTATATACTGACAACTCGAGAATTAAAACGTCAGCAGCTAGAAGAACAACCGCATAGAGATCATGACGCAGAAGGATGATCAGCTACTGGCTGAATTGGCTGTCCGTAACTGGATAATCCTGGTTGTCCTGGTTCTGTTAAGTTTGTTCTGGCAGTCATTCTCGGTGACCATTGGAGTTCTTGCCGGTGGGGTTCTGGTTATCATCAATTACCGTTGGATGGGGCGTTCGTTGTTGAAAGTGTTAAACAACCCGCGACATGCTGCGGAAAAAAGTTATAAACTTAACTACTTGTTTCGCTTACTATTTATTACAGTTTCAATCTATTTACTCATGGTGCGCGGCGGGATTCATCCTCTGGCACTATCGGTCGGTCTCTCAGTGATCGTTATCAATATTCTGATTTCAACGGTCAGGCGACTTTATTAGGTACGTAAAAGATATAGGAGAGTTTAGCCCATGACCCATCCTTTTTTGTTTCTGCAGTGGATTACGGATCAACTACATCTGCATATCGGTGAACACGTCACATACACTTGGCTGGTAATGGCCATATTGATTGTGGTTGCTTTTTTAGCTTCCCGGTCGTTGACGCTGGTTCCCTCTGGTGTGCAGAATCTCATGGAGTCGGTTGTTGGTGGTATCGAGGGCTTAATTGAGGAAACGATGGGTGAGGAAGGTAAGGCTTATTTTCCTCTGATTGCCACCTTTGCTCTGTTTATTCTGGTGAGCAACCTTTTAGCTCTCATTCCTGGTTTTTATCCTCCCACAGCTAACCTCAATACGAATATTGCCTTAGCTTTAACGGTATTTGTCTTGACTCATGTTGTTGGAATCAAAAAACATGGTTTCGGCTATATCAAGCATTTCATGGGACCAATTCTCTGGCTGGCACCTTTAATGCTTATTATTGAATTGATCAGCCATCTGGCACGACCTCTCTCTTTGTCTTTGCGTCTTTTTGGTAACATGTACGGACATGAAGTTGTCTTGATGATTTTCTTAGCGTTAGTCCCATTATTTCTGCCAATTCCAATGATGCTGATGGGGGTATTGATTGCCTTTATTCAGACTTTTGTTTTTACTTTGCTGGCAATGATCTATATTGCAGGCGCTTTGGAAGAGGCTCACTGAATCAATTTTTTATACTTTCCACACGTGTGGAAAGTCAGTCCTATATTATTTAGGAACAATTAATCTTAGTCGGATAACAAAAAGGAGAAAAAATGGAGTTTTTTGCTTGGTGTGTGATGGCAGCTGGTATTGGTATGGGTCTTGGAGCTATTGGTACCGGTATCGGTCAGGGACATGCTATTCAAGGTGCTTGTGAAGGTGTTGCACGGAATCCTGGTGCTTCCGGTAAAATTCTGACCACTATGATGATTGGTCTGGCAATGGTTGAGTCTCTGGCTATCTACGTTTTCGTTGTAGCTATGATCATTCTCTTTGCTAATCCTTTCACTGATCAGGTTCTTGAATTAGTGACTAAATAAGCTGATTTTCTATCATAGAACTAAAAAGGCGGTTCCGGTGGAGTCGCCTTTTTTATTACCAATTGGTAGGAATATAACAGCATTATAGGTATGTATGAAATAATTTTAATTATTATTGATCTGATAAAATTGTCAGTTTTTTTGTTGTAAAAAAAAAATGATCAGGGTAGATTTAACTGTGTATGATAAAAATATACACTATGGATGTTTTGAGGATCTTTTTTTGAGAGGACAGGATATTGATTGGATGATGCCACTCATCTAGTCAGCGCTGTAAACACCTTACCGTTTCTTGTGCACGTCGATCCTACCTGTACCTTTTTCAAGTTTTATTGAAAATGCTATTTTAAGGAGTGTTTCAATGCGTAATTTCCTGTTTTATTCTGCACTATTATCGGTTTTATTATGGGGAATCCCAGCTATTTCTGCAGGGGTAACCGCCTCCCCGGAAGCCTGTCTGGAATGTCATGAGGATGTGACCTCTGCTGAGGATTTTACTGCTTCAGTTCACGGTGCAAATGGCTGTGTCGCCTGTCATGTTGAATTAACCGATCTCGATGCGCACATGGAAGGCGATCTCATGCCAGATCCAGTTGATTGCGCACGCTGCCATAAACAGGAATTTAAAGAATACTTTGATAGTGTTCACCATTTTGATCATGCCAATATCAATTTAAACTGTACCTCTTGCCACGATGAAATCCATGAGTTAACGGCTTGGAAAGGGGACAAACAACGCGCAAATGAAACCTGTAAAAGTTGTCACGACACAGCCTTTGACGAATACCACACTTCAATTCATGCCAAAGCAGTTGCGGAAGGTAATATGGATGGTGCCGCCTGTATCGATTGTCACGGGCTGCATACTATTGCATCTGTCGATGAGATGGATGCACGTGAAAGGGCAAGCTTTCGTACCGAGCCCTGTATGACCTGTCATGCCGATGAAGAGATGATGCACAGAAATCATGTCTTCCCCGTTGCTGTTGAATCTTATCTTGAAAGCTATCACGGTAAAAATTTCCACCTTGGTTATCCGGAAAAAGTTGCTGGTTGTGCCGACTGTCACACTGCTCACCAGGTTTTGCCAAATGACGATCCAGCCTCAAGCCTTAGTCCTGAGAGGTTGGTTGTTTCCTGTGCCAAATGTCATGAAAATGCTTCCGCACAGTTTGTTAAGTTTTACTCTCATGGTGACATGACAGATCGAGAAAATTACCCAATTCTGTTTTATACCTATATCGCTATGAGTACACTGTTAGTTGGAACTTTTGGGGTTTTCTGGTTCCACTCCCTGTTGTGGATGTTCCGCGGATTTATTGAGAATAATGAAAAGAAGAAGGCTCTTGCGGCAGGTGGTCACTTACACCACATTGATAATCCGCATAAGATTTATCGGCGCTTTACCAAGGTTCATATTTTTATGCACCTACTGGTCATCACCAGTTTCCTGTTATTGTCGCTGACGGGATTGCCGTTAAAGTTTTCCGATCAGGCCTGGGCTAAAGTGTTGATGGATTTCTTGGGAGGTTCGGCAAATGCTGGCTCACTGCACCGCCTTGGAGCCGCAATCACCTTTGTCTATTTTGCGATGGCGTTGGCTATGAGTGCTAAGTTCTTGTTTTATAAGCTGCAATATCCAGCTGAACTTTTCCATCGACTCTTCGGTCCAGAATCTCTCTGTCCTAATTTGCGTGATATTAATGATGTAACAGCTATGGTGCGTTGGTTCCTTTTCATGGGGCCAAAGCCAACCTTCGATCGTTGGACGTATTGGGAAAAATTCGATTTTATTGCAGTGTTCTGGGGTATGTTCGCCATCGGTGGCTCCGGCTTGATGCTCTGGTTCCCTGAGTTCTTCGGTGCGGCGCTACCAGGCTGGGTGTTCAATGTTGCAACCATCATTCATTCTGATGAAGCATTGTTGGCGACCGGATTTATCTTCACGGTTCATTTTTTCAATACTCACGGACGGCCAGAGAAGTTCCCGATGGATTTTGTGGTCTTCAACGGCGAATTGCCAAAGGAAGAGTTTATTGAAGAGCGTGGTGATCAATGGAAACGCTACGAGGAAGAGGGAATCCTGGAGCAATATGAAGTTGAGAAACCAAGCGGTGCTCTCTATGATTTCATCTTCAAAGGATTTGGTTTTACCGCTGTATTGATAGGGGTAGCTTTAACCGTGCTGATGATTTATGCTTTTGTCTTCGGCGGGCACCATTTTTAATCTGTCACTTTCTTAAGTAAGTAAATAAGGGGCTGCCACTTGGTAGCCCCTTTGTTTTTTGGAGTGGAATGATGACTTTTAAGGATCTGATCTGGCCACTGATCGCTTTTTCTTCCTATATTATTGGCGGTATTCTGACCTTTGGTGGCGTTGCCCTGATTTTATTTATGAGAGGGAAGGATATCTTGGGTTGGGGAGAAGGTCATGCTATGGGTTATCTATTTGTCTGTGTCGGATTGTTGTTGTCAATCTTAGGTGTCTTGATTATGCGAATTTTGCGCAATAGAATTTGAGTATTTCCCTTTTAGAGGAGAGTAATATGGCTGAAATAAAAGATAAATTCTGGCTCGATGCTGAAAAAACAGCTCTACTGGTTATTGATGTGCAGGAAAAACTGGTTCCAGCAATGCATCAGGATTTGTATCAACAGTTGGTTCTTAATGCCAATTTATTGATTGAAGGTTTTAAATCCCTGGGTCTTCCGATTATTGCAACTGAACAATATTCGAAGGGTCTTGGTCATACTGTGGCTCAATTAAATGGAGCAACAGAAAAAAATTGTATCGAGAAAATGTCTTTCAGCTGTTTTGGTGAAGATAAGTTTATTTCCACGCTGGAAAAAAGTGGCTCTAAACAAATTTTGATTGTCGGAATGGAAACACATGTTTGCGTTTTTCAGACGGTTCTTGATCTGTTGGATCGTGGCTATGTTGTCCACCTGGTCAGAGATGCCGTCAGTTCACGTTTTAAGAGTGATTACGACAATGCGATCAGCTCAGCTGCCCAAGCCGGTGCAGTGATTACCACAACAGAAACAGCTCTTTTTCAGTTGATTAAGGTGGCTGGAACCGATGGGTTTAAGGTTGTCTCAAAACTGGTGCGTCAGCGAACCAGTTGATGGAGGACTTGACGGCTGATCAGCAGATCACACTTCATAGCAAATTATTGTTACTGCAAGAGGAGTTGGAGCTGCTGCTCACAGAATCCTCGGCTAGCAGCCAGGTTGTTGATTTAGACCAGCCAATCGGGCGGTTGTCCAGAATGGATGCATTGCAGCAACAGGCTATGGCTGTGGCTAATCGTGCTGGACATCAGCAACGGTTGGTTCTTGTTGAAGCTGCTTTGCTTGCAATTAAGCGGGAACATTATGGTGAGTGTCGCCGTTGTGAAGAGCCGATTGGCTATTCCCGTCTGAATGTTCGCCCTGAATCCCCCTTCTGCCTTGATTGCCAGAAACAGAGTGAAAAGATACGATAATGTCGAATCTCGTCCTTATTATCCTCATGGCTGTTGGCGGTGTTGCAGTTGCAGTGCAGCCTTCAATTAATGCTCGGTTGGCAGAAAAGACAGGGTTCTTGGAGGCGGCTACGATCTCTTTTGCTGTTGGAACCGTGGTTCTGCTTCTGGCTTCACTCGCGAGTGGACAAGGGAGTTTCAGGCGTGTCCCTGATGCGGACTGGTGGCAATTAAGCGGTGGTTTATTTGGCGCTTTCTTTGTGACCATGACGATTGTCGGGGTGCCACGTATCGGGACAACTGCTGTGTTGGCTTTGACGATAGTCTCTCAGTTAATTGCTGGAATGGTGATGGATCACTACGGTTTATTTGGCATGCGCGGTATCCCGATTGATTTCAAAAGGATGCTCGGGGTGACGCTCCTCTTGGCAGGTGTCTTTCTTATTTGTAGACGCTAGGTTAGCCCGTATTGCAGTAAACTTGGGACTGCCCCCAGTTCCATCGGGGGCTGTCCCGAAGTTTACGACCCACGAAGAACTGCCGTAGTTCGCACCGCAAAAGCCTGGGACAGCCTCCGATAAAGCTGAGGACAGTCCCGTTTTTGCTGGAAATTTCTTTAAATAAGCACCATTCGAGCATGTCCCACCTACGGTAATGGTGGTTCAAAAAAGCCGTCAGAATTGAATCTTCGAAAAAAACAGATTAAATTAAATGATTCCCTGTAGTGGCCCACCATGAGTTGCCAATTGGTCAACTTGATTTTCAATCTCAGGGTCATCGACCAAGGGTGGAGCATGGTGAGGTTTGCTGCGTGCATCAATGAGTAGCGACCCTGAGCAACCCCAATGTTTTGCTTTTGAAAAACTCCCAATTCCATAAATATCTGCCGCTGGATTGGAACGGGTAAAGCAAACCCAGAGCCAGTTATTCAACGTTGCGGCACAAAAATCACTGTCATCAACGATCATGATCAATGGAAAATTGTTGATTGGGTCGTCTACGCCCATTTTTTTGCCGAATCGCAGCAGATTCAAATCTTCACCCGGTCGATATTCACTGCAGACAGGCCCCTCTACCAGCAGAATGCCTGGGAGAGCAATTGCGGGCTTTTTGAAACCGCGTGGCAAGTTTAAGTTTTCAGGAATTTTTGTCGGCAGTTCGCGCCGTTTTTCTCCAACTGCGGCGATGACGACTTTCGAGCCCTGATTCAGGCCGTGACCACTATAGTCAAGGGTGTCAATTGTTGTCGCAGTCTGAAAGTGTAAATCCTGCAGCCAGTTGACCCTTTCTAGTAAGTGTTGGAACATTTCTGGAATGTTGTTGACATCAAGTTGTGGATTGTCACTTTCGTTAGCAATTAATAGGTATTTAGCTAGGGATAACTGTCCTTGTCCCAGTATGGCATTGGCTTGGGTCAACAGCTCCTGTGGTCGGTCTGTTTTGCTGTAGGGAGTGTAACGTTCACTACCAATGGCAAGCAGCAGAGGATGAACTCCCGCAGCATCGACGGCGTGTACTGCTTTTATCCCGGGGAGAACCTCTGGTATCAGTGCCCCGGTCAGCTCATGGATGAATTCCCCGAAACTGGTGTCTTCCTGTGGTGGTCGGCCAACTGTAGTGAACGGCCAGATGGCATCAGGACGGTGGTAGACCCGTTCAACTTTAACCAGGGGGAAATCGTGTGCCAGGCTGTAGTAGCCGAGATGGTCACCGAAGGGGCCTTCTGGTTTTTGTTGCTGCGGATCTAAGGTGCCACAGATAACAAAATCTGCTTCTGCCGGCATTGGCAAAAAACCGGGGGGTTGCACCATTGTAATCCGATGACCGCCAAGCAGTCCGGCAAAAGAAATTTCCGGCATCCCTTCCGGGAGTGGCATGACCGCTGCGACAGTTAAGCTTGGTGCCCCACCGACAAAAATATTGACCCGAAATGGCTGTCCAAGCTCCTGCGCTTCTTGATGATGAACCCCAATACCACGATGGATCTGATAATGGAGGCCGATTTCTTGATCCTGATGGTAGTCATTCCCCGATAGTTGTACCCGGTACATTCCCAGGTTTGAGGAGCGAATCCCAGGGTTTCTACCGCTTTCACTGTAGACTTGGGGAAGGGTAATGAATGCACCACCATCATCCGGCCAGCTCTTTATCTGTGGCAAGTCACTGATATTGGTTTGATGCATTAAGAGTGGTGCAGATTTGGCCTTCTTCGGCAGTAGGTGCAGGGCTGCAGATGGTGCAGATAAAAAAGCAGTTGGCGATTTGAGCAAACTTTTTGGGTCAAGCTTCAACTTAACCAGGGCTTCTACCTGTCGCAACGTATCTCGGAATAAATAACGGGTTCTATCCAGAGTGCCAAACAGATTGGCAACAGCGGGGAAACGACTGCCCGTGAGGTTTGTGAAAAGTAATGCTGGCCCCTGATGCTGATAAACTCGCCTCTGAATTGCACCCGCCAACAGTTTTGGTTCAATCGATTGATTGATGCGGATCAGTTGACCACCGCTTTCCAGATCGATGACCGCTTGTTGAAGAGTCCTGTATCCCATTTGTGTTTGTCCTATGGTTAAGTACAGAGGAAGAGTTTTTATACTTCAGCCTTACAGAAAAGGCAATGGGAACACTTGACAGCTTGGGTCGGAAAGATATCGGTAGTAATTGCTTTAATGGGGAGTTTTGTCTGATATTTGATGAATAGATGGTTTTAAAAGGGTTTTAAAAAATCCTTTTGTTCAGTAAGCTGTTCCCCGCCACACAAATTGTTTTCACTGAGGAGTTAAAGATGCGTGTTCGATTGGCAATTAGACATACCGCAATAATAAGTATTGTCCTGCTTGTTGTCATGGTTGTTTCCGCTTTTTTACATATAGAAAAGGTGCAGAAAATATTTTCTGAAAAGGCACTACAGGAAGCAGATATGCTTTCAGAAATGATTTTACGCGACTCCAATCATTTAATGCTGGCGGATGATCGTGAACAGCTACAGCTGATGATTGAGGAAATAGGTAGAACCCCACGGGTGAAACGGATTCGCATCCTTGGGAAAGAAGGTGTCGTTAACTTTTCAATGCATAAGAATGAGATTGGAACCGTTCTGAGTGAAGACGATGAGAGTTGTTCTTTTTGTCACCTTGGCGATTCCAAGGCTCTGGTTGATGTCCCAGTAGAAAAACGGAGTCGGTCTTTTTCAGATGACACTGGTACCCAATACCTGAGTATGACCCGGGGTATTTATAATGAGCCGACCTGTTATACCGCTGCTTGCCATATCCATTCGGCTGAGGAAAAGAAAATTGGTGTTCTTGATTTGGTCATGACTCAGGATCAAATGGCTGACTTGGCACATGCCCACCATGCTGATGTCATAACTTCAACTACGATTATGTTGATTGTTCTTTCTATTTGTCACTATTTTCTAACCCGTAAATATATTTGTGACCCGATTCACGGCCTACTGGAAAAGACACAGTCTCTTTCAGCCGGAGATCTTTCTGCCCGGGTACAGATATCCGCTAAAGATGAAATTGGGGAATTGGGGCGTTCATTTAATGATATGGCCGACAATCTGAGCCAGGCCCAGCTTGAGTTGAAAGAATGGGGAAACACCCTGGAGCTTAAAGTTGAGCAACGGACTGCTGAAATATCAGATATGCAAAGTCAGTTGTTGCGTTCTGCAAAACTTGCTTCAATGGGAGAATTGGTTGCGGGTGTTGCCCACGAAATCAACAATCCATTGACTGGTATTTTAATGTTTGCATCGTTGTCATCAAAGACTCCGGATCTGCCGCAGCAGGTTAAAGATAACCTTGAGCTGATTGTTTCAGAAACGGGACGGTGTGCCAAAATTGTCCGTGGACTGTTGGAATTTGCCCGGGAGTCCTTTCCAGAGAAAAAGCGGGACTCGATTAATCGGATTATTGAACATACTCTGACGCTGGTGTCCCATCAAATTATTTTTCAGGATGTTGATATCCAGTTTCACAGTGGAGAGTCTTTGCCCGATCTCGAAGTTGATGCTGATCAGCTTCAGCAGGTATTCTTCAACATGTTTATCAACGCAGGGCAGGCGATGCCAAATGGTGGTAAACTGACCATCAGTACACAGTGGGTTGTCAAGGACAAGGAGATAAAAATTATTGTTGAAGATACCGGTACTGGGATCAGTCAGGAAAATCTGGATAAGGTTTTTGATCCATTTTTCTCAACAAAATCGCAAAAAGGCTTTGGTCTGGGATTATCTGTTTCTTATGGAATTATTGAGAATCACGGTGGTCGGGTTGACGTTAATAGTCGCGAAGGAGAAGGGACGCGGTTTTCCATCTATTTTAAAGCTGATGATGAGCGGTCAGGGGAAGAACAGTCTTAGAGGAGTTGGGACTAGGTATGATCTTTGACTGAAATTCCCAGTTTTTTCAGTAGGGCCTGAAAATTGGGTCTAAGCATTCCGGTTTCTTCAGCCGCTTTGGTCACATTCCAGTTATTTCTCTCCAGTGCAGCAAAAACAAAGGCCTTTTCAGCGGGCTCCACTGCCTGTTCACGAAGTCTCCGCTTCGCTTCCTTCAATTCTTCTGTATTGATAGGAGCAACCATCTCGTCTTGGTCAACCGGAAGACCCTGTGAGTTTGGTAGCTCTAAGCTGTCACGCTGGATCAGATCCCCTTGCGTCAGGACCACTGACCTTTCGATGATATTTTCGAGTTCACGGACATTACCAGGAAAAGGATAGTCGTGTAATGCCAGGTGTGCATCTGCAGATAACCCTTTGATTTCCCTGCCGATATCTTCCGAAAACTTTTTCAGGAAATAACCAATCAACAGCGGTACATCTCCTGCCCGTTCACGCAATGGCGGCAGACCAATCGGAATGATATTCAGGCGAAAATAGAGGTCATCACGGAAGAGTCCTTCCTCCACCAATTTGTCTAGCCCACGGTTTGTTGCAGCGATCAAGCGGATATCGATAGGGGTTGCCTTGGTTCCACCAATCGGGGTGACTTCACGTTGCTGTAGAACTCGGAGCAGTTTTGCCTGGGTTGCCATACTTAAATTGGAAATTTCATCTAAAAATAAACTGCCACCACTCGCGACACTGAACAAACCAGGCTTAGATTGTGTGGCTCCGGTGAACGACCCTTTGACATGACCAAAGAGTTCACTTTCCAGTAAGTTTTCCGGGAGCGAATTGCAATCGATTGCAACAAAGGGCTCATCTTTGCGTGGGCTATTGTTGTGAATAGCTCGGGCAACCAGTTCCTTTCCTGTTCCACTTTCTCCAGTAATTAAAACAGAACTTGTTGTTGGGGCAACCTGAAGAATCCGCTGAAAGACTTTCTGCATTGCCTCGCTTTTTCCAATGAAGGATTCGGCGACAGTCTCGTCTGGGATAGTATCGGTAATAACTTCTGACTCAAGGTTCAACAGTCGTTTTTTAATCGCTGCTTCAACCTTTTCCATAATCTGCTCGGGGAGAAAAGGTTTTGTCAGATATTCAAATGCCCCATTTTTCATCGCATCGACGGCTGAGTCGACTGTTGCAAAGCCAGTAATAATGATAACCGGGACGTTAGGTTGTAATACTGAAATTGTCTTCAGTACCTCAATACCGCCCATGATGGGCATTTTTAGATCACTGATAACGACACTGAAACTATCCTTCTGCAGTTTCTCCATGCCGACTTTCCCATTCTGGGCAGCTACAACCTGGTAGCCTTCCATGGTCAAAGTCTGGCGGAGACCCTCGCGGATAACTGCCTCATCGTCGATGATCAGAATTTTATGTATTGAGTTTTCATCCATGATGATGTGAATTGCTTTCCAGATCAGCTGAGGGAAAACCGAACAAAGTTCAAATCGCATATTTTCAAAGCGTTTAATACTAATAAGGGAAAAGAGAACAGTCAAGGGATAAGTCGCAGAAGCAAGCGGAGAAGGTTGCCAGATAATATTGGGTGGTGTTGGAAAAAGGAATGCGAGAGACAAAATGGAAGGATTAACTGTCAGAAATAAAAATAAATAAAATATGCGGCGGATGCGTATGCCTAGGTTTATGATTATTGATGAAGCTGTATAATAACAGGTAGTTATCCCTACATCTTTGATATTTAACCGGTCAGATCTGATTTTTTAACTGTATGAAAAAGATATTCATCACATGGGAAAGAATACAAAAAATAATTTCCTAAATTGTTAAATAATAACGTTATAGCAGTGAGTTACGAATAATAATAAATTGTGGCGGAATGTTGGCACAACTTCTGTATATGCAGTTGGTTAGTCTTTTCAGTCATTAGATAGTTAAGTATCCCGGAGGTTGTGATGAAAAATATAATTCGTAGCATGATGGTTACTTTGATATGTGTCGGAGCGTCAGTTTCTTCTGCTATTGCTGCAACGGAAATATCTGGTCAAGGTGGATCGTTGTTGCTGACTCTGTTTATTGGTTTTTTTGCTTTGATCGTAGTTTTTCAACTGGTACCGGCTTGTTTGTTGTTTTTTGGTACCCTGAAGGGATTGTTTTCGAAAAAGCATGGAGCTGAGCAGAAAAGCTCTAACCAATAAATTTGATTCAGTATACAAGCGAGGTAGAATTCATGAACGGTCTTCTGATAGCAAATAAAGATAAGGCAGCCAGGGCGCAAATGGCCAGCATATTTCAACAGGATGATTATCAGGTAGAGACTGCTGATTCGGTGCTCAATTCTCTTGAAGGTATTCTTGACAAATCAATTCAAGTGGTCGTTTTGGGCGGTATGTTTGATGAACAGCAGATCGTAAAATTTGTCCCATTGTTGAAAAAGTGTAATAAGAATTTGTCGATTATCCTGGTTTCCGATGAAATGCCTCTGGAACTATTGCGTAGAGTCCGTAAAGAAGGGATCTTCTACCATGCGTTAAGGCCGGTTGCGGATGAAAGCTGGGATGAAATTCGTCAGGTTGTGAGCTGTGCCTTTGAAAATTACCGTGCGCAACAAAATCGTGGACGGAAGTTCTTTGGCAAAAAGGTTCCCATGCAGGAAGCAACAGCTGGTTTAGCATCCTTGTCCTGATTCTGATCGTTGTTACTTTATTGTTATTGGAAATGAAGAATCGGTAGGATTATATTTTTCTATAAAAAGATCCCTTTTCTGGGATCTTTTCTCTTTCCCACTTGCTATCTTCCCAAAAAATATATATAAAAAATATTCAGTTCGCTGTATACTGTATACAACTTTTATCCATTTGTAATATCGATATTTCTCAATAAGTTATCTATCTTTTTACGCAGAATTTCAGCCTTATGCCGTTCTGATATGTATAGATTTGTTATACAGTTAATCCGAACAAAAAGGGTTATCATGGGCGGATAAATACTGTAAAAACAGTCAGTTGTGCTTTTATAGAAAAATATAACATAGCTGGCATGACCCCTGCATTTCTTCTCCCGGGATTATGCTTGTCCTTGTGATTTGGTCTTACGCAATCCGGAAGAAAATTGTTTCAATGTGAAGAATTCGCACGTATAGTACGGCGATTAAAGTGCCAAACGGTGTTTTTGTTATGCGCCAAGTTCATGTCTGACTCATTAATTTATATAAGGAGGTTTCGATGCGAAGTGTAAAAACAGTATTAACCGTTCTGGTCTTGATGATTATGACTGTCTCACCCGCTTTGGCTGTAGATACCAGCCAAACCTATAGCAGTGGAATTCTGGTTCTCTTGTTTGTTGGATTCTGCGCTCTACTGATTGTGGCTCAATTGGTGCCAGCTGTTTTGGCACTTTTCGGGATGACTAAGGAAGCTGCCAAAAGTACATCCGGTAGAAAACTTGCCACATCGGCAAAGAAACACTGAATTATTTTATTTGAGAGGTAATTGCGATGTTCGATTTTTTCATGAATGTTGGTCATGTTGAGCAGATTTATACTGTTGTAGATTATTATACCTACATCAAAGGGCTGGAATATCTGCTTTGTCTGCTGTTTTTTACTTTTTTCCCAATGTTTTATCGCTACATTCATAGTGGTGATGAGGATTAAGCAGACTTGGGTTAACAGACCGTATTTTAATTGCTTTGCTTGCGGCGGTTTGCTGTGGGCAAAATTAGGAATTAAGGAGTAGAGGTTATGGTAAATGCCGGTAAGCGACTTATAACAGGGCTGGGAATATTACTGCTGTTTGCTGTCCTGTCAGTGAGTTGTTACGCAATGGATTATCCAGATGAAGTTGAAATTGATTCTCTGGCTAATTTGTATGAGCCAGTTGTTTTTGACCACGCAATGCATGTGGATATGACGGATGGCTGTGCTGATTGTCATCATCACACAGCGGGTACTGCGCCAGCGAACGAGTATTGTGCAAAATGCCATGATGGTGAGGGAGAAACGGACATAGTTTCATGTCAGGGCTGCCACTCTGCTGACCCACTTTCTCCAGAAAACTTGCATAACCCAAAACCAGGTTTTTCCTATCATAACGATCAGCCGAACTTGAAAGCTGCTTATCATTTGAACTGTATCGGTTGCCATGAGGAAGTCGATGGTCCAACCGGTTGTGAAGACTGCCATGCGAAGACTGAGGCTGGTGATAAGTTCTATCGTTCTGGAGAGTTTGCTCCGAAGGAATCAGCACATTCATCCGGTCACTGATGATTGCTGTGCGGGAATATAATAAGGAGATTTCGTTATGAGTAAAATAACACGTAGAAAATTTTTAGCCGGAAGTGCTGCTGGTGGGGCTGCCCTGATGCTGACCCCTGCTCAAAAAGCACTTGCTGCCGGTTCATTTGAGGGCTTTCCCGAAGGGATGGGTGTGTTAGTTGACCTGACCCGTTGTGTCGGTTGTCGTACTTGTGAAGCAGCTTGTAACATGGAGCAAAAGCTGCCTGAACCAGCTAAGCCATTTGATGACACCTCGGTTTTCGATGAGATTCATCATGGTCAAAAGCGCCGGACAACTGACAAGGCCTACACCATTGTCAATCGTTATGATCCAAAAGAAACCGATGAGCCAGTCTATCGGAAAATTCAGTGTAACCATTGTAACGAACCGGCATGCTTAACTTCATGCTTCGTCAATGCTTATAAGAAGACCCCGGAAGGGGCAGTTATCTATAACGAAAAAGTTTGTGTCGGCTGTCGGAACTGTATGATTGCTTGTCCGTTCCATATCCCAGCTTACACTTACCATTCGGTTCTGAATCCGGTGATCAAAAAGTGTATCTTCTGTTACGACACCCGCCTGAAAGAGGGCAGGCCACCAGCATGTGTTGAAAGCTGTCCACAACAGGTGATGACCTTCGGTAAACGGAAAGATTTGATGAAGATTGCTCACGAACGGATTAAGAAAAATCCCGGTAAATATGTCGATCATGTTTACGGTGAAAAAGAAGTTGGTGGAACCGGCTGGTTCTATATTTCCAGCGTTCCGTTTGAAGAGGCTGGATTTGATGTTCATCTGCCACAAAAGCCAATCATTGACAATGTAAAGGATTTCCTGGCCATAGTTCCCATGGTTCTGACAGTCTGGCCGGCGCTGTTTACAGGTTTTCACCTGCTTGCAACCAAAGGAAAATCTCACGGTCATGGAGATGATCACAGCCACGACGAGCAGGAGGGCCACTAACAATGAAAAAATTAGAAACTTACGGGGTTAAGCCTCACGATGCTGGGATGAAGGCCGATGGGCAACAGTGGTCATTGATGGAGAAGCTGCTCCTCGGTTTGACTCTGGATCAATATATTGGTCAAGCTCTTCGCAATAAGCTTAACTGGTTCCTGGCAATTATCTTTGCCATCGGGATTCCGGTTATCCTGTACCGTTTTGTGTTTAGTCTGGGAGCGGTAACCCACGGTTCCTATGATTATCCTTGGGGATTATTTCTCGGTTTTGGTCTGTTCTGTATGGTTCCGCTGTCTGCTTCCGGTTTTATGCTTGGAACAACGGTTGAGATTTTTGGACGTCATGATTTTGAACCGATTGAGCGCCTTGCCTTGTTAAACGGTCTGCTGGGTTACTTTTTTGCTGTCGTTTACTTGCTGGTTGATCTTGGTCAGCCCTGGCGGCTTGCTTATCCAATGGTTTACTCCTTTGGCCCTGCTGCTGTTCTGTTTCTGGTTGGTTGGCACGTTGCAACCTACCTTTCCGTTCAGGTTGCAGAAGTATCCACCGCATTTTTTGAGTGGATTGGTTTCCAGCGTGGCTACGATTTCATCCGCAAAGGAACTATCGGCCTGACAGTATCAGGTATTATTCTTTCAACCCTGCACCAGGGAGCTCTGGGTGCACTGTTTTTGTACGCTCCTGGGAAAGTCCACCCACTCTGGTATTCTTCTGCATTTCAGTGGATCCACTTCTTTGTTTCGTCGATTCCGGCAGGACTCTGCATGGTGATCTGTGTCAGTACCATCGTTATCTACACGATGAAGTGGCGTTGTGATAAGAGGTTTGTCGATAACCTCGATTGGATTACAATTTCACTGGCCAAGGGTGCCGCAATGGGTTTGAGTACCTATCTTATCGTTAAACTTATAGCCGTCGCTCATGACAACGAATGGGCTTACCTGACAACGGGTTGGGGTGCCTGGTGGTTGCTTGAAATGATCGGCTTTGTGGTAGTGCCGTTGGTTATTCTGTCTTACGGGATTCACCATAAACTGGTAGGAATCTGTCGTATCGGTGCTCTCCTGACCGTTGCCGGTATTCTCTTGAATCGTCTGAATACCGCTCTGATCACTTTCAACTGGCAGATGTACCAGGAGATTCCACACTATCTTGAGTTTATTATTGCGATTACCATTTTTGCTATTTATGTGGCGACCTATCGTTTTATTCTGGCTCGCTTGCCGATTCTCTACAAGTTTAAAACTCAAGCTGAAAAATAGAGAAAAGCTCGTTGCCGGTTAATAAAAGGCAACGAATGACTGCAAATGTTTCAAGTAATAATCCCCGACCGGTTGAGATATCCTTTGCCAGTCGGGGATTTTTATTTTACTATCACCAAAATCACAACAACCTGGAGTAAGAGAGCATGTTTGATAATCTGATCGCCAGAGCTATAGTTCCGGTCACTATTGCGGTTACAGGATTCGTTATTTTTGTCTGCATCCTGTTGTACTCTTTTGTCAAGTCAGATATGACTGCCGAGGCGAGTCGTCATTTAGATGGTTGCGCGACGACTGTGGTTAAATCGATGGTGTCGGCGATGATGGAAGACGACCAGGATGCCATTCAGAATATTGCGACAAATATTGGAACCCGTTCTGATGTTGAACTGCTCAAGATTTATGATCATGAGGGCAATGTTCGCTATACAGGACAAGAAGAACCCGCAACTCTAACTGCTACCGTTGATTCCCATATTAAAAGTATTTTACAGCCAAATTCTACTACGTTCGCTCAAACTCAATACAATGTTGACCATGACAATGGTCATGTTTCCGTTACTTTACCGATTTTAACTGAGCCCAAATGTTTTACAGCGGCCTGCCATGTGCACTCAGAGGATGAGAAGGTTCTTGGACTGTTAAGCATCGGTATAACAAGTACTCAGCTGGAAAAAACCCTTGCAACGCTCAGATACCGAATGGTTATTTTTAGCGTAATGGTGTTGTTCCTGACCATTAGTGGAGTGACTGCTTTACTGAGGATGAATCTTTTCCTGCCAATTCTCCGGCTGACCTATAATGCTGAACAGGCAGCTCAAGGTGTTGCAGAGTATGACCTGCCGAAATCTGATCATAAACTTGGAAAGCTCAATAAAGATTTTCGCCTGTTAGTCAAACAGCGGGATCAGGCCTTGGAGGATTTAAAGGCTGTAGGAACCCCGGATAGAAACGTAGACGATGGATCTCGATGACTCAAGAAACAGAAGCTCCTCTACCGGATATCAATCCACTGCGGAAACAGGTTCAGACGAAGATTAAAAAACTGGAGTTACACTCTAGCACCGGTCTTTGGATTCTTGCCCTGTTTACTGCTCTTAGCATGGGTGCGTTCCATAATTTTGATTTTCTCCCACCACTCAGTGAAAGTATCCGCACAGCTCTGGGAGACGGCCCTCCGGTCAGGTATATCAACTGGGCTCTGGTGATGTACGGATTTTCAGCGATTATTCTGATTCTGACCCAGATGGCCAGCGATAAAAAACCGCGCGGTGCTTTGGCGCACTTTGGTTATCTGGGAGCTTTTTATCTTTTTTATCACTTCTCTGAGGGGTTGAGTGAGAACTTCTGGGCAATTTTTGTGGTTGGATTAACAATTTTAGGATTGCAGAGCTACCATGTCTGGAACTATTACCATGAAAAAATTCAAGAGCAGAGGGAAATTTTAGTGGAGTTGGACAAGCTGATGGATTAACTGCTTTGAATGCTTTAGTGCCTTTTCTATTGCTTTACAGTAAACCCCCGCTCCGAAATGAACGGGGGTTTTGTTTTGAACGACTATTCGGTTCTGTCGGTAATTTCAATCAGATGATAACCAAACTGAGTTTTCACCGGACCGAGAACCTTGCCAACCTCACCACTGAAAACGACCTCATCAAATTCTTTAACCATCTGGCCTGGAGAAAATTCTCCCAGAGCACCTCCTTGCTTACCGGAAGGGCATGTTGAATGTTTTGCTGCGATTTTCTCGAAGTCAGCACCGGCTTCAATTTCTGTCTTGAGATTATTACAATCATCTTCAGAAGGTACCAGGATGTGACGTGCACTTGCTTTTGCCATAGTTATTGCTCTCCTTGGAGTTTTATTGAATCTGAATACCGCGATCCAGATTAGACTGAGTGGTTACTGGTCACAGCAACCGGCCAAAATCTCTGTTGCAATTGTAACAGTGCCATTTTGGAGTAGTTTTAAGAATCATGCAACCACCTGGAATAATTTTTCCCGATTCAAACCCCTCAATAATTATTTTACTTAACCGTGGCTTGCCATAGGCAAAAATAGCGACATTGTCAGATCCACAGGCAGGGCAATCAGGGATGTTGGCAAAATTAAAATTATCATCTAAAGCAAAGCTATCTGTGTCTTCAGTAGCAGGTAGCGGGTGGGAATGGCGTTTCCCGAATGAAAAAAATTGTTGCTGTATTTTCTTAAAAAGTGTCATGCGTCATTCATTTCTCAGAAATAACCGATTTTCGTGCCGCACCACGAATTGTTCCACGGACAAAGGTTGGAGTCCCAGCCATTGGGGCTTCGGTCAACTGTTCAATCTTAAGACCACTGGCGTGAATTGCGGCAGCTGTATCACGGGTTAAACGGCAATTTCCAGCACAGAGACTCCAGAAGGGTTCAATCCGATGTTGCCAGGTTCGGGTTGACGGATGCTTCGATATAACATGTTCAAGAAAAAGTAATACCCCGTTCGGGCGTAACAAACGGTGAATTTCTTTGAGGCTGACTTCGAGATTGGGGACAGAGCAGAGAACCAGGGTAGAAACAATTGTGTCAAAGGAGGAATCTGGCATCTCTATCGATTCTGCTCCCCAGGAGGTAATATTGAATCGATCTTTTTGCAATTGTTCCGTCTTGCGTTGCAGGTACTTACGCATCTGGGCATCTGGCTCACTAAGGATAATTTGAGAGACCCTGCCGGGATAGTGGGGAAGATTCACCCCAGTCCCCGCTCCAATTTCTAGCAGCTCACCATCGGCTTGAGCCAGCAGTTCCTTGCGCCATTTTTGTAAGCAGCGTTTTTCAGTGCTCCGCATGGCATAATCGTAGCTTTTTGCCATCAGGTAGGAGTGTATTTGTTTCACGAGCATTGGCAGAATCCACATCCTTATTGTGAGTCTATCCTGAAAAATGACCGGTAAGACGACGATGTCTATTTATTACCATCATGGTTAAGTTTGTTGTCCCTGTCAAGAAGCTGAAAATAGTCAGTTTTAATTGGTCTACAAATATAACGAATTTGCCATCCTCCGTTCTTGCAAGGCTGGAGGTGCTAGTTGTATATTTGCACAATGAGCGCACTGGTTATAAAAAATCTGCATAAGACCTTTGATGGGGTAGCGGCGGTAAAGGGGGTTAACTTCACCATTCACGAGGGGGAAATCTTTGGCTTGCTCGGGCCTAATGGTGCCGGTAAAAGTACCACGATCAACATGATTTCCGGGGTTGTCCGGCTGGGATCCGGGAGTATCAGTGCTTTTGGTTATGACAACCAGCGAGATTATCGCTACACCCGAAGGATGCTGGGGGTTGTCCACCAGGAGGTCGTCATCGATAATTTTTTTACTGTCGATCAAGCTCTCCGACTCCATGCCGGTTATTACGGTGTCAAAGACGATCCTGCCTGGCGCCAGTTGTTGATTGAGCGTCTTGGGTTAATTCCTCATTTAGATAAAGTGATGTTGAAACTATCAGGAGGTCTGAAGCGGCGGTTCATGATTGCCAAGGCGCTCATCCATCGACCCCAATTACTCATTCTGGATGAGCCGACAGCCGGGGTGGATGTTGAACTGCGCCACGGACTTTGGGAATTTGTCCGGGAAATAAATCGTCAGGGAACGACGATTCTGTTGACGACTCATTATCTGGAAGAAGCTGAGGAGATGTGTGACCGCATTGCGATCATGAACCATGGTGAGCTGATTGCACTTGATGAAACACAAAAATTGATCAGAAGCTTGTCAAATCGTCAGCTCAGTTTGTGGCTGGAAGAGCCTTTGACCGAGGCTCCTGAGAGGGTAAGAAACTATTCCCCTCAATTGAAAGAGAATGGAAATGTTCTTCTTCTTCACTTGCCTGCTGGTGAGGGAGCCGGAAATGTTTTAAGCCAACTTGTGGAATCGGGATTGAAGATTCGAGATATTGAGACAGATCAGAGTGGTTTGGAGGAGGTTTTTATCCATCTGACAGGGATAAAAGGGGGCGTGGATGGTCACCGGCCAAAACAATAAATATTACCCTTGGCTCCCCTTTGCCACTCTGCTGAGGAAGGAGATTCTCCGCTTCTTGAGAGTCACAACGCAGACCCTGTTAACGCCAATTGTGACGGCATCCCTTTACCTCTTTGTCTTTGGGGCAACTCTGGGGAATCGGCTGAATGTCCTGGAGGGGTTCAGCTATGCCCAGTTTGTTATCCCCGGATTAATTATCATGGGGGTGATTAATAATACCTTTGCCAATACGTCGTCATCTCTGTTTATGTCCCGTTATCTTGGTGGAATTGTTGATCTGCTGGTGACCCCGGTCAGCCCACCACAGTTCATTATGGCCTACACTCTCGCGGCAATGTTGCGTGGATTATTGGTCGGAACAGTGGTCTGGCTGATTTCAACGCTGTTTGCGGTATTGCCCTGGGAATCCCCTTTACTGGCTATTTTGATGGCGGTTATCGCCAGTTTTCTATTTGCCCAGTTCGGCTTGATTGCAGCAATCTATGCGCATAACTTTGATACCCTTTCGATGTATAGTAACTTTTTAATTTTACCACTGGTCTATCTTGGCGGGGTGTTTTATCCTATCTCTATTCTTCCCGATCCGTGGAGTTCATTCTCTTATCTTAATCCGCTATTTTATTTAATTGATGGATTCCGGCATGCGATTATCGGCGTCGGTGATACCAGCTATCTGATCGCTTTCGGGGTGAGTTTAGGGATTGCAACAGCATTATTTATCTGGGCGGCCTGGCTGATTGGCAAAGGTCATCGATTGAGATCCTGAAATTGGTTGTAATGAGGACGGTAAAATGGACGATCATTTA
>JAYEME010000149.1:0-10133 GCA_034717915.1 Thermodesulfobacteriota bacterium
CTTGGGGTAAAAGAACCATCGTACAACCCTGCTGCGCGCTGTTTTCTGAACTCCTCCAGAAGACGAACCCTCTGCTTTGGATAACCTATAGTCAGTGGTAAAGTCTGCAAGGCCGTCACATGGTGTCCGCCACGAGAGTTAGGCCGCAGGTTGTGGCACCTGAGTGCGGTCAGACCGATCTGCAGTAAAGCCTCGTATGCAATGTCAAAACGAGTATCAAGACTGATCTCTACGACCTTGGCATCTGCAATCTTGACCTTGATTTTGTCAAGCAAACGAGTAATTTCTTCCGCATCTGCAGGCTCGACCTCAACCCCTCTTCCGATAAGGTTCTCAAGCGTCATGCAATTCACCTATCAAAACATCAAGCGGGCCATTTAGCACGCCCGTGATAAACCCTTGCCGATCATTTAATTTCTGTCGAAAGTCATCAGGGCTATAAAGTCGAACATTGATTTCCCTGGCAAAAACGTCCTCTAATGGGGAGAGCACATCAAGAATCCTGGCAAGAGACAGGTCACCCACGACAAGAAGATCAATATCACTTTTGGCATGGTCGGTATGCTTTGCCGTTGAACCATAAATTGCCGCGAACCTGACATGCTCCTCCAGCGAGGCAAACGAGTTCCTGATCATGGTCCGCACACCGCATGTTTTTCGAGCCAAAGCCAGCAGCTCCGGATAAATCGGATGCGACGTATTGGCGCTGTACGAGACTCGGTTTCCGTCCTTTTCACTGACAATCAGATCTGCCCCGAGAAGTGTCCTGAGCTCTTTCTGCAGAGCACCTGCGCTGACACCTGTCTGGCGCGACAGTTCCCTCAGATAATATTTGGTTACCGGTACGTCGTAAAGCCGCGCAAGAACCACCTGACGTGTTTTCCCAAAAAGTATGTCTGTTGCATTCCCCATAATGTTCCACAATAATGAACAATTGTTCTTTATTCAAGAACATTTTCCGCCGGATAACTTTTAAACCGCCCTTGCCAGCAAGAAAAACGATGGGGTCAGGTCTTGAAACATCAGTTCTTTTCTCTAAACGGTAAGAAATAGAGAAAGTTTTAACTTGGGGGCTGGTCAACTTATTCTGCGCCTAAACTTTTCAGGATCTTCTTTGCCAGTGACTCTTTAATCTCCCTATGACGTGGAATAGCCTAAACAACACCGTTTTTCGGATTAACCCATAAAGAATGCGACCCGCCCTCTCTTTTTAGATAACATCCAACTATTCGAAGTTTTCTCTCGAGATCTCGTCGTTTCATGCGACCATAACCTTGTCGCGAATTACATCTTCCGGCAAACCACGAAAAATGTCTTCTCTACGATCTTCCAGAATCAATTCTATAGCTCCACGAAGACTCTCTTTTGCCTCTTCAATTGATTCGCCCTGTCCATTAGCACCGGGTATCTCTGGACATATCGCCCAATATCCACCCTCTGGTGCTTCTTCAATAATAGCAGTGAATTCTGCTTTCATAATCATCCTCCCGGCTATGGGTGTGACAAGAATCTCTGAGGGGGACAGGTACCAAACCACAACCCTCAACTCAACTTTATCGATTTCCGTTCCTAATTTTGTATCTTTCCAAATCCGTTATCAGCGTATCGACGTATGCTGTCCACGGTTGCGGCAAGTCAATCGGCAACGCACTGCTAAGGGGACAGGCACCTGCGGAGCCTGTCCCATATTTGTACTATTCAACCCCCATCTAAATACATCTTATACTTGGCAATTTCACAGACGGTCAACCCAATAGCATGGTTTTTGTTTATGATGCATAATTGCCACTACAATAATTCATTATTAAAAATTTGATAAAGTATAGAAAAAGGAAAACGGCGCACCACCAAGCTTCGAATTCCCCTATCAGTTTCTGGACAAATTTCGGGATGGTCAACTATTCCATCTATGGCGTTTTCAATGATATCAAGAAAATTTTCGCCGAGTGTTGAAACCTGTAATTCATAGTAAGCGGCGGCTTCGAACATTTCGACTTCAGCCGGTTCTAAAAAACGTACATTCACCGTATTGCCTGCACTTTTTTACGAACGTCACGAAATACATCACTACTTGATCTTGCCTTTATCTTACCATCACTAAATTCCTGAAAACGCCTTATTGCTTCCTGTACCCATAAACCCTGGAGACATTGTTCGTCAAGTTCATCTAGACCTTCAATAAGGTGCTTAATCAGTAATGCTCGCTCCTCTAATGTCATTGCATTTGCCTGCTGTTCACATTTTATCAACGCAGTACTCATAACAATCTCCTTTATCTAGAACTTCTGATGGGGACAGGTTCTATTCACCGACAATTAACTCAACAACATCCAAAGAACTTCTGAACTTTCAAAAGGGACAGGCACCAAACCACAACACTCAACTCAACGGCTCGTCAGCAGAATCTGTGGAGATATTCAGGTTCCGGCAGCTTGCCAAGCTCGTGATATAAGGCGATTTGTAGACATTTGAGGGTTCTGAAACCGTAGGCTTTTCATATTTCAACCTCTTTTCACAATCCTTGATCCAGTCGGCAGCTAAATCATCAACAGTCTTAATCTTCACACTATCAACCCGCTTTCGTTCTATCAGTGGGTCGATACCTTGCTTCACTTTTAATTTCAGCTTTGCCGTTTCTATGGTTGCATTCGCCAAAGTCAAACCAGGGTAAGCCCCCAACATGATTTCCCGACGTCTTCCATTAATGGTATAACGAACCGCCCAAAAACCAGTCCCTTCGTTACTAATACGCAGGTAAAGACCATTACCAGCCGCATAGCGACCCACCTCCCCTTTACGCAGCAATGACTTCACCTGTTTATCATTTAATTTCACAAGCAGATCCTCATTAAAAAAGTGGTGACAGATTAGTGCTTATCGTTTGGTGACAGATGCTTTCTGTCACCAAACCTGTCACCACTTTTTTATAACATAGAGAAACACCAAAAAACACACAAAAACAAAAAAGCCCCTAAATCAGGGGCTTTTCGGTAAACTTGAAACATTCTGAAACACCAAGAATCACTACTCTATATTCTGTACCTGTTCGCGTATTTTTTCAAGTTCAGCTTTGAGTTTCACCACATGTCGGGTCAAGTTTGCATCGTTGGATTTTGAACCCATGGTATTCGCTTCACGATTCAGTTCCTGAACTAAAAAATCAAGCTGTCGGCCAACTGGTTCTTGTTGCTGCAACAAATCGCTAAATTGACTCAAATGGCTATTGAACCGGATAATCTCTTCACTTATATCACAACGATCAGCAAAGATGGCTATTTCCTGGGCAACCCGCTGCGGATCACCACCATTTTCCTGCAATCGTGCCAGCCTGTCCCGTAGCTTCTGTTGCCATTCAATTGGCACCAGAGCAGCAGACTGCTCAATCACCTCAATCGACTGAGATAATAAAATCAATCGGCTTTCCATATCAACTTGCGTCGCTACCCCTTCTTTTTGGCGCATCTCCTGTATTGAAATTAACGCATCATTTATTGCCAGTGAAAGACAATTCCAGAGATCATCGCGGGCGAATTCAACATCCTTTAAAACCAGAACGTCTTTTTGCGCGGCAAGAAACTCCAAACTGATCTCACCAGACAGCCCGCTCACCTCCTGCAAATCCCGGAAAGCTTCTACATATGCCTTGGCAACCTGTTGATCAACAATCGGTCGGTTAGCAAGCAGTGTGGTATGCTCCTGACTGATAAACAGGTCAATTTTACCCCGTTTCAATACTGCTGACACCTGCTTCTTGATATCGCCTTCCAGAGGTGCCAACAAACGGGGAGATTTAATATTTACATCTCCATAACGGTGATTAACCGCTTTAATTTCAACAGAAAAGGACAGACCACCAATCTCTGCCTGCCCACGACCATAACCGGTCATACTTTTGATCATGAAACATGACTCCTCTTATTCAGCTATTTTTAACACGGTAGATGAAAGAAGAAGATCTCTCCTGTCATCCCCAAAAGTTCAATTCCGGTTCTTCCTCTAATAAATTATATTTACGACATAACTGGAAGAAAAGTTTCACCCCCTGCAAATGATCTTTTCCCAAACTGTAATCAATTGTATTCCAATAGTCGACAATTGTCACTGCATCTAATCCAATGTTATCAGCAATTTTAGTCGCTTCAGGATAGGGTTTACCGATTAGATATTCACGTGAAGCCAGCAATTGATCCCCTAATAGTGCCAATTGCTCTGAGAATTCATTCAGAGCATTTCGATTTATCATCCAGAGGGCAAAAACAAAAGGGAGTCCAGTTTTTTGATGCCAGATTTCTCCGAGATCAAACATCCGCATTCCGGATGGCAACTGGTGCGCTAGACGTAATGCCCTATCACCAATAAGCAAAGCTGGCTTGTTTTGGGCAATTACAGCCTCAATGGGGAGATCTGGCACCACATCAGTGACATCATGCATGGCATAAAATTCTCGAAAGATAATCCGCAAAAGATTGATCGATGTTGCCGATTCTCCGGTTATCGCAATTTGTCTGCCAGACAATTCAGATAAATCCACCGGTGAAAAGAGGAGAACACTCTTAACCTTACCGATGGATGATATGGAATGGTTTGGAAGTAACAGGTAATTTTGCCAATTTCTTGCATATTCAAATGAGGATGAAGGGCTGACGTCCAGTTCTCGACGCTGAAGCATCCGATTCAGCTCAGAAGGGACACCGGTTACCAGCTTCCCCTTAAAACCATTTTTCTTAAGTTGATGGAAAAATGGCACGCAATTTAAATATGGGATATAGCCCAATGTCAGTTCAGTGGTTGGATCCATAAACGGGACTTTAGTGCCTTGAACGACAACAGGCGGGATAAATCCCCGCCCGTTGATGATAGTTAGCTACAGGTTTTTTTTTAAACTTTAACTCGTTCTAAAAAATTAGTATCAAAATTCCCATCAATAAAATCTTTATTCACCATCATTTTTTGATGAAACGGAATCGATGTTTTAATCCCTTCGATAATATATTCATCAAGTGCACAGATCATCCGCTTGATCGCCTCTTCACGGGTTTCAGCATGAACAATCAGTTTTCCAATCATCGAATCATAATGGGGCAGTACCGTGTACTGATCGTACATCGCACTTTCTACACGAACCCCTGCCCCTCCCGGTGTATGGTAACCGGTAATTTTTCCAGGAAAAGGGGTGAACTTCTCAGGATCTTCTGCATTAATTCGACATTCGATAGCATGCCCACTGATTTTGATATCCTGTTGTTGATAACGCAGTGGTAGCCCGGCAGCAGAATTGATTTGTTCTTTAACAATATCCACCCCCGTAACCATTTCGGTCACTGGATGCTCAACCTGAACCCGGGTATTCATTTCCATAAAATAGAAACTGCCGTCGGTATCCAGTAAATACTCAACGGTTCCGGCACTGGAATAATTCACTGCTTTGGCAGCATCAACAGCACAGGAACCCATCTGCTCACGTAATTCTGGAGTTAACACCGGGCAAGGAGCCTCTTCAATCAGCTTTTGATGGCGTCGCTGAATTGAGCAGTCCCGTTCTCCTAAATGGATAACATTGCCGTGCTTATCTCCCAGAATCTGAATTTCTACATGGCGGGGATGTTCACAAAACTTTTCAATATAGACATCCGCCTTACCAAACCCTGCCTGAGCTTCGGTACGAGCAGTCGCCAGGGCATTCCCCAAAGATGCAGGAGAATGGACTATCTTCATCCCACGACCACCGCCACCAGCAGAGGCCTTGATAATAACCGGGTAACCGATGTCATCTGCAATCCGCTGAGCCTCTTCGACAGTTTCGATACTCTCGTTTGTCCCTGGTAAAATGGGAACACCTGCGGAAGTTACCGTTTGACGGGCGCTTATTTTGTCCCCCATTCGTCGCATGTTATCAGCGGTTGGACCAATAAAAGTAATTCCACACTGCTCACAGATTTCAGCAAATTCAGCATTTTCTGAAAGGAATCCATATCCAGGATGGATAGCATCGGCATCAGCAATTTCAGCAGCACTGATAATCGCCTTCATGTTGAGATAACTATCAGTGCTGGGCGCGGGACCGATACAGATACTTTCATCTGCCAGGCTGACATGCAGAGCATCATGATCCACATCTGAATGAACTGCGACCGACTTGATCCCCATCTCTTTACATGCGCGGATAATCCGCAGGGCAATTTCACCACGGTTTGCTATAAGTATTTTATGAAACATTTTATCAACTCCTCATCAGAGCAATTCTGTATCGTGAAACAGAATCCGGAAACAGTCATTAAATTGCCGGGTCTCTAAATTTCGCTACAGATCAAAGTCGCTCAACAAGGAAGAGCGTTTCACCAAACTCAACTGGAGTCGCATCATCCTTAACGATCTCAATAACCTTACATTTAAACTCTGCCTCAATTTCGTTAAATAACTTCATTGCCTCAACCAGGCAAAGAGTTTGGCCAGCCTCAACAATATCCCCAACGGCTACAAAAGGGGCAGCCTCAGGCGAAGGCTTATGATACATCGTCCCAACCATAGGAGATGGAACAGCATCATATCTATCATCAACTACGGAAGTAGCCGGCGCAGCAGCAGGTGCGGCTGCTTGAACCGGAGGAGCTGGCATTGTCGACACAACTGGAGCGACCGGGGCAGCAACTTGGACAAATTCTTTTTCTGCCCCCCGCTTAATATGGATCTTTTCTTCCTTCCCTTCCATATTGAATTCAGTAATATCAGTATCTATCACCATTTTGATCAAACTTTTCAGATCTTTCAGTTCCATTTTTTCCTCCTGAAAATAATTCAGATATCTATTTGCTTAAATTGTTTTGGGATTTTCGTCAGCGACTCAAAACCACCCGCCGTCACAACAACCGTGTCCTCAATCCTTACACCACCAAGGTCTGGAATATAAATTCCCGGTTCAACAGTAATCACCATTCCCTCAAGCAGCTTTTCCTCTGAACGAGACGAAACAGCTGGATATTCATGGACTTCCAACCCTACTCCATGCCCCAAGCTGTGGCCGAAGTATTCTCCGTAACCCTTCATTGCAATAAAATCCCGTGCGACAACATCCAGATCACAGATTGCCATATTTGGTTGAATTGCTGCAAGAGCGGAATCATGAGCTTCTAACACAATATCAAAGATTTGTCGAAGTTTTCTGTCAACTTTGCCTATTGCCAAGGTCACAGTCTCATCGGAATGGTAACCATCAACCCGGGTACCAAAATCAATGGTGACCAAATCCCCACCGAATAACTTTTTTTCACTGGCGACACCATGAGGCAAAGCACCCCGAGCTCCTGACGCAACGATAAAATCGAAGGCGTTGGCTTCCCCACCTAATCGTTTTAAAGCAAACTCAAGCTCAAGGGCTATTTCCCGTTCCGTTATCCCTGGCTGAATCAGTGGTAAGACGGCTGCAAATGCCTGTTGATTCAGATTTGCAGCAGCTTTAAGAGCAATTAATTCCTCCGGGGTTTTAACCCCACGGAGAGATTGCAATTGGGTGCTGAGTGGACACCAATCAATGGTATCTACCAGATTGGATAAATTTTTGAACAGTGAGACACTGACCATATCACCATCAAATCCAACCCGCTGGCTGCCAGTCTCACTTAATTCATCTGCGAGAGCTTGGAGTTTATTTTTGTAACAGTGGATACGATCAACACTGACCTGTTTTTGTGCCTGAGCCAGATAGCGTGAATCAGTCAGAAATACAGACTCAGAAGCCACAATAAGTAAAACGCCATCTGTGCCAGTAAATCCAGACAGATAGCGTATATTAGGCAAACCAAAAATCAGTAGTGCATCAAGTTTTTCAGTGATCAGCAGATCCTGAATAAAAGAGTTACGTTGTTCAATCACACTCCGTCCTGTTTTTCAAATGTTCTGACAATGCACGCAAGGCCAAACTATACCCAAACGCCCCAAAACCAGTAATTTGCCCAATGGCTACCGGAGCAACATGAGAATAGTGCCGGAACTCTTCGCGGGCATGGATATTTGACAGGTGGACTTCAACGGTTGGCAGGTCTATTCCACTAACAGCATCGCGCAATGCAATACTGGTATGGGTATACCCTCCGGGGTTAATTATTACCCCCGAAAAACCTTGTTGTTTAGCTCGATGGAGCTGATCAATCAAATCACCTTCATGATTGGATTGGCAGGTCTCTAGCTCGTAACCAAGGGTGACAGCTTCCGCGCCCAATTCCTGCATAATTTGGTCGAGAGTAGCATGCCCATAAACTTCCGGCTCACGAGTTCCCAATAAATTCAAATTTGGACCGTTCAAAACCAATATTTTCATAGAATTATGCCAAAGCTTGACGAAGCACCGGAGCCTCACGCATCAACAGATAGCGACCCTGACCATAATTCCCGCGACGCTCAATCATGAGAGCAACGAAATACTCATCAGTTAATGAATGGATAATGACATAATAATTCTCGGTTTTAATAGAAACTTCCTGTAATACTCCGGCACTTAATATCTCAGCAGTATGACAAATTTCTTTGGTCACATTTGAATATTCAATCCCAACAAGATTTAAATCCAGGGAGCTATCCTCGATACGGTATTGTTCAATACCAATACCATCATAACCCATCAAGACAGCACCAATACCACCAGAACAGCTAGTGACAATATTTTCAAGAATTTCTTTAAACATTCTCCCTCCTCTGCTGAATATTTGCTAACCAGCGATTCAACGTGTCAAAAGGAGAGACGTCATTGGTATCTTGGACAGGCTCAACAACAGTTCCATCAGCAAGTGAAGACTGTTCATTTTCCTGATTGGGAGAAATAGCCGGTTCGTCAACAACACGTTGTTCTTCATCACCAAGTTGAACCTCAAGCTCCTTAACTCTACGTCGCAGAGTTAAATCATCCGGATTCTGGGAAGATAGTTGTAGATAAATCTCAAGAGCTCTCTCAGGTAACCCCTGAGAAAGATACAAATCTGCCAACGTTGGTGACACAAGTGATGCGGAAGCATCCTCTAATTCATCACTTTGCTCCCCCAATTCATCCACATCCTCTACCACCGCCTCAGAAATCTCTGGGAGAGAAAGAATCAATTTATTGATAACAGGGTCAGCAGGGCTTAATTTACGCGCCTTGAGAAGCAATTCACGCGCTGCATCATCATTTTCCAGAAGAATTTGAACCCGAGCATAACCAACCAGCGCAGCCAAGCTTACAGCATCAAACTCTAGTGACCTCTTAAATGCTGCACAAGAATCATCAAAATCACCCAACTGACATAGAACCCGAGCCAAAACAATATATGCCGGACCAAATTCTGGATGAAGATCTAATCCTTTTGAAATTATCTGTCGGGCATCTTCCAACATTCCCATTTTACGGTAGGTTTCTGCCAAAGAAACAAATATTGTTGAACTTGGATCCTTGACAAGAATTTCCGTGTAGGCGGCAACTTTACCAAGAAGCAAGCTCTGCTGATTCTGATCTGTCATAATTTCCCCACTAGGTTAAAGGATGATGCACTCGCAAAAACTGATGAGATATCTGTAATTTTCTGCAAGACAACTTCACCAATGCCCCGATTAAGGACAAGGGTAAGTTCACCCTGTTTAACTTTTTTGTCCCTCTGCATGGCAGTAACATACTCATTCAATGAAAAATCGGGAGGATCAATCGGCAGATCCAGGTCTTTTAGAAGAGCAACTAACCGATCAACATCCTGCTGCGTACAGAGTCCATGTTGAAACGATATCTTTGACGCGACAACCATTCCCACAGATACAGCTTCTCCGTGCTTCCAATGACCATAACCGGATAAATTTTCTATTGCGTGGCCAAAAGTATGTCCATAGTTCAAAAAAGCCCGGACAGACCCTTCTTTTTCATCAACTTCCACAATTTCAGCTTTTATTTGACATGCTTTTTTAATTGCGTAAGTCAATGCGTCAGTCTCTAGATTCTTTAATTTATCTACATTTTGCTCAAGCCAGCAGAAAAACTCATAATCCCGAATGACACCATACTTAACAACCTCTGCCAACCCTGCAGAGACCTCTCTAGTTTCTAAAGTTTTCAATGTTGAGATATCAATTAAAACCAGTTCCGGTTGATAGAATGCACCAATCAGATTTTTACCCAG
>JAYEME010000150.1:0-8609 GCA_034717915.1 Thermodesulfobacteriota bacterium
TGTCTACGAAAATCGATTGAACAATACCGACGGATTATTGCTCATGCTGGTCAGCTTGATCACTTACTGCAAAAATCTGATCCTGATGAGCTGCAAAATTATACGCTAAAGCTTCAGGAATTACAGGATGAAGCGGGATTGAATGATCGGGTTTTTCTGGAGGTGTTCCCCCAGAATTCTACCTACTGGCAAAACCATCCCCTGTTTTTGGAACGAACCCGCCTGCTGGAAAAAATTGTTGAGCTGAATCATTTGCTATTACCAAGAATCCGTGGCATGATGGCCGTTACCGCTAATGAGTTATCTCAGATCAAAGGCGGTCGAGTGGCAGTTGCCGGATATCATCAAGCTCCTGCCCAGCCAAAACAATTTGTCAGGGGCGTTGGATAATCATTTGTTAAACGTGAACACGATCTTCCCTCTCCCCACCTTGAATTGCCCTGTCTAAGGTTTATGAATAATATACCTAGAATTGTCCCGATTTCACATTTGTGAGGTGGTCATGAATACAGCAAAAGAGGAAGTAAAAACACTTCTCGATAAATTATCTGATGAATGTACGCTGGAAGATGTTCAATATCACCTTTATGTTACAGAAAAAATAAGAAGAGGGATTGCCAGAGCTGATGCTGAGGGGACATTGAGTCAAGAGGATGTTGTCAGAAAGTTTAGCCGATGGACAACAGACTAAGGTGGTCTCCTGAGGCAACCGAGGACCTTGAATCCATTGCCGAATATATTGCACGAGATTCAGAATTTTATGCACGTGCGGTTTGTCGGAGCTTATCGCTGTGGCGGGGACTATTTTTGAACAGCCATTGATAGGTAGGGTCGTTCCTGAGATAGGTGATGTAGAAATCAGGGAACGCTTTGTCTACAGCTACCGTCTTGTGTACAAAGTTCAAGCTGAAGTTATTATTATCGTAGCAGTCATTCATGGTAAAAGATTGCTGGAAAATATTTCGGATAGATTGGTTAGTGGGTGAAAAATATGAGTTGTTCAAAAAGAATAATGACCTTGTTGAGGGATCTACCATGTCTGTACTCAATCAATTAAAAGATTATCGGGTTGTCACGGTCTCTCTCCCTCTTCAGGAGGGGAAACAGCTGTCGCTCGATGGGGTTGCCAAGGTAACCACTCAACCTCAGTTTGAAATCACTTTTTTACCCGATCAACTGGATGCAGAACAGTTGGATTTTGACGAATTCTGTCTGGTGAAGTTTGATGTTGCCGGGGAGAATAAATCGATCAAAGCCAAAATTGATTCGGCACCAGAAGAGACCAAATTGTTGCTGGAGATGGTCGATTCGTTTACCTATACGCAGAAGCGGGAATATTTTCGTGTTGATGCCGATCTATCGGTCAGCTACTGGGATATCGATGATGAGACCGCGACTGCTAAATCGGTTCAGACACCAGTCAATATCAGTGGTGGTGGTTTGCGGATTCCGGTTTCAGAATCGGTTAAGGAAGGAACCCGGCTAGGTTTAGAGATTGTGATTGATTCTCCGCAACCCGCAGTGATCGAATGTGTTGGTGAAGTTGTGATGTCTTATGCTGTGGCTGATGTGCAGCAAGTTGCTTTGAGCTTTGCCGATATTGAGGACGAAGATCAGGATGCAATTATTGCTTATTGTCTGGCTGAGCAGCGTAAACAGTTGCGTTTGAAGGTGAAAGTTTTGGGGACTTCAATTTCCTGATCCAAATTTGTAGTGAACTCGGGACTGTCCCCAGCACCATCGGGGGCTGTCCCAAGAGTTTATTATAAATGGCATATTGGTCAACAAATCCTAAGGTCGCTGGGTTGCGCCCCCGCTCGGCGCCTTCATTTCTTTGCCCGTCCAAAGAAACGAAGCAAAGAAATACGCCCGACCTCCTTGCCCGCCGGTGGCGGGTTCCCTCCATTTTACAGCTGCTTTGAGGAGTGGCAAAAACTCGGGCGTTGCCCTCAAACATTTGCCCCTCTAATCTCAAATCATCTGTTCCATTCCGGCTGCGTCACACGGGAATTGGTGAATCATAGATTCATCTTAACTTCGTAATGCGGATCAATTTACATGGTACATTGCTTAAACTAACTGGACAGTCCCAAGTTACTACAAAACCATTAAAAAGGGGACAGAATCAAATTCTGTCCCCTTTTGTATTAAGTTCTGGTGATAGGTTGCGAGATCAAGCCCCAAAGGCCAATTGTGATACTGGGTTATAGATAAATTCCATTCCTGTGGAACTATCATCAGCCTGCCAGGTTTCAGTTCGATTGCGGCCATTTTCTTTTGCCAGGTAAAGAGCTTGATCGGCTTCTTCAGTCAGCTTGGTTGGATGAATACTGTCCTGCAGATTTGTACAACTGATCCCGATGCTGACGGTAATTGGTATCCGTCCTGTGGGCTGCTTTTTAGAAACTTTAGCGACCTGTTTGTGAATTCGTTCAGCCAGAACTTCTGCATTATTAGCTTTGGTGTCGGGAAGGATAACCGCAAACTCTTCGCCACCATAGCGGCAACAGATATCGGCATCCCGAGCTGATTCTTTGATAGCATCCGCAACAGATCGCAGTACAGAATCCCCGGTTTGATGACCATAGTTATCATTGAAGTTTTTAAAGTGATCCAGATCGATCATTAAGAGTGAATAGGGGCTACCTGAACGCTGCGTACAGGCCGCTGCTTGTTTGATACTCATATCAAAAGTTGCCCGGTTGCCGAGTTTTGTCAGTGGATCAGTCAATGCCATTTTTTGTAACTGTTCTTTGCTCTGACGGAGTTCCAGTAACCGTTGCCACCGTTCCAGGTGACGGTTCATCCGGGCACTCAGTTCAGTGGGGTCAATCTCCACATGGACAGAATCACTGGCACCAAGTTGAAAGCCATTGATCAGACTCTGCTGATCTTCAGCGAATGCAATCAGGGGAAGGTCGTGCCACTGCTCATCAGAGTGAAGCTTGCTGATCCAGTTAGCTTTCCGATTTTTCCCCTCAATTGCCCAACAAACCATGTCGGCAGGCTTTGATTTCAGATGCTGGAAAAGTGCAGCTGAGGAGCCCAAAGGTTTGATTTGGGTAAAAAGTCCGGTTGCTGAAAGATGATTGATCAGCTGGGATTTTTTGTTTTTATTGTTGGCAATAACCAGGGCAGTCGTCTTTATCATTTGCTTATCCTTTTGTCTTCCCCCCAAGGCATTAATTAGCTCTTATTTATCTATCGGCATATCATTAAGTAATCTTTAGAATTTTTTGCTCTTGATTACCTCTTAAGCGATTTTTATGCCAAGATAGAAAGTGACTTGATTCCAGTAGGTTATGGCCTTGTGGCAGTTTCATGGCGGGGAATGAGTGAAGAATTGGTGAAATAATTTAATGTGGTCGGTTTTTTGACAGTGCTTTGGTGGCTTTGCTTCGCCATCTCATCAGTTTTTGCGAGTGCATCAATTTTTCATCCTCAGGCAATGAAGGGGACTTGTGCTATTATTGATGGCGTCGCAAAAAGTCCAACCAACCTCGATGCTGATAGAGTCACCATGACTACAGTGAATTCAAATCGACCGGCAAACTTGTTTGTTTCTGCAGCAACCCCTTCAGCGGATGTCCCGGAAGAGTTGCAGACTAACCTGCGTCCTGAACAGCTGCTCCGGGCGACTGTGGTTAAAGGGGGATCAGAGAGTGCAATTTTAGAGATCAATCGGCAGCGCTATCTGGCGCAAGGAGAGCGGGAGTTGCAGGTTGGGCAAAAAATAAATGTGCAAGTTCTGCAAACTCAGCCGCGGTTAGAATTCAAGGTTCTCAACAACGCGTTGAATGATCGGCTGACTCAAGCGTTTCCTTTGCTCACCCGTTCATTTGACTGGAGTCAATTAGTGGGCCAGCTGCAGCAGCAAGAAAACGGAAAAATCTATAATCAATTACAACAGATATTGAGTCCAGCTGCTGGAATGTCGGCTGATCTGAAAGGAAATATTGCAACTATTACGGCTCAGTTGCAGCAATTAATGGTTCCTGGCGAGACACCTTCAGGACACATTGTGTCGTCAACACAAGTTTCAGTGCAACCGCTGTTACAGAATAATCCTCAGCTTGCTTCTGTCGAGATATCTCAAACGCTAACCCAGTTGATTAAAAATCTTCAAATTCAATTATCGCTACTGCCCAAACAAGCGGGAGAGCTGGTACCGGAACGCTGGCATGCGGAGAGTCGAAATATGCTGGCTCCATTGCAACAAGGTCGTCAATTGCCGCAGCTGTTGCTATCTCAACAGCAACTTCTGACAACTGTTCTTAAACAAATTCAGCAACACCCCAGAGTCTCCCCACAACTGGCTGGCGAGGTCGAACGGATTCTTGTGCGGCTGGAGAGGCAAGTGGTTCGAAATATTGTTCAGCCAGATATAAACGCAGCGGGTGTGGGGACAAAGAGTCCTGCTACTCTGCAGCAAGCTCTTGCACATCATTCACTCCCAACAGGACAACCTGCAGAGCCAGCGGGGGCAGATGTTTCAGTGAAATTATCTGCCGATATACTGCAGCTATTTGTCCAAGTCACCCAAGGTCAGGAGCAAAAGCAGGGTCTTCCCCCGGAGCTTTTGGGACGATTGGAGGGTTTACTGGCAAGGTTGCAGCAGTTACCCCAGCATGCCAAAGGTGCTCCTGTAGCGCTACCTGGATTTGAGATCATTGTTCATCAATTGGAGCAGTTGGTGACACAGCGACCCAGTGTTCCGCAAGGTCGAGCTCTTGGCTTGTTGTCGCAACTATTTGGATTCCATCTTGAAGCTGAATTGCTACAAGGAAAGCAAAAAGCCGCTTTGGCCAGCTTAAAACTGGGTTTACTCGGGCTGCAGAAAGAGCTTGGAGCTGCAGTGGAAGAACCATTGCACCGTCTTGAGTTGTTTCAACTTTGCAAGGCAAGGTTGGCTGAAGATCAGGTGCAGTTTTTGCCTCTACCGTTCAATGAACTGGAAGAGGGCTATCTGTTGGCAGAGCAGCAGTCTGGCAAAGATGAGGACGATGGAGAAGAACAATTACCACTGCAAATGTCGTTGTCGCTCCGTTTGTCAGCCCTTGGCAGTATCCGTATCGATATGCTCTATGAAAAGGAGGGTTTACATCTGCAGCTGGCTTGTGAGGATCGAGAGAAAATGAGCTATATGCAAAATTGTACCGATGAGCTTAAAGAATCACTCCAGGCGATAGAGCTTCAGGGGGTGAGTTTTAGTGCCGATGCAAAGTTGCCCGCTCGACAGTTGCAGGAACGGTTGTTGCCCGATTCAATCAATATGTTGGATGCGAGGGTTTGAATGAAAGATAGATCTGAAAAACCACTTCAGGCGGTTGCATTACATTATGACCGGCAACCCGAGTCTTCTCCTAAAGTTGTCGCTACAGGGCGTGGGGATCTGGCACAACAGATTATTGGCGCTGCAAAAGTTGCCGGGATTGATATTGTGCAGGATCCTGATTTGCTGGAGGTTTTAGGGCGGGTTCCGGTGGGTGAGGAAATCCCTGCTGAATTGTTTCAAGCCGTGGCAGAACTTCTGGCATTTATCTATCGGATTAATGGTCGATATGCGACGGCTGAAGAAGGCTGACAGGCTGTAGGCTGTAGGCTGGTGAGTTTACAACTTCAGTCTGAGAGCCTTCAGCCTTGTTTTGCTACTTCCTGTATTTTCACTTTACAGTTTCCAATCTGTTAGTGTAGAGTTCCCAGTTCGCGGAGAGGTGACCGAGAGGCCGATGGTGCTCGCCTGGAAAGCGGGTGTAGTTAACGCTACCCGGGGTTCGAATCCCCGCCTCTCCGCCATAGTTTGTAGGACTGATGAAAAACGCTCATCTGCGGCGTTGTCCGAAATTTACTTCAACGACGTACCATTGAGATCCATAGTGGTTGAGTCTGGTTCTCCATCCCGTGTGACGCAGCCGGAATGTGTCATTTGATTTGAGAAAAAGAGCGGCAAATGTTTGAGGCGTTAGCCGAGTTTTTGCCGCTCCTCAAAGCAGATGACACATGGAGGGAACCCGCCATTGGCGGGCAAGGAGTTCGGGTGCCCTTTTCTGCTTACTCTTTTGTGGCACAACAAAAGAGTAAGGCGACGAGCGGGGGCGCAACCCCGCGACCTTGTATTTGTTTTTGCGGTGCGAACCACCATTTTGAGGTGCGAACCACCACAGTTCTTCGTGGATCGTAAACTTCCGGGACAGCCCCCGATGGAACTGGGGACAGTCCCAAGTTTACTGCAAAACTCTTTAAATATAGTACCATTTGGAACATGTGCTTTGTTACGTATTTGAATGCAATTTGAATATAAAATTCCGGTCATCGTTGCCGGTAGAAGTGACAGCCGGGTCCCGCGCAACGGTCATCCGTGAACTCCGTCAGGCCCGGAAGGGAGCAGCGGTAACGGTTTTGAACGTGTGCCGCGGGGGTGCCTGGCTGTCACTTGTACCGGCAATTTTTGATGGCGTCGCAAAAAATCCGACCTGCTGCGTTACGGCATTTTTTTAGGATCTCGACATACGGGTGTATGCCTTCACCCCTAAAAAAATACCAAGCCTTGCAGGACGAAGTTTTTGCTTAGCCATCAACCTGTTGTGGTTTTGCAATAAGCCGATTTTTGTAAATGTGGAGAAAAGTCATGTCCTATCAGGTTCTGGCTCGCAAGTGGCGACCGCAATTATTTGAGGATCTGGTTGGTCAGGAGCATGTCAGTCAGACGTTGAAAAATGCCATTACGGCTGACCGGGTTCACCACGCCTTTCTTTTTACCGGAGCTCGGGGGGTTGGTAAAACTTCAGCAGCGAGAATTTTTGCCAAAGCTCTTAATTGCCAGGAAGGGCCAACCACAAAGCCCTGTGGGGTCTGTCCTTCTTGCGTTGAAATCACCAACAGCCAGGGTATTGATGTCCTGGAAATTGATGGGGCTTCGAATACCGGAGTCGATGATATCCGCGAACTGCGCGAAAATATCCGCTACCTGCCATCACAGTCCAACTACAAAATCTTCATCATTGATGAAGTCCACATGCTTTCGATCAACGCTTTCAATGCTCTGCTGAAAACTCTCGAAGAGCCTCCTGCCCACGCCAAGTTTATTTTTGCCACAACGGAACCACATAAAATCCCCATTACTATTTTATCTCGTTGTCAGCGCTTCGATTTTAAAAAAATCGCTCTGGTTCCTTTGCAGGCCCGCTTGCGTTATATTGTCGAGCAGGAAAAAATTCAGGTCACAGATTCTGGTTTGGCGATTGTTGCCCGTAGCGGTGGCGGCAGTATGCGAGATGCTCTGTCAACACTGGATCAGGTGATTGCCTTTTGCGGCGATCAGATTGATGATGATCAGCTGCAAAGCTTGCTGGGGCTGGTCAGCCGGGCTCTCTTGCTGGCGACAATTAATGCGGTTCTGGAACGCAATGCTGGTCAGTTGTTATCTCTGGTTGAAAAAGTTGATCAGCATGGCCACTCTTTCCGTCAGTTCTGTCAGCAATTGGTTGAATTGGTGCGTGCTTTGGTCGTTGTCAAAGTTGTGGATCAGCCGGGTGATTTGATCGATGTTGGCGAAACTGAGTTGCAGGAAATACGCAGCTTAGCTGAACCTGCTTCCCTTGATGATCTCCAGCGGTTATTGGCTATTTTGATCCGTACCGAAGCTGACCTGGCTGTTTCAAATTATCCTCGCTTGACCATGGAAATGGTTTTGGTGAAACTGGCTGGATTGCCGGCAGGGATTGATATCTCTACCTTGATTAACCGTTTGGATGTGCTGGAAAAACAACTTGCTTCGGGTCTTCCTGCTCCAAATAAAAAGCCACCAAAACAACCCCCTGTTTCTCAAACTGTTGCAGTTCCGACTCCGGAAGAGACTGTTGAACCCAGGTCAGAAGCTTCGACGACAGTAGAAATTGGCGATAAAAGTTGGGCAGGGTTTGTAGAATTTGTGAAAAAGAGCCATAAGCCAAGAATTTCGTCACTGCTTGAGCAATCGAGTTTGCTGCTTCTGGAATTGCCACGCTTGCGGGTTGGTATGCCGGGGAGATACTTTAGTCTGGCAGATGGTGATATGCGTCAGGCTATTCAGAATTTGGCGACCGAATATTTTTCGACTCATGTTAAGATTGAAGTTGAAAAAATTGGCAACGGGGACAAGGTGCCACCGTCATTGCATGCTGAACGAACCCAGCAAGAGAGTGACCGACAAAAGAGATTGCGGGAAAATGCTGTGGAGCACCCATTGGTAAAATCAGCATTAGATATATTCGGTGGAAAAATTGAGGATGTTACGCCAATTGATAAGGGCTTTGTATAATTTGATGCACTCGCAAAAACTGATGGGGTGGCTAAGCAAAATTCTGTCCCACAAGGCGTAGTGGTTTTTCAAGGGCGAAGGCATACGTATGGTATGTTAAGGTCTTGAAAAACCGCAGCAACACCGTGGGTCGGATTTTTTGCGACGCCATTATAATTTAACCGTTACAGACATTCTATAATAAAAAATGGAGGACAGAGTAGATGGCAAAAGGTCTTGGAAATATCATGAAGCAGGCTCAGCAAATGCAGGCCAAAATTGCTCAGGTGCAACAGGAGCTGGAAGATAAAGAAGTCGAAGCCTCGGCAGG
>JAYEME010000150.1:8709-10047 GCA_034717915.1 Thermodesulfobacteriota bacterium
AACATGGTAGAGTTTTCTTTGGTCTGACCACTAGACCATGGTATTTTTGATCAAATCATAGGTTGTTCAGTACCTCTTTAAATTTAGATATGTGGACTTAAACTGTTGAATCCAGGAGAGAATTAATGCTAACCTCGCTCCCATCATTTGCCCGCTTAGAAGCTGAACTGGGTAAACTTCCGGGGGTTGGAGGTAAGACGGCTGCTCGTTTAGCTTTTCATCTTTTACGGACTTCAACGCAGGATGTCGAAGCTTTAGCTGAGGCTCTATTGGAAATGCGTCGCAAGGTGCGTTTTTGCCAACGTTGTTTTCACATTGCTGAAGAGGAGTTGTGTCAGATCTGTCGTAATCCGGTTCGTGAAAGTCAACGTCTCTGCGTTGTCCAGGAACCACAGGATCTCTTGGCTATTGAGCGTAGCCACTCTTATTCAGGTCTTTATCATGTTCTCCATGGTGCTCTGTCGCCACTGGATGGTATTGGACCTGATGATCTGAAAATTCCGCAGTTGCTGCAACGTCTGGAGCAGGAGCCAATCGAAGAAATTATTCTGGCGACCAATTTCACGGTTGAGGGCGAAGCTACGGCTCTGTATCTGGCCAGACTTTGTCGGGAGAAAGGGATACAGGTGACTCGATTGGCACACGGAATCCCTTCTGGAAGTGATCTGGAATATGTTGATGCGGGAACCGTTCAGCAGGCTGTTGCTGGGCGTCGGGAATTCTGATAAAAGAATATAACTGCAGGTTGCTAGAAAACATAAGTTTGTTTTGTTAAGATCAACATTTAACTCACTGTTTTAAGGAGGTAAGTATGTCTCGGAAGATGGTTAATATTGATGGCAATTCGGCCGTTGCGCATGTCGCACATGCGACCAATGAGGTCATTGCTATCTATCCCATTACCCCGTCATCGGTCATGGGTGAAATTTCTGATGCTAAAAGTGCGGCTGGCGAGAAAAATATCTGGGGAACCATTCCCAAGGTGGTTGAGTTGCAGTCAGAAGCTGGTGCTGCCGGTACCGTTCACGGTGCCCTGCAAGCTGGCGCACTGACGACAACCTTTACCGCTTCTCAGGGTCTGTTGCTGATGATCCCCAACATGTTCAAAATTGCCGGTGAGTTAACCCCGACCGTTTTTCATGTTTCGGCTCGTGCTATTGCCGCTCAGGCATTATCGATTTTCGGTGATCATTCCGATGTTATGGCTTGCCGATCCACCGGTTGGGCACAACTTTGTTCCAATAATCCTCAGGAAGTTATGGACTTTGCCCTGATTTCTCAAGCTGCCACGCTGGAGTCACGGGTTCCTTTTCTCCATTTCTTTGATGGTTTCCGTAC
>JAYEME010000151.1:0-9975 GCA_034717915.1 Thermodesulfobacteriota bacterium
ATCCCTCGGAAGCACCATCGATATCAGGGGGCAATCCCAGGTCGAGCGTGACAACCTTGGGGGCATGTTGTGCAAAAATCTTCAGTGCCTCATCAACCGATTCCGCCAACAGAATACGATAATCTTTCCCCAGCCCCCATTTAAGTTGTTTTCTGATTTCACTGCTATCATCAACAATCAGTAATTTTTCCAAGTTAAGCCTCATTAGCTAAAGTTAGTACATAAGATAACACAACGACAATTGATGCACTCGCAAAAAATGATGAGATGGCTAAGTAAAAAATCCGTCCCACAGGGCGTAGTGTTTTTTCAAGGGCGAAGGCATACATCTGGTATGTCAAGGTCTTGAAAAACCGCTGCAACACCGTGGATCGGACTTTTTGCGACGCCATCACAATTATTTCGGTGCCAAAGGCAGTATCAGGGTAAATGTCGTCCCCTCCCCCTGATGACTTTCAACCATAATTTTTCCACCATGTGCTTCAACAATTTGTTTACATTGATAAAGACCGATACCAAAACCATGTTTTTTGGTTGTTTCAAATGGTCTAAATAATTTATTCTCCATGAAATCAGCATTCATCCCACAACCCGTATCACTGACCTCAATAAAAGCGGAACTGTCTCGTTGACCATAATTCACCTGCACCGACTTTCCGTCAACTGACGCCTCGGTAGCATTGACCAATAAATTCAGGATAACTTTGTAAATTTCTTCTTCATCCACCGCAATCAGTACCGGTTTACCTGCAACTTCAATACTTGATCCTGCTGTTTCAATAGCGTCCTGGATAACTCTGTCCAGTGAAACTGAAGCAATCACCAACTGCGGTTTTTCTTTAATATTTTTCAGTCGCGCAATGAGTCCTTTCATGTTTTCAACTGTATTCCCAATCGTCTCCAGCATATCCTGTTGGAATTCAGGATCAGAAATATAATCCCGCGCATTATCAAGCATCAGCGACAAACCGGAAACCTGATTTTTCAGATCATGCAGCACAAAAGTAGAAACTTTACCGATTGCAGCTAACTCTCTGACCGTCGACAGTTGTTCCGAAAGACGCAATCCCTGCACCGTCGTAATCGCCTGCCGAGCCAACATCCGCAACAGATCGTAATCTTCGTAATTCAATTCCTCTTCTGGATTAATTTGCTCACCCAGAACAATAAAACCAGCCAGTTCCTCATCGAAATAGAGTGGCACAATCAAAAAAGCACCAACATCAGCAAAAGATTCAATCAGAGACCCTGTTAAATCGGGTTGATTCTCCTTGAGATTAACAATCCAGTTTTTCTGCTTGTTCTGCCTGAGCTTCACGATCAAAGGGTCGGATTCATAAAAGGGCCGCCAGTCGCGCCTGAAGTTAAAAGACGCAGTGTAAGCATAATGACTCGGTTCAAAATCATAAAGATACAAAGCCCCCCCCTTGCAAGCCAAAGGGTCACAGAATAGATCAAGGATCGAGGTTTGAATCTCTGACAGCGTCTTTCCGGCTCCAACCCGATTGGAAAAATTTTGCCACTGATCCTTATAATCATACTTGCTCTGGTAAAAGTTCTTATGCAGAACAACCTTCAACCTGCGCCGCAACTTTTCCGAGAGAAACACAACCGCAATTCCAAGGCTGCTCATCAGCAACAGGATATATAATATCGGCTTTGCACTCGCAATATTCAGGTAGCGTAGTCCTTCACCAACCACACCCAACAAAATCAAATAACCACCAACAATCAATAATACGAAAGAACGGTGGGCAATACCGCGAGACAGAGCAAGCTTGACACCACGTTTCTGGTATAAGCTGGCGTAACAAAGCATTGCTACAGCAACAAAAACAGCGACCGAGCGAACCGCCAGAAAATTTAAATTAATCGAGCGATACAACAAACTATGACTGAAGTAGAGCGCAAAAGAAGCCAGCAACAGCCCGCTACCAACAACTATCAGCTTGATATTCCAACGTTGCAGTTGATGCAACCCCGCCAAGGTTCTCTCCAGTTGCACCAGACCAAACACCAGAAAAACCATCAGCAGCAGATAGATAACAAATCCTGATTTGGTCAGAAAAATAATATGTTCTTCGGAAAAATCGGGAGAAAAGAGCAGACTTTCAATCGGGCTATAAATAATAAAAATCAATAAAGAGAGAGTGACAACAATAGATATCCAGAAACCACGACCTTTATAGATCTCAGAATTATCCCGAAAAGCAGTTTTGGTATAAAAATAACAGCAGAAAACAACAGCAGCCTCTAAAAACAGACCGTATGTACGCCAGTGGAATAACTGTTCAGGCTGTTGGAGTGATTGCAGGTCAACAAAGGCTAGACCGGAGAGAAAGAAGAGTGCTGAAACCAAAAACAGAGTTGAAACCAGGAAAGAACGGCGCAACAGCAGAACAATACCCACAACAGGGCAGAAAATAATGTTTGTCCAAAGGAGAAATATGGAAAGCATCGATTATCCTCCCAACCGCCTTACGCTAATAAAAAATGGCAGAAAAGGGTACATCCCCCTCTCCTGCCATTTCACCTGTGAAAACAACCCGGATAATGATTATTTCTTTGTTTTCTTCACGGCAACAGTCAGTTGACCGCGAATTTTTTCCAAAGTTTTATCACCGATTCCCTTAACATCAACCAGATCATCAACTGTAGAAAATTTCTTGTTTTTTCTATATTCAACAATTTTGAGCGCCGTTTTTTCACCAATCCCCTTTAGTTCTACCAACTGTTCAACCGTTGCTGTATTAAGATTCACTTTGGATGCAGCAAAAACAGGTTGACAAACAAAACCTAAAACCAGAATCAGCAAAGAATAAACCAATGCTTTTTTCATATTTCTCATACAATTACCCCCTATTGGTGTTGTTGCCCACAATGGACGTTGTGTTTTATTGGAATGGATTACCAGATAGGCCCCCTCCACAGGTCATTCAAGATGAACGCATGCAAATACTAACACTGGTTCCTGGAATCTCAAAGAAAAATCTTAACTTATCGAATTATCCAGTTAATATTGTACCAGTTGACAGGTCGATCAGCTGGAAGTACAGTTGGGATAAGTTAAAAGTGATGCACTCGCAAAAACTGATGAGATGGCTAAGCAAAAGGGGAGGCAACATGCCAAGATGTATGGATTGGCTCAGTCAAGCAGAAAATGATCTTCTTTGGGCCAATCATAGTTTCAAAGGCCAATTTTATTCGCAAACTTGTTTCATTGCTCAACAGGCAAGTGAAAAAGCCCTGAAAGCTTACTGTTTTTCCAAAGGATACGATATTATTCGCACCCATTCATTGTTTCAAATCATAAAAAGTCTTGGAGAAAATGGTTCTCTTGAGAAGCATGCTCGGGAACTGGATCTTTATTACATTTCAGCTCGCTACCCGGATGCATTGCCAGCTGGAGCTCCTTTTGAAATCATAACGGAGGATCAGGCAGCCAAAGCGCTCCACTCAGCTCAAGAGATCTATACTATTATTCAGAACCGGCTGACCGATGATGACAAAAATTCTTGAACGCAGCCGCCCCTTTACTAGCATTCTCGATTTCAGTACAACTGATATCGAATCTTTTTTCCGGCGCAAGCTTGACCAACACAAAATCGAAGCAGCATACCTTTTTGGTTCATACGTTCAAGGTCTGGCATCTGCCTGGTCAGATATCGATATTCTCATCGTTATGCCCACCACAATACCATTTATTGAACGCTCCAGAATTTTTGATAATCTTTACGAACTTGGTTTGCCGGTAGATATCCTAGTGTATACCCCTGAAGAATTCAGCCTACTAAAGACTAGTGATTCCGGTTTCTGGAGCAGCTTTCGTGACCACCACCAGCGCATTGTCTGATAAAATGCCCCCTCATGGCTGGAATTAACCCGCAAGTTGGTCAATAAGCACCAATAATTCAGCAGTTTTATCCTGCATCAACTTCATACTGCCCCGCGATTCAACATTTAATCGGATTACCGGCTCGGTATTTGACTCTCGCAGACTGAAACGCCACTGTCCCATATCCAGACTCAGGCCATCGGTAAAATCAATTTCACAGGAAAATGGCTCATATTGCTTACGAATGGCCTCTATGACCTGGGTGGACTCCCCTACCTGGCGATTTATTTCACCACTGGCAGGGTATTTGCTGATCCGCTCGGCAACCAGCTGTGACAGCGGCAGATCTCTCTTGCTCATCAACTCTACAACCATGAGCCAGGGGATCATGCCGCTATCGCAGTAAGCAAAGTCACGGAAATAGTGATGAGCACTCATCTCTCCACCATAAAGGGCATTCTCTATACGCATCCGTTCTTTGATAAAAGCATGTCCGGTCTTGCTCTGAATCGGTATCCCACCAGCCTGTTTTACGACGTCAATGGTGTTCCAGGTCAGTCGCGGATCGTGGATAATTTTTCCTCCGGGATTGTTGACCAATAGAACCTGGGCAAGAAGACCAACAATATAATAACCCTCGATAAAACTTCCTTTTTCATCAAACAGGAAACAACGGTCAAAATCACCATCCCAAGCCACGCCAAGATCAGCCTGATGTTCTAATACCGCATCCCTGGTTAAAGTCCGATTCTCTGACAACAGTGGATTCGGGATACCATGTGGAAACGTTCCATCAGGCTGATGACAGATTTTTATGATTTCCAGTGGCAAGTACGTTTCCAGCAGATCAATGATTGGCCCAGCGCAGCCATTGCCAGCATTCACAACAACTTTGAGAGGCTTTAATTTGGATCGATCCACATAAGACAGCAGATGCTCAATGTAATTATCCTTGAACGAAACTGATCTGATTTTACCCACCTTTCCCGCTGGTGGAAAATCTCCTTTTTCAGCCAGTTGTCGAATTTGTTCCAACCCGGTATCACCGCTGATTGGTTTGGATTGCTCCCGTACCAGTTTCATTCCATTATAATCAATTGGATTGTGACTGGCGGTCACCATAATCCCACCATCAGTCTCCTGGCTGAAGGTGGCATGGTAAATTTCCTCCGTTCCACAAAGGCCAATATCCAACACATCGCTGCCACCGTCGGTCAGACCTTTTGCCAGTGAATCACTCAAAGATTGACTGGAGGTTCGGACATCATGACCAATCACAACCTGTTGAGGCTGTAAAAATTGCCCATAAGCACGACCGATACGCCAGGCAATTTCTTCGTTGAGTTGATCTGGTAAACGACCACGAATATCGTAAGCTTTGAAGCAACTTATATTCATAGTTACTCTTTCTGTTGTGGTTCACGACCGTAGTTATCTTCAAAGCGGACAATGTCGTCCTCACCAAGATAACTGCCCGATTGCACTTCAATAATTTCCAGTGGAATCTGCCCGGGATTCTCCAAACGATGAACTTCACCGAGAGGAATATAGGTTGATTGGTTTTCAGTGAGCAACAGGGTGTTATCACCACATATCACCTTAGCTGTCCCTTTGACAACAATCCAATGTTCAGCACGATGATGATGTTTCTGTAATGACAAGCTGGCTCCAGGATTAACAGTGATACGTTTCACCTGAAAACGCTCACCTGCATCAACTCCTTCATATGCCCCCCAAGGACGATTGACTCGACGATGTAAAAAAGCTTCATTGCGCTGCTGCTTCTTCAACTGTTCAACAATGCCTTTGACATTCTGAACCTGATCACGGCTGGCAACCAACACCGCATCGGCCGTTTCCACCACAACCAGATCCTCGACTCCGACCGCCGCAATCAGACGGTGACTAGCGTGAAGATAGCAATTACTGGCAGCTTCGGTCAAAACATCTCCAATCAAGACATTACCATCAGTATCGTGGGGATGAACATCCCAGAGCGCCGACCATGCGCCGATATCGTTCCATCCAGCTGCAAGTGGAATCACGACCGCCTGGTCGGTTTTTTCCATCACTGCATAGTCAATTGAATTGGCAGGACAAGCAGCAAAAGCCGTTTCGTCCAGACGCTGAAAATCAAGATCACCAGCCATGCTGACAAATGCATTCTGGCACGTGGTCAGCATTTCCTTCTGATAACGTCCCAGCTCTTCCAGATAACGGCTGGCACGGAACATAAACATGCCACTGTTCCAGTAATAATCACCGCTGGCAAGGTAACTCTGTGCTGTTTTTAGATCCGGTTTTTCCACAAATTCTGCCACCGGATAAACTGAATTGTTCGAGTTCTGCTCAGCACGAATGTAACCATAACCTGTTTCCGGCAGAGTTGGAACAATGCCAAACGTCACCAGAGAACCCTGTTCTGCCTGCGCAAGTCCTGATTCAACCGCCTGATGAAACTTGGAGACATCTTGAATCAAATGATCTGCCGGCAATATCAATAAAACCGGGTCGGTTTCCATTTTTTGTGCGTAGAGTGCGGCAATGGCAACTGCCGGTGCGGTATTGCGACCGCAGGGTTCAAGAATAATCGCATGAGATTCTTTATCGAGCTGTCGTACTTGCTCAGCTACCATGAAACGGTGTGCCTCGTTACAGACAATCAGTGGATTTTCAAGATGATCAATGTCGTCCAAGCGTAAAATCGTCTCCTGCAACATTGTCTTGTCACTTGCAAGAGGGAGTAATTGTTTTGGGTAAAGTTCGCGAGAAAGTGGCCAGAGACGGGTTCCAGCACCGCCTGAAAGAATAACCGGTAATATCATTTTCAACACTCCGAATAATTTCTAGTTAATTTCTGTCCGGAAACTCCGGATGGAACAATGCACGTTTCTGGTTCAAAAAATGCTTTTTTCTCTTTTGACTGGATCAACAGGATGATGTCTGATACGTAGTCAGCACATTAAGTTTTTTTCTTTTAATTCCGGATTAGAACAAAAACAAAATTCTTTTTTCTAGATTTTGACCTATCAGAATACATCAGACTTTATCCTGTCAAATATACCTATTTTAACCGTCCCACACCAAAATATTCAAATCCTTCATTATGAATATAATCAGGCTCATACTGGTTACGACCATCAAAAATAATTTTCCGCTTCATGGAACGACGCATTGCAGCAAGATCAGGGTTGCGAAACGGTTTCCACTCTGTCACCAGTAAAAGAGCATCAACTCCCTGCAAAGCCTCATACTGATTCGAAACCAATTTAATAGCACCAGACTCAAACCATTCTGCCGGAAGTTCTTGCTGCGCTGTTTCCATCGCAATTGGATCATAAACCAGAGCTTTAGCTCCAGCCGACACCAAATCAGCTAGAAGAGTTTTAGCTGGTGCTTCCCGCATATCGTCGGTTCCCGGCTTAAAAGCCAAGCCCCAGACGCCAAAGGTTAAACCAGACAGTTCAGTTCCAAAACGTTTATCCAACTGCCGTGCAAACCAATGTTTCTGCTGCCGATTACGCTTTTCCACCGAAAGCAGTACTTCAGGTTCAAAATCGACATCCTGAGACATACGGATAAGAGCCTGAACATCTTTAGGAAAACAGGAGCCACCGTAACCACAACCGGGATAGATAAAAGAGAAACCGATCCGTCCATCAGACCCAATCCCGCGCCTAACATTTTCAACATCTACATTCATCAATTCACAAAGATTGGAAATTTCATTGATAAAAGATATCTTGGTTGCCAGCATCGAATTGGCCGCATATTTAGTCATTTCAGCATCACGAACCCCCATGAAGATAGTACGTTCATGATTACGGTTAAAGGGTGCATAAAGTTGCCGCATCAGATCCTTGGCGCGATCACTCCCTGTCCCGATAACGACACGATCAGGTTTCATGAAATCATCTATAGCCGCCCCCTCTTTCAAAAATTCTGGATTACTGACCACATCAAAATCGATAGTTATATTACGCCGATCCAGCTCTTCCTGAATTGCAGATCGAACCAGATCTGCCGTTCCAACTGGCACAGTAGATTTATCCACCACAACTGCATAATCAGTTATCAAACGGCCAATCTCCCGCGCTACTGCCAGAACATATTGCAAATCGGCAGAACCATCTTCACCGGGAGGAGTACCAACAGCGATAAAGAAGATGTTCGAAGTTTTCGCCGCTTCCGCCAGACTGGTGGTGAAATGAAGTCTCTCCTCAGCAAAATTACGCTGCACCAATGCCTCAAGACCTGGCTCGTAAATTGGTAATTTCCCCTTTACAAGCCCATCAATTTTATTTTGATCAATGTCAACACAGTTGACCCGATTACCCATTTCAGCAAAACAGGCACCACTGACCAATCCCACATATCCAGTCCCGATAATTGTTAAGTTCATTCTGCATCTCCTATCACTTCATCATATTCTGAAATAAAAAATGGCAGGAAAAGGATATCTCCCCCTCTCCTGCCATTTCACCTGTGAAAGTTACCCGGACAATAACTTAGCTACTTCTTTTTCTTTACAGCAACAGTAAGTTGATCACGAATTTTTTCCAAAGTTTTGCTGCCAACTCCTTTGACATTAACCAGTTCGTCCACCGACTTGAATTTTGTCTCTTTTCTATATTCAACAATTTTTAGTGCGGTTTTTTCGCCAATACCTTTTAGTTCAATCAGTTGTTCAATGGTAGCTGTATTAAGGTTTACTTTTGACGCAGCAAAAGCAGGTTGATATACGAACCCAAAAACCATAATCAACAGTGCGTAAACCAACACTTTCTTCATGTTTTTCATAAATTTTCTCCTATCACGTTATTGCTCACAATGAGAGCTATGGACTCTTTGGAATGAATTTCCAGATAGGCCCCCTCCACAGGACGTTCAAAAAAGTAAAGGAATACTAACACTATGTAGAAGCTATTGGAAGAAAAAACTTTTCTAATGGAAGTTTACAGAGACCTGTTACCGAACCCTAGAAGGGGAAGATTTTCTGTGGCAGGTTCTGCAACATGTTCTCCCCCGTGGTTTTCGTCGGGTGCGTGATTATGGTTTTTTACATGGCAATGCCAAAAGGCTGTTATCTCTGGTGCAACTTATCTTGCGTGTCATGATCGAAACGAACCCATTACGGCCAAGACCATTTTTTAAATGCCCCCACTGTAAAGCGGCCATCGAGGTTACGGCCTTTCGACGACCAGCATGGCTATCGGCTAAAAACGGCATCGCATTTCGTTAACCATAATACAGGAGGATCAGAAGTTCTCATGGACAACATCGCGATCATTTTTTTAGCCTGCAAGAAGGTGAAGGTTCCCGCTCGCCTTTGAAAAAGAAAACATAATTCGCCTGTCCCCTTTTTTTTTGACAAGATCAACATGATACAATCTGATAGTGAATCAGAACCTTAAAAAGGTTTCTTCTGATTAAAACAAAAAACAAATTCTTTTTTCTAGATCTTGACCTATCAGAACGTATCAGATTTTCATCCTGTCAAAAATGCTTTTGACTTGAAGTAAAGATCAAGAGGCAAATCAAGCCGCTTCAATTGTCCGAACTTTATTCTCCTCTTCAGGCCAAAAATCCCGCCTGGCTCGCCGCAAATCATAATCTAATTGCAACCCCAACCAGAAATCTGGTGTCATACCAAAAAACTTTCCTAAACGTAAGGCAGTATTGGCAGTAATTGATCGGCGATCATGGACAATATCATTGATCCTTCCAACTGGAACATTTATAGCTCTGGAGAGTTTATTCTGACTGATATTCAGTGGCTTCATAAACTCTTCAAGCAATATTTCACCAGGAGGAATTAAATCAAGTTTTGCGCTCATAATTTGTACCCTTCCTGTCGACTAAGTATGATAATCGACAATTTCAACATCAATCACATCTCCATTTTTCCAGCAAAAACAGATTCGCCATTGACCGTTAATCCGAATACTATACTGACCTGCTCGATCTCCCTTAAGGACTTCAAGTCGATTACCCGGCGGAGACCTCAGATCATTTAATTCTTTAGATCGGTGAAGAATCAGAAGTTTTCGACGTGCAACACGCTCAATTGCTTTAAATCTACGCACTGCGGTGTCATCAAATAATCGCGCAGTCTCTTTGCAACGAAAAGATTTAATCAT
>JAYEME010000152.1:0-2277 GCA_034717915.1 Thermodesulfobacteriota bacterium
GCTTTCGGGGTGAGTTTAGGGATTGCAACAGCATTATTTATCTGGGCGGCCTGGCTGATTGGCAAAGGTCATCGATTGAGATCCTGAAATTGGTTGTAATGAGGACGGTAAAATGGACGATCATTTAGTCCGGGTAGTTAGCCCTGATGGTTTATTCCGCGCAGCAGCAGCTGTAACAACCGGGCTGGTACGTACTATCTGCGAAAAACAGCAAACCGATTTTACAGCAACTGTTGCTCTGGGTCGATTATTGACTGGCGGTGCTTTATTGGGTTGTTTGTTGAAGGGAAAACAGCGTCTTGCTTTGGCCATAGAAGGAAACGGTCCCTTGGGGAAAATGAGCGTTGAAGCTGATGCTGAGGGGCGAGTCCGTGGAACGATCCGCAACCCGGTGGCGAATTTACCTCCCGCTGGCGATCATTTTGATGTTGCCGGGGCTATCGGTAGAGCCGGTTTTCTCCATGTCTGGAAGGATCTCGGTCTGAAAAAGCCCTATCAGAGTATGGTGCAACTGCAGAGCAGTGAGGTTGCTGAAGATCTGGCTTGGTATTTAACCAGCTCGGAACAGGTGCCATCCAGTATTGGGTTGGGAGTTGAACTTGATTCAACGGGGCAGGTTGCCGTTGCTGGAGGTTTTTTAGTCCAATCTTTGCCCCCCGGAAATTCTGAGCAGATTGAAATAGTGACAGAACGGATAAGGGAGCTACCTCCAACGACCAGTATGTTCCGGAAGGGGTTAGCGCCAACTGAGATTCTTGCCCGAATATTTGGTTCTTCCGGATTTCATGTGCAACAAGAGATTCCACTGCAGTTTTTTTGTCCCTGTAACCGGCAGCAGATTGAGCAGATGTTGATTGGTCTTGGCAGTCGGGAGCTGAAATCCCTTGTTGAAGAGCAAGAACATGTTGAAGTTGTCTGTGAATATTGTCGTAAAAAATACACCTTTAACCATGACCAGATGAGTGAATTAATTAAATTGGCAAAATGAGGGCAAGTGTACCTCCTTGCTAGTTTTTCTGCTAACTCTGGCTCCCCCTCGGAAAGACGAAAAAAAACTTGAGTTAAAAAAACACAGATCAATTGAAAACAGCTGTTATTTCTGACTAAAAGTAGACTATTACAGTTGGATTAATTGCATACAGTATACGGTATTTCTCTTGACATATCGGGGAAATTATCCTAGTTTTTCACACGCTGTGGAGTATCCTGCCAGCTTGTAGACACAGCTGAACGGTTCAAACTCTTCTATGGAAGGAGCAGTTTTTATGCTGGATATTTATTTGCCGATTCTCGTTGTCATGGGATTCGCTTTAGCTTTTGCCATCGGGTCGGTTGTTCTATCCCGACTTGTTGGGGTTAAAAAGCCCAGTGCGGTCAAGTTGGCGCCGTATGAGTGCGGTATGCCCCTGATCGGCTCGGCTCAGGAGCGTTTTTCCATCAAGTTCTATATTATTGCGATGCTTTTTATTCTCTTCGATATTGAAGCGGTTTTTCTCTATCCTTGGGCGGTTATGTTCAAACGTCTCGGGGTGTTCGGTTTTATTGAGATGGGAGTGTTTATCATCATTCTTCTCGTCGGCTTTATCTATGTATGGAAAAAAGGAGCTCTGGAATGGGAGTAGGGCAGCCAGAAGTACCTAAGACTCTCGGTAGTGGTATTGTTACCACGAGTCTGGATAAATTAGTTAACTGGTCGCGAGCCAGTTCTATGTGGCCACTCACTTTTGGTCTGGCATGCTGTGCTATCGAAATGATGGCAACCGGCGCCGCCCGGTTTGACCTTGACCGGATGGGGATTCTGTTTCGCGCCTCTCCACGCCAGGCAGACGTCATTATCATTGCCGGTACTGTGACTAAAAAAATGGTGCCAGTTATTAAAACCGTTTATGAGCAGATGCCAGAGCCCAGGTACGTTATTGCGATGGGTGCCTGTGCTTCTTCGGGCGGTATCTTTGATACCTACAGTACAGTTCAGGGGGTGGATGAGTTTTTACCGGTCGATGTTTATATCCCCGGCTGCCCACCGCGCCCGGAAGGTCTGCTCTATGGTCTGATGAAGCTTCAGGATAAAATCAGGGCTGAGCGCAATACCTTTGGTGCTGCTATCGGTGTTGGCGATGTAGTTCACAACAAGGCCTGATGGCCGTTATGTTGATAACAGGGAAAATCAATGAGCGATCAAGCGATTGTTGAAAAATTAAAAGCAAAATTCTCCTCTGAAGTTCTTGATGTTGTTGAGTTTCGTGGAGAAACAACTGTCACTGTCAAGAAAGAGCA
>JAYEME010000153.1:0-2247 GCA_034717915.1 Thermodesulfobacteriota bacterium
CACAGAAGTAACATTAGCACAACCTTTTATTAAAAGCTAACAATAGTTATGTTTGATTCCTGTTGAATTAAGATTTTAGCTTGCTATTTTGAACAAAAGTTAATAAACTTAAACCCACAAAGATAATTGATTGAATTATTCATCGATGGGTTGGAGACTGAATCTATGGCAAGAATGGTAGAAAATCCTGATCTCGCATTTCGTTTAGCCCGGGCAATTGTGTCCGATATTGCTCTGTATAATCAGGACAAAGTGTCTGAGGGAATCAAAAGTGACAGCATTTTTGAGATCATGGATGAAGAACTGGAAGAAGGTCGCGAACACTTTTATACCCGTGTTTCACCTGAGATGCAAAATCGCGAGCACCTTTATGAGCGAGCCATTGTTGATGTTATGATTAAGCAAGCGGGGAAAATCGAAAGTCAGATCTGGTAGATGACTTCAACCCGGCAGTTGCTCTTCCCCGACGACCGTCCAGCAGAGCGGCTGGATACTTTTGTTGCTGAGTGTCTGCCGGATGTCAGCCGCTCGCAACTTAAAAAACTGATTAACAGTGGACAGATTACCCTCGATGGAGCCATCACAAAAGCGAGTAACAAGCTTAAGGGTGGCGAATCAATCCAGGTTGTTTTACCCGACCCTGAATCGATTGAAGCCCTCCCTGAAGCCATTCCCCTGCATATCCTTTACGAAGATCAAGATCTGATTGTTGTTGATAAGCCAGCCGGAATGGTTGTCCACCCGGCCGTTGGACATTCCCATGGAACTCTGGTTAATGCTCTCCTCCACCACTGTACCGACCTGGCCGGAATTGGTGGCGAAATACGACCCGGGATTGTCCATCGGATCGATAAAGACACCTCAGGGGTTATTGTTGTCACGAAAAATGATCTCAGCCATCAACATTTGGCTGCCCAGTTTAAAGATCATTCCATCAAGCGCCGTTATCTGGCACTGGTTCATGGAACCCCGAACGGCCAGTCTGGAATAATCGACCAACCGATTGGCCGACACCCGACTCAACGCAAAAAAATGAGCGGCAAAGCCAGAAACAGTAAGCGAGCAGTAACCCACTGGAAAATCATAAAACAATATAATATCAACCGCCTGAGCCTGATTGAACTCCAATTAGAGACCGGGCGTACCCACCAGATCAGGGTTCACTTCACAGAGATAAATTGTCCCTTGATTGGTGATCCACTCTACGGCAATCGCTCCAGAACAACGGCAATCAAAGATATGGAATTGCGCAAATTGATTGATCAACTACCGGGACAAGCACTCCATGCTCAATGTTTAGGGTTTATTCACCCCCGGAGTGGAAAATATCTGGAATTTTCCAGCGAAATACCGGAAACTCTGCAAAGAATCCTCACTCACTTAGACCATGAAGACTAACAACGGAGTTATCAATGAAGCTTGTTCGACAAGGAAAAATTTCCTATCTGCAACCAACACAACTAGCAGCCGGCTTGATTGCCGGATTCAGCACTCGCCATGGCGGGGTCAGTCGACCTCCCTATAACTCTTTAAACATGGGCTTGGGAACCAATGACCTGTTGGCAAATGTAGAGGGGAACCGTACAACCTTTACCCGCGCGTTTAACTTGTCACCACACCAGTTATTGACAGTTAAACAGGTTCATGGCGATGATCTGCTGTTGATTGATGAATCCAACCCTGATCTAAGCCATTTTTTAACCGTTGAAGTCGATGCCATTGTCACCAACCAACCAGGTATTATGATCGGTATTCTGACTGCCGATTGCTTTCCTCTTTTGATCTGGCATGAAAAGAAAAAAATTGCCGCCGCCATCCATGCCGGCTGGCGTGGAGCAGCAAACGGACTGATTGCTAAAGTGGTGCAGACAATTCATAACAATTTTGACTGCCCAGCGGCAGAACTCCAGGTTGCAATTGGCCCGGGGATCGGGGCACACACTTATGAAGTTGATCGTCCGGTTCGTGATGCTTTCAGACAAGGAAGTGGCTACTGGAATGAAATTTCAAAAGAAACCAAGCTGGGACATTGGCAACTAGATATCCCTCTCAGTTGTCAGCTGCAATTGGAAAACTCCGGTGTAAAACCACAAAATATAGAGATAGCTGAACAATGCACCTGCTGCCACCCAGAGTTATTCTTCTCCCATCGGCGCGACAACGGCGTATGCGGACGGCAGATCGCCTTTATTCAGCTGCCATAAAACAGAGAAACCGCTTTTTCTATTTTTATATACTATTTTGGTT
>JAYEME010000154.1:0-9588 GCA_034717915.1 Thermodesulfobacteriota bacterium
ATGTCATAATCGCTATCACTGCCCATCAAAATCCCGACAAGCGGTTTTTTATCACTCATTTTTCCATATCTCCTCATTTGAAGGTATTACAAAATTTGGCATAATGGCTAAGCAAAAATTTCGTCCTTGCAAGGCTTGGTATTTTTCAGGGGCGAAGACATACATCAGTATGTCAAGATCCTGAAAAAATGCCGTAACGCAGCAGGGCGGACTTTTTTGCGACGCCATCATCTGTTTAAAGCCTTGGCACCAATATCATGCCGATAGTGAACCTTATCCCAACCGATAACCTTGACTCCGGTATAAGCCTTATCAATCGCATCTCTTACGCTATCTCCCAGTCCCGTCACCCCAAGCACCCGGCCACCCTGATTGACAATCTGACCATCGTTCAAAGCTGTCCCGGCATGAAAAACCATCAAATCCTTAATCTTAGCAGCCTCATCAAGACCACTGATCGGCAGATTTTTTTCATAGCCTGCAGGATAGCCACCACTGGCCAGCACCACGCAAACAGCCGCCTTATCGTACCAGTCGATAGAATTCTGCTTCAATTCGCCACGTGCGCAAGCCTGCAGCACCGGAACAATATCTGATTTCATCCGCATCAATAACGGCTGTGCCTCGGGATCGCCAAAACGAGCATTGTATTCGACCACACGAGGCTTGCCATTTTTGATCATCAATCCGACATAAAGAATCCCACTGTAGGGACAACCATCCGCCGCCATTCCATTAATCGTTGGCTTGACAATAGTGTCGACAATAATTTGATAGAGATCAGCAGTTACAACTGGAGCCGGAGAATAGGCTCCCATACCACCGGTGTTAGGTCCCTCGTCGTCATCGTTGACCCGTTTATGATCCTGTGATGATGCCAGTGGCAAGATATTTTTACCATCGGTAAAGGCGAAGAAAGAAGCTTCTTCGCCATCCATAAACTCTTCAATGACAACACTGGCACCCGCGTCGCCGAAAACCTGATCGAGCATGATATCATCAACAGCAGCAATCGCCTGCTCTTCGGTCATGGCGACAATGACACCCTTCCCTGCTGCCAGGCCATCCGCCTTGACGACAATTGGTGCACCCTGTTCGCGGAGATAGGCAACCGCCTGAGCGTGATCGGAGAAACTCCGATATGCCGCAGTCGGGATATTATAGCGAGCCATCAGATCCTTGGAAAACCGCTTACTGCCCTCAATTTGAGCCGCTGCCTTGTCGGGGCCAAAAATTTCCAGTCCGGCGGCCTGAAAAAGATCGACGATTCCCATCGTCAGCGGCACCTCCGGCCCAACCACCGTCAGATCAATTTTCTCCGCCAGAGCAAAATCAAGCAAAGTATCAATTTCATCGGCACCGATATGGACACATTCAGCCAGTTCAGCAATTCCAGGATTTCCCGGTGCGCAGTAAATCTTTTCCACTAGCGGTGACTGGGCAATTTTCCAGACCAGGGTATGCTCACGACCACCGCCACCTACAACCAGAATTTTCATAGTCAAAGTCCTCTACAATATCGCAGGGGAGAACCTTGTGTTCGCCCTTTTTTTCTGCGATGTAAGACAAGGGCGATGACAAGCATCGCCCCTACATCATCAATGCCGGAAATGGCGCATCCCGGTAAATACCATTGCAATCCCCGCCTCATCAGCAGCGGCGATCACCTCTTCATCACGGATCGATCCGCCCGGTTGGATGACAGCCGTAATGCCAACCGCAGCGGCATTATCGATGCCATCACGGAAGGGGAAAAAAGCATCAGAAGCCATCGCTGCTCCGTTGACATCCAAACCGGCATGTTCAGCCTTGATCGCAGCAATCCGTGCCGAGTTGACCCGGCTCATCTGTCCGGCACCAACACCGATAGTCATGCCGTCCTTGCAATAGACAATCGCATTTGACTTGACAAATTTGGCAACCCGCCAGGCAAAATCAAGATCCTGACGTTCTTTATCGGTTGGTGCTCGTTTAGTGACAACTTTTAAATCATCACTCAGCAGCAAATCAGCTTCCTGTACCAACAAACCGCCGTTAACTCGCTTGAAATCTAGCCGCTGGGCGCTTTCAACTGGCCACTCACCACATTCGAGCAAACGGACATTCTTCTTTTTGGCAATGATCTCTGGAACAGATGCGGCAACCTTTGGCGCAATAATCACTTCTACAAACTGTTTGTCAACAATCGCCTGGGCTGTCTCAGGGTCAAGTTCCCGGTTAAAAGCAATAATTCCCCCAAATGAGGATTCGGGGTCGGTGGAAAAAGCCCTCTGATAAGCCTCCAGAAGATTTGCACCGGTCGCCACGCCGCATGGGTTGGCGTGCTTGACGATGACACATGCGGGAGCATCACCAAACTGCTTGATACACTCAAGAGCGGCATCGGTATCACCAATATTATTGTAGGAGAGAGCCTTGCCCTGCAGCTGCCTTGCAGTTGCAATTGAAGCTTCGGCAATAGTTTTTTCTACATAAAATGCAGCCTTCTGGTGCGGATTTTCACCGTAACGCATCCCCTGGGCTTTCTGAAATTGCAGAGTCAGAGCCGGCGCAAAATCAACCGCATCATCACTGGTTTTCTTTCCAAGCCAGTTAGAAATCGCACCATCATAAGCGGCAGTGTGCTGATAAACTTTAACCGCCAGCTGAAAATTGGTCTCAGTTGAAATTTCACCACTGCTCTGCTTCATTTCAGCGATGACAGTTTCATAATCGATCGGATCAATCAGCACGGTGACAAATTTATTATTTTTTGCGGCACTGCGCAGCATCGTTGGACCACCGATATCGATATTTTCAATCGCATCTTCCAAACTGCACCCCTCGTTAGCCACTGTTGCCTCAAAGGGATAAAGGTTGACCACCACCATATCGATCGGTTCAATATCGTGCTTCGACATGGCATCGACATGCTCAGGATTGTCACGCAAACCAAGTAGTGCGCCATGAACCTTGGGATGCAGAGTTTTCACCCGTCCATCCATCATTTCTGGAAAGCCGGTATAGTCAGCAACATCCATCACCGGAATTCCGGCATCACGAATCAACTTTGCGGTTCCACCAGTTGATAACAGCTCAACTCCGAAACTGCTCAATTCTCGAGCCAGATCAAGCACTCCGGTCTTGTCAGACACTGAAATCAGTGCACGTTTGATAGCGGCCATGGAATTTCCTTTCGAGGCTAAAATCAATAGAGGTTGATTGATACAAAAATCGCAGCAGACACTGACCTGCCAAACCCAGGTTTGTCCAAGATCCGTGCTGCTTAATATATAAAAAGAAGTGATTATTTTGAGTCGGTCTGATCGACCAAATTTGAGTGGTTTTTTAACATGATTTATCCCTGCTGACAACTGCTTTTAACGCTCTATTTCCGGTAAGTAGCACCGCGGAACCCGGCTCCCGATACGGCAAAAAACTTCGTAGGAAATAGTATTCAACTGTTCTGCCCAATCATCTCCGAGAATTGATAATCCATCCGCAGAACCTAGTAACGTGACACAATCATCTACCGCAACATCAGGGATCTCACTGACATCCAGCATAATCCAGTCCATACAAACCCTACCAATAACCGGGACTTTCTGTCCCCGCAGAATTCCCTGACCACAATTACTCAAGAGGCGATTATAACCATCCGCGTAGCCGATTGGGAGTACCGCGACTTGCATGTCAGCATGAGCGTGATAGCGGTGACCATAGGAAATGCCGCTTCCCGCTGGCAATTGACGTAATTGAGCAATTCTGCTGCGTAGGTGCATGACGGGCTGTAAATCCAATTTAGCGGAAAAATCGGAGCCAGGAAGACCACCATAAAGCATGATCCCGGGACGCGACAGGGTACATTCCGGACACTCCCAGCCACTTAACCCGGCACTGTTGTTGAGATGAATTTCCCGAGGCTCAACCCCCGCTTCCCGCACCATTTGTAGCATCATCCGAAATTGTCCCTGCTGCTCTCTACTCACGGGAGAATCCAGCTCATCAGCACAGGCCAGATGGGACATGAAACCCTCAATCACCAATCCATCAAGTTGCCGGAGCTGAGGCAAAAAATCCTGCAATTGCGCGGGAAGAAAACCAACGCGACCCATACCGCTGTCAACTTTCAAATGGACTTTAAGCTGCCGTTGCTGCTTAACCGCTTCGGTATTAAGTCGCAAGGCGGTATCCATATCCAGAAGCGTTGGCATTAAATCATATTGTAAAAAAGCACCCTCTTGACCGCGAAAACAACTGCCCAGAACCAGTAAATTATCGGTGATCCCGGCATGCCGTAACTCCAACGCTTCTTCCAGAGTCGCTACAGCAAAATCTCTGATCGCAAAAGATTGCAGTGTCTGAGTCACCGGAACAGCGCCATGACCGTAGGCATCGGCCTTAACCACCGCCAAAATACGCTGCGTAGCAGGGCACAAGTTTTTTGCCTGGTGTAAATTATGGTGCAGTGCCGACAGATCAATTTCAGCCCAGGTCGGGCGGGAAGGATAGTTCATCACTACATTTTCTCCAGTAGATTAAAGAAGGAACCAACACTGTAAATTATACACCTGAAAGCATTCTGTAAAGTATCAATAAGTTGAAAGATTAATTGACACCAAGATTTTATCCTGATACGATCCACAATTGATTGTGAGATTTTCATTCTAAAATTCTCAGGATTTTCATTTAAAACCATAATTCATGATAAGAAAACCATTCTTATCTAGCTGATATTACTAAGGAGATTGCCAATGCTTTCCGGTCTCTATCTTATCACTGACAACAATCAAGATGGAAAATTACTGATAAAAGTAGCAGCTGCTTTGACCGGTGGAGCCAAAATAGTCCAATACCGTGCCAAGGATATCCGTCCAGATGAGCGTCGGGAAATGGCAGAAAACCTGAAAAACCTCTGTCGCGAGCACGAAGCCAGCCTGATTATCAATGATCTTCCGGAACTTGCGCACGAGATTGATGCCGATGGAGTCCATCTTGGACAGGATGATATGTCCATTCTTCAAGCCCGTCAGATCCTCGGCCATAAAAAATTGATCGGCATTTCTACCCACAGCGTAGACGAAGCCCTTAAGGCTGAAGCCCATGGCGCTGATTACGTTGCCATTGGCAGTGTTTTCCCAACCGACAGTAAAGATGCGACCACTCTGGTCGGGCTTAAAACGTTAGAAATGGTACGCAAAGCGGTTCGAATTCCTGTCGTTGCTATTGGTGGCATCACTCCAGAAGGTGCATTTGAGGCGTTGACTACCGGAGCTGACGCTGTTGCCGTCCTCTCTGGAATTATGGCAGATAGTGATCCCGCCCGCGCCGCCAAAGAGTATTCGCTCATCTTCAACCGCAATAATCCTGTCCCTAACGGCAAAGTCTTAACCGTTGCTGGATCAGATTCCAGCGGTGGAGCCGGGATTCAAGCTGACATCAAAACCATTACCCTGCTTGGTAGCTACGCCAGTAGTGTTTTAACCGCACTCACAGCTCAGAACACCCTTGGTGTCAACGATACTTACATGGTTCATACCGATTTCGTCATCAAACAACTTGAAGCGGTTCTTGATGATATTGGAACTGATACCATTAAAACTGGAATGCTGAGTTGGGGCGGAATTGTTTCACGCGTTGCCAAAACCATCGAAGACCGTTCGCTACTGGCCGTTGTCGACCCGGTGATGATCGCCAAGGGTGGCGAATCACTTCTTGACAAAGAAGCTCACGACAGCCTGATCTCCCGCTTACTACCTCAATCTTACTTGTTGACCCCCAATCTTCCCGAAGTCGAAGTGATGACCGGGATTGAACCGCGAACTGTCGAAGAAATGATTGAAGCGGGTCGCAATCTACAAGAGCTGGGGGCACGCAACGTCTTGATCAAGGGTGGCCATTTGAGTGGTGATGCGACCGATATTCTGTTATTGGGAGATGCCGAACATCAACTGACATCACAACGCTTTGATACCATCAATACCCATGGCACTGGCTGCACCCTTTCATCCGCTATCGCAACCTTCCTCGCCCAAGGCTATCCTCTGAAACTTGCTGTAGAACGGGGGAAACGCTTTGTTTCTCTTGCTATCGAGCATTCAGTCCAGATCGGTCGAGGGCACGGTCCGGTCAATCATATCCAAGCCGCAATGCAGCTATTGCATGAACAGGTTTCTCTGGATTAGGAGGCTGTCGGGCTTTACAACTGCTTTTCACTGTTGACTTTCATGTTGTCTAACTGGTAATTCTATTACGTCTACATGACACGCTAGGGGCGTCTTCGTTACTGAGAGTTCCAGAATCACCTGGAACAACCCTTGGAACCTGATCCGGTTGATACCGGCGTAGGGAAGCGGCTATAAATACCGATTACTTTTATCGATAGCCGCCCTTGGGCGGCTTTTTTATTTTGTAGACTGCCTGAGAAACGGCGTCAAGTCCGTATCTTTCAACCGCAGTGTCGCTACTTGAAATGTGGCATACACCGCTTTTCTCTGTTTGAGGTATCTCTTCATGACCCAACTGGAAATCGCCCGTCAGGGGCAAATCAGCGATCTGGTTCGCCAAGCCGCTGCCACCGAAAATATTGACCCGGAAATCCTGCGCCAGAGAGTTGCCGCTGGAACCGCTGTTATCTGCCTCAACACAAAACACACCAATGGACGCCCCTTGGCCGTTGGCGAAGGTTTACGCACCAAAACCAACGCCAACCTTGGCACCAGCCAGGATGACACCAGCATCGACAAAGAGCTGGAGAAAGCCAAAGTCGCCGCAGCTGCCGGAGCCGATGCCCTGATGGATCTATCAACCGGTGGCCCGATTGATGAAATCCGCGCTGCGATTATTGCCGAGACCGATCTCTGCATCGGCAGTGTCCCCCTCTACCAGGCAGCCTGCGATGCGGTCAACACACAGGGAAAACCGATCGTCGATATGACCGTTGATGATATTTTTGACGGGGTCAAAAAACATCTGGATGATGGCGTTGACTTCATCACCGTTCACTGTGGAGTCACCCGCGAAACGGTTTCGAGAATGGATAAAGAGGGACGACTCCTGGAAGTTGTTTCCCGTGGCGGATCTTTCACCGTCGGTTGGATGGACTACAACAATGCCGAGAACCCTCTCTACGAATACTACGATCGACTGCTGGAACTGGTGCGCCCCTACGATGCCGTTCTTTCTCTGGGAGACGGATTTCGACCCGGCTGCATAGCCGATGCAAGTGATCGTGCCCAAATTCAAGAACTGATTATTCTCGGCGAACTGACCCAACGTGCTCAGGATGCTGGTATTCAGGTGATGATCGAAGGACCCGGCCATGTACCGCTGAATCAGATCGAAGCCAATATCAAAATGCAAAAACGACTCTGTCATGGAGCGCCATTCTATGTCCTTGGACCGTTGGTAACCGACATTGCCCCGGGCTATGACCACATCACTGCAGCTATCGGTGGAACGGTTGCAGCGGCAGCCGGAGCTGACTTTCTCTGTTATGTGACTCCAAGCGAGCACCTCCGCCTGCCGACTGTAGAGGATGTCCATGAAGGGGTCATGGCGGTGCGCATTGCTGCCCATGCTGCCGACATTGTCAAAGGGATTCCTGGAGCGATTGAAAAAGATAATGCAATGGCCGTTGCTCGTAAGAATCTTGACTGGGAGGGTCAGTACTCGGTTTCTCTTGATCCGGAAAAAGCACGGCGTTGGCGTGATGAGTCAGGAGTTGATGAATCTCATGGTGCCTGCACCATGTGCGGTTCACTCTGCGCGTATAAAGTTATGGGTGAGCGGGATGTGAAAAAAGCAGTGTAAAAAAACTATCAAATAACGCCAGGTTAAAGGAAGATAGCAGAAAATCCGGGACTGTCCCCGCATGGGGCTGTCCCAGGTATTTGCGGTGCGAACCACCGCAGTTCTTCGTGGCTCGTAAACTTCCGGGACAGCCCCCGATGGGACTGGGGACAGTCCCAAGCTTACTACAATAATTCTTAAACCAGCACCATTCGGTGTTTTTTCAGGAACCTTGCGATGTGTGCAAAAAAAATTACCCGTCCCAAACGTAAACCAAAAATAAAGTTACGCGGGTTTAATAACCTGACCAAAAGTCTCAGTTTCAATATCTATGACGTCTGCTACGCCAAACGCCCCCAGGCACGCAAAGAATATCTGGAATATATTGATGAAGAGTACAACGCTGAGCGCCTGACCCGGATTTTAACCGAAGTTTCCGACATTCTCGGTGCCAATATCCTCAATATTTCCAGTCAGGACTACGACCCGATGGGGGCATCGGTCACCATCCTGATTGCCGAAGAACCGATTGAACCTAAACCGGATACGGTTGTCGCCCACCTGGATAAAAGTCACCTTTGCATCCATACCTATCCGGAAACTGATTCAAGATCAGGAATTTCTACTTTCCGGGTTGATATTGACGTCTCCACCTGTGGTAGAATCAGTCCACTGAAAGCACTCAACCATCTGATCACATCATTTGAATCAGATATAGTCCTGATGGATTACAAGGTGCGTGGTTTTACCCGGGATACCAAGGGACGCAAACACTACATCGATCACCGGATTCACAGTATTCAACAGTATATCCGTAAGCAAATCCGTGATCGTTATCAATGTGTCGACATCAACATCTATCAGGAAAACCTGTTTCATACCAAGATGTTACTCAAAGATTTTGATCTCAATCAGTACCTTTTTGCCACCAGCTATGAAGATCTGTCTGGCGAGGAACGTGGCAAGGTAAAAGCGATTCTCGAACAAGAAATGACGGAAATTTTTTACACCAAAAATATTTATTGAGGTAAAAATGAAAATTATCCACCTGTTTTCCCTATTGGTCATAATGATGTCACTAATCGGCTGCCAACCAGTCCCGAAATATCTGGGAGACCCGGAACTCCCCTATCCTCCAGACCGTGAACCGGTGATCGGAGATATTCTTCATCTACCAACCGGAACTTATGTTGATCAGCAGGTCATGTTGGAACAGGTCAACCGTACCCGGGTCGTCTTTGTCGGCGAAACCCATGACAATCCGGCTTCTCACCGCTTGCAGGAAGAAATTCTGCATGCTATGCAGCTACATAATCCCGGAAAAATTACTCTGGCAATGGAAATGTTCACACCGGCCCAGCAACCGACTCTGGACCTTTGGATTGAGGGCAAGCTGTCAGAAAAAGAATTTCTGCAGCAGGTTGGCTGGTACCATAACTGGCGGATGAACTTTGCCTTCTATCGCCCCCTGCTCAGCTACTGCCGCGAACATAAAATTCCACTTCTGGCTCTCAATGCAGACAATAATCTCAAGCGTAAAGTTGCCCGAACCCCTTTGGCTGAGCTCTCAGCAGAAGAACAACAACAATTGCCTGATATGAACCACAGCGACCCATATCAGGAGGCTATGGTTAAAGCATTCTTCAGTGATCATAAGATGGGACAAACCATGCTCGATGGTTTCCAGCGCGTCCAGACTCTCTGGGATGAAACCATGGCGCAAAATCTGGCAAACTACCTTGGCAACGTGGGAAAAGATCATCAGGTGCTGGTTATTGCCGGGGGTAATCATGTCCGTTACGGATTCGGTATTCCCCG
>JAYEME010000155.1:0-2146 GCA_034717915.1 Thermodesulfobacteriota bacterium
ACTGAATATTCTGACCATTAAGGCACGCTGTGTTTCTCTGGAAAACTGTTGTGGGCAACGTCAGCCGCTGATTGGTTCCAGTGCTCCCATGCAGCAGATGTTGAACTTGATCAGTCAAGTTTCACAAACCGATTCAACGGTCTTGATCCAGGGTGAAAGTGGAACCGGAAAAGAGCTGGTTGCCGCAGCGATTCATTATGAAAGCAGCCGTTTTGACAAACCCTACATTCGGGTTAATTGTGCAGCAATTCCAGCAGGGCTTCTGGAGTCTGAGCTGTTTGGGCATGAAAAAGGTGCCTTTACCGGAGCGGATCAGCTTGCGCTCGGAAAATTTGAACTGGCCGACCAAGGGACTATCCTGCTTGATGAAGTCGGTGATATGCCCCTCGCTCTGCAAGTCAAGCTGCTGCGGGTACTGCAGGAACATGAGATTGAACGGGTCGGCGGCAAGGTTCCGATTCCGGTTAATCTCAGGATTCTCTGTTCCACGGCAAAAAACCTTTCTGAGGAGGTCAAAAGTGGAAATTTTCGCCGGGATCTCTACTACCGTTTACAGGTTATTCCCATTAACGTTCCGCCACTACGCGAGAGAAACGGGGATATTGTGGAATTGACCGATTACTTCTTGAAACAATTTGCGGCAGAAAGGGGGCTCACCTTCAGTCTCTCCGCTGATGCTGCTCAGGCACTGAATCACTATCCGTTTCCCGGCAACGTCCGTGAATTGAGGAATACTATGGAGCGGATGACGGTACTGGCTCCAGCTTCCCAAATTCAGCTCTGGGACTTACCGGCTGAAATCCGGGGGACAAAAGAGGAAGCGACAGAAAAAGGAGAAGTCAACCTTGCAGCTGCGGTTGCCGTTGCCGAAAAAAAATGTATTCGGAGGGCATTGAAAAAAACCACCGGCAATAAAACTGAAGCCGCCGAAGTGCTTGGGATCAGTCGTAAGAATTTGTGGGAAAAAATGAAACAGTATGGGATAAAATCGTGAAAGCAATCCAAAAATATCCAATTATTTTCGAATCTCCCCCGACCCCTCTTTTCCAAAGAGGGGAGTCGTTGAGCCTCCCCCTTTGAAAAAGGGGGATTGAGGGGGATTTTTATTGTTCCATCACGCTAGTAAAAACTATGGACTTTCAGTCCATAGTGGTTGAGTTCAGATTCAAAACCAAAAGGAGAATAAAAAACATGCTTTTTGTCATTCGTTGTGTCGATAAAAAAGACCATTTACCTGTTCGTCAGGAAAACCGACCCGCCCATGTGGAATATTTGAAGAGTTTTGGGGATAAATTGTTTGCTGCCGGAGCGATTCTGGACGATGACGAAAATATGTGCGGTTCGGTGGTTATTCTGGATCTGGCTGACAAGTCTGAAGCTGAAGCTTTTTCTGCCGGAGATCCCTATGCTAAAGCGGGTCTGTTTGCATCATCGACGATAGACCGATGGAACAAGGTGTTGCCGTAAATATGATTCCCCCTGTTGTTTCAATCGTAGCCAAAAGCGGTACTGGGAAAACCACACTGCTGGAAAAACTGATAGCAGAATTGAAATTACGCGGCTATCGGGTCGGAGTCGTTAAGCACAATGCCCACAAGTTCAATATCGACCACGAGGGGAAAGACTCCTGGCGGCTGACCCAAGCCGGTGCTGATACGATGTTGATTACCTCGGCTGAAAAAATTGCTCTGGTGAAACAAAACGGGGCTGGAGGAGAACCTTCACTGGAGGAGATTGCGGTCACTTATTGTGGTGATGTCGATATTCTGCTCACTGAAGGATTCAAGCGTAGCAGCATGCCAAAAATCGAAGTTCACCGCAGCGAATGTGGCGATTCCCTATTCTGTCGGGGTGAAAATCACGATCCTGAACTGATTGCTGTTGCGTCCGATTGCCCTTTGGAACTGGATGTTCCTGTTTACGATCTCAGCGATGCTGTGGGGCTGTGTGATTTGATTGTTGAGACCTTTCGATTGCCGTAGCCATCTTCCACAAAGTGCGGATTCTCTCCCAGAGAACTGCCTTGGGAATGTTGATTTCCATCGCCAGCATACAACGTTCCAACCAATCGTGCCGCCGTTGAAATTTTTCTACAGCTTTACCAAGATCGTTAACAATTGCCTTGCCGTATGCCAACTCAGCCTTG
>JAYEME010000156.1:0-4767 GCA_034717915.1 Thermodesulfobacteriota bacterium
CCAAAAGCACAGATCGAAGACGAAAATGAGCTGGTATTCGGCAAGCAGTATAGCGACCGGATGCTGATAATGGAATATGATAGCGATAAAGGCTGGCACTCAGCACGTATCCAGCCCTACGGCCCACTTTCGCTCGATCCGGCAGCTATGGTTCTTCATTACTCGCAAGAAATTTTTGAAGGGCTCAAGGTGTTTCGTCGCGCTGATGGCAGCCTTGCCATGTTCCGGCCAGCTGATAACGTCACCCGCTTTAATCGCAGTGCCGAGCGAATGTGCATGCCGCAGGTCGATGAAAAATTCTTTCTTGATGCGATGCTCAAACTGATCCGGCTGGAGGCTGACTGGGTTCCGCACAGTGAAGGAACCAGCCTTTACGTCCGTCCGACAATGATTGCGACAGAACCAATGCTCGGCGTCCGTCCGGCAAATCAATATCTTTGCTACGTCATTCTCAGCCCGGTAGGAGCTTATTACAAAGGGGGCGTTGCTCCGGTAAAAATCTGGATTTCCGATTTTTATGTGCGCGCCACTGAAGGGGGAACTGGTGAGGCAAAAACTGGCGGCAACTATGCCGCAAGTCTCTATGCTGCCAAAGAAGCTGCTGAAAATGGCTATGATCAGGTTCTCTGGCTCGATGCCAAGGAGAAACGCTTTGTTGAGGAAGTCGGCAGCATGAACATGCTGTTTCTTTATGATGGAAAAATTGTCACATCACCGCTCCATGGAACTGTCCTCGATGGTATCACGCGCCGCTCCGTGCTGACTCTGGTTAAGGAAATGGGGTATGAAATTGAAGAACGGGCATTAAGCGTTGATGAAATTATGGAAGGGAGCACAAACGGCCGGCTGAAAGAAGCTTTTGGAGCAGGCACGGCAGTGGTCATCTCTCCGGTTGGCTCCTTCTGTTACAAAAATAACTGTGTCCAACTGGGCGACGGCAACCCGGGAAAACTCACCATGGATCTTTATCATAAACTGACCGCTATTCAGTATGGAAGGGAAGCGGATAACCACAGCTGGATCACCTTACTGTAGAATTAGTTCAGATTTTATTCCCTCCATCTTCCTGAGAGGGAAAACGCCTAAAAAAAACAGCACTTCAACAATGATGGCGTCGCAAAAGCCCACCAAATTCAGTAGGGTGGGCAGTGCCCACCAGACTTTACGGACAAATTGTATTCGGTGGGCAGTGCCCACCCTACCTTCTGGCTATTTCCCCTGTAAGGAATTTTTTTGGATAAATTATTAAGAAATTGTTAAAAAAAGATTGACACCATATCTCAACAAGATAAGATATACTTCATGTTTTAAGGTTAATCATTAATATCTATGGAGTATTTCTATGTCCCAAACCAAATCGATTGGCCTCAGTGCCAAACTCACCAGTGCAATTTGCGTTATCACCCTGATCAGCGTCCTCCTGATTCTCTTTACCGTGAACACCCTTAAAAATCAGAAGGATGATTCAACCGTGATCAATATTGCCGGTCGGCAGCGAATGCTCAGTCAAAAAATGTCCAAAGAGGCAATGACCATCAAGGCCGGGCTATCAGTCGCAAAGTGTCGGGGCGGTTTAAAAGAAACTCACGACCTGTTTGATACATCATTAAAAGGTTTGATTAACGGCAACAGCAGTATGCACCTTCCACCAACCAACGATCCGGAAATCCTTACCCAGATGCGCAAAGTTGAATCGCTCTGGAAAGATTTTTCCACCCAGGTTCAGGTTATCCTTGACCCCAGCAAGAACAACGATCAAATAGACCAGGCTACCTACAAAATTCTGGGTAGCAATGTTCCCCTGTTGAAAGAGATGAATAAAGCTGTCGGCATGTATGCAGCGCAATCACAGAGAAAGATTGCGCGTTTGACGACCTCCCTCTACATCGGTGGCGCAATTGTCATCATCATTACGTTTTTTATCTGGTTGCTGATCAATCGAAAGATTGTTCGGCCACTACGTTCCGTCGTACAAATGGTTGATGGAATGAACAATGGTGATCTGGAGCACCGCCTGAAGATGAATCAGGGTGATGAGATTGGTCAGCTGGCTGGTGAAATGGATCAATTTGCCGACCGGCTTAAAAATGATATCCTGACCGCATTTCATCGGCTGGCAGAAGGAGATTTCACCTTTGTGGCAGATGGATTGATTGCAAAACCACTGGCCGAAGCCAACCAGAGTGTTTCAGAGATGGTTCAGAATGTACTGCAATCGAGCCAGAAGATTGCCTCAGACACATTACAGGTTTCTGCAACCAGCACATCATTAGCTGATGGGGCAACCAAGCAAGCTGCGGCTCTGGAAGAGATCTCAGCTTCGATGCAGGAAATGAATGAGCAAACGGACAACAACACACGCAATGCCGAACAGGTCAACCAACTTTCATCGGCAGCCAAAGTGGCAGCAGAAAAAGGTGATCAACACATGCAGGCAATGGTCAAAGCAATGGCCGAAATCAATGAAGCTGGGCAAAATATCAGCAAGATCATCAAGGTTATTGATGAGATCGCTTTCCAGACCAATCTGCTGGCTCTCAATGCTGCGGTTGAAGCAGCTCGAGCCGGACAACACGGCAAGGGGTTTGCCGTAGTTGCTGAAGAAGTTCGCAATCTGGCGGCCAGAAGTGCTAAAGCTGCCAGCGAAACAACCGAGTTGATTCAAGGTTCGGTACAAAAAACTGAAAATGGTGCCCAGATTGCCGATCAAACTGCCGAAGCTCTTAAAGAGATTTATCAGGGAGTGGTTCAGGTCTCTGACCTGGTTGATGAAATTGCGGCAGCCAGTAGCGAGCAGGCTCTAGGAGTTGCCCAAGCCAACGAGGGTCTTGCCCAGCTCAGTGCTGTCAACCAAAGCTCAACAGCCAGTGCCGAAGAGACTGCTGCTGTCGCTGAGGAGCTCTCAGGACAAACTGGATTTCTGCAACAGATGCTGGAGCGCTTTAAAATTATCGGCGCTGCTTACAGTGCCAGCCCAATACAGCCTCAGCGACCAGCATCAAGTCCACAGCTGGCAGTTGCATCACAGCCACAGGAAAATACGTCTTGGGGTGATATGGAGCCTGCCAAGTCAATCCAGCTGGATGATGACGATTTTGGCAAATATTGAGTATCTCCAGGAACAACGGAGTAAACTCGGGACTGTCCCCGGCTCCATCGGGGGCTGTCCCGGAAGTTTACGATCCACGAAGAACTACGGTGGTTTACACCGCAAAAGCCTGGGACAGCCCCCATTCGGGGACAGTCCCGGTTTTGCTACCGACTTGCTTAACCTTCCACTCCCTGCAAACTCTCCAACAACTTCAACTGATCAACTTCCTCCTCAACTCCGGCATATCCTCCCCAACTCAGCAGCTCTGCAACAATTTGTTCAGTCGAGGAGTCGGAATTATTATCAATACGGGTCAACAACTGGCGGGTACGCAAAGCATCAAACCAATTGTGAAAAGCTGCCAGTCTCTGTTTTTTGGAAGAATGATTATTTCGCAACTTTTCCCAGACCTGAATAAAATTAAGCTCAGTCAAAAAATCATGCAATATCAGAGAAATATTTAACGTCTGCAAATTTATCTCATCAGCAGAATGATCCCATCGATAACCAATCAACTCAAACCACTCTTTTAGGATTTGAAAACCGACAACCGGGACAAAATGGAACGAAGCTATCCCCTCTTCCACTTGTCCCTGAACTGCCCTGCCGGTTCCAAATGGGACCCGATTGGAAAAACGGGGCGAAGGTCGCACCGCCGTTCCGCTGATCATTTCAATTCCAGACGTTTTTGTCAGTTGTTGGAGAAAGTAAAAATCTTCACCGCCACAACGCCGATTCATCCCTCCCGCTTTAACATAAGCATCAGCCCGACAGGCAAACGTACTGCCAATACTATGGTAAGCGTAAGGAGAACCAGCCAGCTGCAAACCGAAAAGATAGCTGCGTAGATAAAGCTCATAATGGCGGATAGCAACTTTCTGCTTTGATATTGACATAGATTGATGCCGAAACGGGATGACCGCAGCACCATTCGTACTTAGCGTAAAATGACCGAAAATAGCTTTAAGGTAATCGGGATCAACAAGGGTATCGGCATCCAGAGAAATCAGCAGTGGCTCTTGCCAGTCAAGCAATTGCAAGCTGCTATCAAAACCTATTTTTCGCGCCAAACCAACGCCATCTTTGTCCGGAAGTTCAAGACCAGCAGAACTGGCATCAATCCAGGCAAGGTTGAGTTGTGGATAAGGATCAGACCGCAGCCAGTTAAGCGTTTCCTGATTGTCAGAAAATTGATCGGCAGAAATACCGGCCCGGTTATTGACAACAATCACCACCAGCGTCGGGGCAAGGTATTCGGATGGATTAAAACAGAGACTGTCAAGCGTTGCGGGCAGGCTTTCTCTTTCAGCTAAAGCTGGAATAACAATGGCGGCGGAAAAATCAGTCCGGCTGGTACCAGAGATCTGCCAGGGTGAGATGATAGCGCGGTTTTGTAAATATTTTTGCAGTTTTCTGTTCAAAAAAAATCCTGTCGTCAACAGAAGCCAACGAGAAGCGGAAGTTCAGTCCCGTGTGACGCAGCCGTCGTGCAGTGGAACTTTGCAGGGTTTCGAAGAAAAATGTCTGAGCGTAGCGAGTTTTTTTCTGAGCTGCAAAGCGGAACGGAACAGAGGGAACCCGCAGGGCAAGGAGTTCGGGCGCCCTTTTCTGCTTACTCTTTTGTGGCGCGACAAAAGAGTAAGGCGGCGTGCGGGGACGCAACCCCGCGACCTTGA
>JAYEME010000156.1:4867-9106 GCA_034717915.1 Thermodesulfobacteriota bacterium
AACTCCCCAAACACATCCCCCTCCCCATCCAACCAACAAATCTCCACTCCCCGCTTTTCCATCCGCCGGAAAAAAGTCTCCTGCCGTTTGGCAAACTGACCTATAGCACTACGCAGTTTCTGCACCATATCATTCTGATTTAATTTTCCCTGCAAATATTGAGCAATCAGCCGATATTCCAGACCATAAAATTCCAGCTTTTCCCAGGCAACCCCAGCATCGTACAACTGCTGCACTTCTTCTATCATTCCCGCTTCAAAACGCTGCCGCAAACGGACTGCGATCCGTTTACGTAAAACTTCCCGCGGCCATTTAATCCCAAAAACCAAAGAAGAAATTTCAGGTAAAGGGGGCAACTTTTTTTCTGCAGACTGTTCTCCCACAGCGATTTCTATCGCCCGAATCAAACGCTCCCGGTGTTCCAAATCGGTGCGATTATGTTGTTCCGGCTTCAGTTGAATCAGCTCCTGTCGCAGCGCATTATCACTGAAAAGCTCCAACTCATTCCGTAATTGCTGATTTTGAGGAACAGCAACCAAACGATAACCACTGAGGACAGCATCAAGATACATACCGGTACCACCACAAATAATTGGTAATTTTTGTCGCTTCCAGATTGTTTTTACACTGTCAAAACAATCACGCTGAAACTGAAAAACATTATATTCATCACCCGGTTCGGCGATATCGATCAAATGATAAGGAACATCCCCATACTCCTGCAGATCTTTTCCCGTACCCAGATCCATTCCCCGGTAAACCTGACGCGAATCGGCAGAAATAATTTCACCATCAAAATGGATCGCAGCTTTAACCGCCAGTCCAGTCTTTCCCCCGGCGGTTGCGCCCAGAATAACCAGTAAATTGTAAGATTTTTTCATCGTTTTCATATTCTTGCCATACCTTCATATTCTTTTTTTGCAGTCCCCTCATAATCTGCTATAGTCCAGCTGATTTCAACCCTATTCTCCGAGCAATCATGATCGAAAACAAACCAGTCACCCTCCCCCGCGACCAACATTGTATCTCCCGAAATCAAATTGATACCGACACCTTGAAAGTGCTTTATCGACTTCATCGACATGGCTACAAAGCCTATCTGGTCGGCGGGAGTGTCCGTGATCTACTGCTGGGTCGGCGGCCGAAAGATTTTGATATTGGTACTGATGCCACTCCAAACCAGGTGCGTAAATTGTTCCGTAACAGTTTTCTGGTCGGTCGCCGCTTCCGTCTGGCACATATCCGTTTTGCCGGTAATAAACTGATTGAAGTCGCCACTTTCCGTCGCCAGCCAGAAGAGCATGAACTTCCTGATAACCAGGATGATCATTTCCATTTTGTTCAGAATGTTTTTGGTTCCCCCGGTGAAGATGCGGCCAGGCGGGATTTCACGATCAATGCACTATTTTACAATATTGCCGATTTTTCAGTCATCGATTATCCGGGTGGGCTGGACGATTTAAAAGCAAAACGGCTGCGGGTTATCGGTGATCCGCAGATCCGCTTTGTCGAAGATCCAGTCCGGATGCTGCGAGCTATAGAATTTTCTGCCCGGCTTAATTTCACCATCGAACCAAATATTTATACGGCGATTGAACAACATAAAGAACTGTTAGCGACGGCAGCACCTGCTCGGGTTCGTGAAGAGATTATGGAACTGTTTCGCCACAAAATCTCTGGCCCGGTTTTGAAACACTGCCGTGAATTGGGGATGCTCCCACACCTGCTGGCCGGTTATCCGGGGACAGATGAAAGTATTGATCTGCTGGCAAAGATTGATCAGAGAACCGAAGCAGGGGTACCGATTGAAGAGAGCTTTGCCATTGCGGCACTTTACTTGAGGTTGTTCATGGACAACTGTCCGCCATCCTCCAAAACCAATATCACCGAAGCTTTGCATCAAGCGAATGAGATTATTATTCCCCATTGCCGCTATTTCAGTATCGCCAGTGGTATCCGTCACCAGGCTCGAGAATTGCTGATCGGCTGTTTCCGACTGGCTCGTGGACGAGGTTTTCGGGCAGAAAAACGTTTTTTACAACATCCACTGACACCCAAATCGCTGGAACTGTTTACCCTTTGGTCCCAGGTTCGACCGGATTTAATCCCACTTACGGAAAACTGGAGAAAAGTGATTAAAGGCTCTGCAACAAAGGAAAAGAAACCCCATCATCCGCGAAAACAGCGCCGAAAAAACTATCCTCGCAAAAAACCATCTTAAATCTATTAAGTCGAATATTCATATTCATACATTAAATTACTTAAATTAACGTATTGCCATTTTCTTGCCTGTCTGCTAACATCCCACCCAACTCTCTACATTTCTCCTATGCGAAACTATTAACTCATTCATAAGAGGCCATTATGAAATTACAAAGTATCCAGAGTAAAATTGGTGGTGCCTTAATTGTAATCTTGCTGATAATTCTCGGTGTCAGTTTTACGATTGCCGCTCTCCAGTCACGCAACCTGCTCCATAAGCAACAGGAGCACTCTATTGAAGCAATCCATGAAGGCGCTCTGGAGCAAGGACGCAGTATTTTCGCCAGCCTGGAAATCGGCACCAAAGGGTCTCTGGAGCGGGGAGAAATGGACGTCTTTGACGAGCTTTTGACCGGTCTCGGTTCAGTTCCCGGCGTGCTTGAGGTCGGCCTGGTGAACCCGCAGGGTGTGACAACCTATTCAAGTGTAAAGAGCAGGTTGGGGCAGAAACAGACCAAGCTGAACATCACCAGTCAGCGGGAAAAAATGTCCCTGGAACAGGAGGACGGCAAGAGCTTCTTCATGGCCAACGCCCACATGTACGAAGAAAAGTGTATGGAATGTCATGAGGATGACGAAGTCGGCAGCCTGGCCGGAGTCCTCTACGTCGATTTTAGCCTCGACAAATTGAATCAGGAAAAAGTTTTGCAGGAAGAAGCCCTGGCCGCAGCAAGCAGCACCAGCCTGTGGAGCAACCTGGGTATGGGGTTTTTCAGCCTGGTAATTACCTGGCTGGCCCTGTTCTTCATGCTTCGCCGCCTGATTGTCCTTCCTCTCAGCAAGATCAAAAATATTCTCACCGATATCGCTAATGGCCACCTGAGCGAACGGCTCAACCTGACACAACAGGATGAACTGGGCGAAACAGCACGAACCCTCGATTCACTGGCGAACAGCCTGCAGTCTGACGTTGTCGGCCCCCTGCAGCAACTGGCCAATGGCGACCTGACATTTGATGTCGTTCCCCACGATCAGGACGATACATTACGCCACGCGATCAAGAAATTGGGAGAAGATTTGAACCGCATGATCGCCGATCTTCAAGTTGCCGGGCAACAGATCGACAATGGCAGTTCCCAGGTCAGCGATTCAGCTCAACTACTTTCTGATGGAGCTGCACAGTCTGCGGCATCCGTTGAAGAGATCGGTAGTTCGTTGCAGGAGATCGGCAACCAGACCAACACCAGCGCCGAACATGCACAACAGGCAAATCAGTTGTCTACTTCAGCAAGAACTGCTGCCAACACTGGCAGTGAACGAATGACTGAAATGATTAGCGCCATGGGTGAAATCAACGAAGCTGGGCAAAATATCAGTAAAATTATTAAAGTTATTGATGAAATTGCCTTCCAGACGAATTTATTGGCCCTCAATGCTGCAGTTGAGGCAGCTCGCGCCGGACAGCACGGCAAAGGATTTGCCGTCGTCGCCGAAGAGGTCCGTAACCTGGCAGCTCGCAGTGCCAAAGCAGCCTCTGAAACCGCTGAACTGATTGAGGGATCGGTAGAAAAAACCAGCAATGGCACTCAAATTGCCGAACGCACTGGAGAAGCACTCGAAGAGATTGTTGGTTCAATTGGTAAGGTCACTGACCTGATAGGTGAAATAGCCGCTGCGAGCACTGAGCAGGCTCAAGGCATCTCCCAGGTTAATATTGGTCTGCAGCAAATTGACCAGGTGATTCAACAGAACACAGCAAGTGCCGAAGAGAGCGCCGCGACCAGTGAAGAACTTTCCAGTCAGGCTGCAGAATTACGTAGTCAACTGGGCCGCTTTGTACTGAAATCCTCTGCAGGGCACAATACACATACGCCACAATTACCTGATAGCAGTGGTTGGTAAATCCAACTTTTGATTCAGAATTAAAAGCCAGCAGAGAGTGATGTGACTCTCTGCTGGCTTTTCTTTTTAGACACTCTTTGCAGTTAAAATTGAATCTGATTAGTATCAATCTTCCGCAAGACCAGATCCCCCTTT
>JAYEME010000156.1:9206-16943 GCA_034717915.1 Thermodesulfobacteriota bacterium
CCCCCTTTGCAAAGGGGGAATTCAGCGGCGGGAGATCAGTGCCAATCAAAAAATTGAATGGCCCTCCACGACAAGAGAAAACCTTTCAAATTAACAATATTCATCTTTGTATCATTCGTAGAGAATGTCAAAATCCCTTTGACATTAAAATATTATTATGCTAATCATTGACTCAACTTAATCATATTGGTTTAACTTTAATGAGGAGCACACCGAATGTTCAACAATTTAAAAATCGGAACCAAAATGGTTCTACTTTCAGGAACCATTCTCGCCCTATTGCTGGCCATTCTTCTCTGGGGTGTTTTTGGTCTGTCAACAACCGTAAAGAATGGCATAGAAGTTTCTGCTGGAAATAAAATCCGCAGTGATTTAATTATCCTGGAAAATAAACACTTGAAATGGGGACATAAAGTCCGTGATTTTCTTGATGATCCAGCAATCACTGAACTGAAAGTCAAACTGGATCACAAAAGCTGTTCTCTCGGCAAATGGTATTACGGCGAAGGACGTCAACATGCCGAAAAAGTTTTGCCAGAAATCAAAGCGGAACTACAAGCCCTTGAAGAACCACACCGACTTATGCACGCCTCTGGTGTAAAGATCAAAGAGGCCTATAGTCCGTTCAACCCTGTCAATGCCGAAGCAAAAGCCATATATAAAGAGGAAACCAGCGTTCATCTGAAAAAAATCGGCGAAATCATGGATAAAATATATGAGATTTCCGAACAGCAGATTATGAGCGACAGTGAAATGATCGCCACTGCCAACAGTACCCGAACGGGGGTCAGCATCCTTGGGGTTATCGCGCTACTGATCGGTGCTATTTTTGCTTTCTTTATCACCCGCTCCATGACCGCACCGATGAAGAAAACCGTCAAGATGATAGAAGATCTTGAAAACGGCCACCTCGACACACGCCTGAAAATGGAACGTAAAGATGAAATTGGTCAACTGGCGGAAACGATGGATCGTTTTGCCGATTCGCTAAAGAATGAAGTGGTCGATTCCTTGCAGAAACTCGCCAATGGTGATCTGACTTTCGAGATTCAGCCACGCGACGGAAACGACCAAGTCCGTAGCAGCTTGCAAAAACTGGGTGTCGATCTGAATGAGATCATGGGTCAAATTCAGACCGCCAGTGGACAGATCGATTCCGGAAGTAATCAGGTCAGCCAATCGGCTCAGGAGCTTTCGGATGGGGCTGCCCAGTCAGCCGCCTCGGTTGAAGAGATCAGCAGCTCAATAACCGAAATCGATAGTCAGATCAAGACAACGGCTACAAATGCTGAGGAAGCGAACACGCTGGCGACCTCAACAAGAAGCTCTGCCGATACCGGTAGTGAAAGGATGGCGGAGATGATTGCCGCTATGGAAGAGATCAACCAGGCAGGACATGATATCGGCAAAATCATCAAAGTGATTGATGAGATCGCCTTCCAGACCAACCTTCTGGCCTTAAATGCTGCAGTTGAGGCGGCACGAGCCGGGCAGCACGGCAAAGGTTTTGCTGTTGTTGCTGAGGAGGTTCGCAACCTTGCAGCCCGTAGTGCTAAGGCAGCTGCTGAAACCTCTGAGCTGATTCAAGGATCGGTTGAAAAATCGACCAATGGTACCGAGATTGCGCAGCGGACCTCCTCTGCGCTTGAAGAGATTGTCGGTTCCATTGGCAAGGTCACTGATCTTATCGGTGAAATTGCTGCTGCCAGCCACGAGCAGTCAGAAGGTATTTCACAAGTTAATATCGGTATCCAGCAGATCGACACAGCGATCCAGCAAAATACGGCCACCGCCGAAGAGAGTGCTGCAACCAGTGAGGAGTTATCCAGCCAAGCGGCTGAACTGCAACATCAACTCAGCCGCTTCGAGCTCAAAGGTGCATATAATCAAGGTTATTCCCCCACCCCAACACCGCAACGTTCCTTGCCAGCACAGAATAATACTGGGGGGTGGGGAAACGTCACTGCGCCACAGCAACAACAAATGGATGGTGGTCAAATGTTTCAGTGGAAAGATGAATACAACACTGGGGTCACATTGATGGATCAGCAACACCGCCGTCTGGTAGATCTGATCAACCAACTTTTCAAGTGTATGAAAGATGGTGGGGATCGAATGATGGTTGGCGAAATTGTTGATGAACTTGCCAGTTACACCGTGACCCATTTCCGTGCTGAAGAGGATATTATGCGCAAACATAATTATCCTGACCTAGAAGCCCATCAGCATATCCACAAAAGCTTTGTCGAAAAAGTTGGCTTATTTGCTGAAAAAATTAAAACGGGTGAACGCATGCCTCCAGCGGATGTCTTCAATTTTCTGAAAGATTGGCTGGTCAGTCATATTGAAAAACAGGATCGTGATGGTTACGGGAAGCACCTGAAAACACGGTAAGGTCACAAACCTGATTCGTAGCATAATGTAATTTGTACTCTATGGATAAAAAATAAAATCAGCAAAATCTACTTTTCTCTTTGCTTTTTCTTATTTGTTTTATATAATTAAAGTGCGCTTGTATTTATCGGATTAAATCTCCATCAATTCAATATCTTAAGGATTCGCAATGAGCACACCCCTTGACGACGACCAGATTGAAATTATTCAGGAATTTGCAACTGAAAGCCGCGACATGATTGAGCAGTTGGAGCCGGCTATCATTGAACTGGGGCAGAACAGTGATCCAGATACAATCAATGCCATCTTCCGCCTGTTCCATTCGATGAAAGGGAGTGCCGGTTTCCTCGAGTTTGATCACATGACACGAGTCGCTCATGCTGCCGAAAACCTCCTTGACATGATCCGCAACGGTGAAATTGAACTGGTTCCAAACCACGTTACCCTGCTCTGTGCCGCGTGCGACTTTGCCAAAGAAGCCCTCGATATGGTCGAAAGTGACTATAACGATGACGCGATGGTGGCTCCTGCTGATGACATATCGGAACAGCTTCACCAGGCACTTGAAGTCGCCAAAGAAGGTGATGAACCTCAAAATGAGGTGGCCGAAGAAAGTACACCTGAAGAGCCGGTTGTTCAGGAAAAAGCTGTGGTTCAAGAAAAGTCACCTGCTGCCGAAGCAGATTTTCCACAGATGGAAATTACCGATGAAATGCGCCAGAGCTTTGTCCAGGAAGGAAATGAGCTACTACAGAGTACTGAGCAGGGTTTGCTTGCCTGGGGTGAAAATCCGGAAGACTTTGATTCCATCGGTGATATTTTTCGTAACATCCACAGCTTCAAAGGTAATTGCGGCTTCTTTGGTTTTTCGCAGATTGAAAAACTCAGTCACCAGATGGAAAATATCCTTGATCGGGTCAAGTCAGGATCAAAACTAGCCGTGGACAATCCTGCTGACCAGCTTCTGGATTCCCTTGATGTACTACAGAAAGCCGTCAACAATATTTCTGATGGCCGGGATGACACCGTCGAAAATCTTGATCAACACCTGAACGATCTACAAACACTTATTGCTCCACTGCTGGGTGATTTTCTGGTTGGCGAAGGGGTGACAGAAGAGTCCGTTTCAAGGGCAGTTGAAACTCAGAAAAAACCGGTAGGGGAAATTCTTGCTGAGCATGGAACTGCGTCAACGGAACAAATTGACAGGGCTCTGAAAAAACAGCAGGAAACAATCAAAAAAGCCAAGGCTACGGCTAAACCTTCGGCCAGAACAAAAACTCCGGCAAAACGGCAGGATATCCGCGTTGAACTAGGCAAATTGGACAGTCTGATCAACCTGATAGGTGAGTTGGTTATTGCTGAAAACATGCTGATTCACAACCCTGACTTAAAGGGGTTGGAGCTGGAAAATTTCAACAAAGCCGGCCAACATTTGTCGAAATTGGTTCGGGAACTGCAAGAGATGGCGATGACAATCAGGATGATTCCTGTCTCTGGATTGTTCCGCCGGATGATCCGCCTGGTTCATGATATTTCGGTTAAGGCAGGAAAAAAAGTTGAATTGGAACTGATTGGTGAAGAAACCGAGATAGATAAAACTGTCATCGAAACAATTACTGATCCGCTGGTTCACCTGTTGCGTAACTCTCTTGATCATGGTCTGGAACCCCCGGACGAGCGGCTGGCTGCCGGGAAAGGTGAGAAAGGAACTGTCAAGCTCTCAGCTCGTCATGAAGAGGGCGAGGTCTGGGTCACTATCGAAGATAATGGTCGTGGTTTAAATAAAGAAAAAATCCTCGAAAAAGCTCTCAGCAACGGCATAATCGAAGAGAGCGATATCGACGACATGAGCGAAAAACAAATCAATAATCTTATTTTCGCCCCGGGATTTTCGACCGCAGAAAAAATCACCGATATTTCTGGACGCGGTGTCGGTATGGATGTGGTTAAGAAAAACCTGGAAAAAATTAAGGGTAAAATTGATGTTTACAGCACCCCGGGACAAGGCAGCAAAATTGTCCTGCGCATTCCACTGACTCTGGCTATTATCGACGGCATGATTGTGCGAGTCGGCACTGCCACTTGCATTGTTCCGACCCTGTCGATGCTCGAAGCCTATCGTCCGAACATGGATCAGATCACCATCACCCCGGATGGAGATGAACTGGCAAAAGTACGAGAAAACTTTCTGCCGATTGTCAGATTGCATGACGTCCTGGGCAAAAAACCCGATTCCCATGATCTGGCCGATGGTATTCTGATTGTTCTGGAATCTCAGGAAACCCGTTTCTGCCTGTTTATTGACGAAATACTCGGACAGCAACAAACGGTTATTAAAGGGCTGTCCGACTTCATCGGTAATGTTCCGGGAGTTTCCGGTTGCACCATCCTTGGTGATGGCGGGGTCTGTCTGATTCTTGATGTCGGCACGCTGGTTGATTCAGCTGAAAGCAAAAAAAATAAATATGAAAACACAAAAGAAGTTATTTAAAGGAGGATTACATGGCTGAAGAGACAACCATGGCTAATTTTGAGACTGAAGATACCCAGAAGGACAAGTACCTGACTTTCCATCTTGCCGGAGAAAATTACGGGATTGAAATCCAATATGTCATTGAAATTATTGGAATTCAAAATATTACCGAGGTTCCTGACATGCCCGTATTTATCCGTGGTGTCATTAATCTGCGCGGCAAAGTTGTTCCCATCATGGATGTTCGTGCCCGTTTTGGCATAGAAGCCCGCGACTATGATGATCGCACCTGCATCATTGTTGTCAATATTGACAACACTGAAGTTGGTCTGGTTGTTGATGAAGTCAGCGAAGTTATGGACATTCCTGAAAAGAATGTTGAGCCAGCACCAAAAACCCATAAGAACAATGAGGACAGCTACATTCAGGGGATGGGAAAGATGAATGCCGATGTCAAAATTCTGCTTGATATCCACAAATTACTCTTCAGTGGTGAAATGCAAGCATTAACCGAAAGCCTGGAAGATCAATAAGAAAGCTGTACGAGATAATGACCGCCAACCAACAACAAAGCAACAGCCTGATGGCTATCTCCGATACGGAGTTTACCCGACTGCGGGATCTGATCTATAAACGTTTCGGGATCAACCTGACTGAACAAAAACGTTCGCTGCTGGTTGGGCGGCTGCAAAAATTAATGCGACAGTTGAACCTGCCAACATTCTCTGCTTATTTTGAGTACCTCGACAACGACAAAACAGAAGCGGGATTAAGCGAACTGGTTGACCTGATTTCAACCAATCACACCTATTTCAACCGGGAAAAAGATCATTTTGACTATTTCTCACAAACAGCTTTACCCACGGTCATTGACAAACTGAAAAAGCAGAATCGCAAGGATCTGCGCATTTGGTGTGCAGGCTGCTCAAGCGGGGAAGAACCCTACACCTTGCTGATGCTGATGATGGAATATTTGGGCACCGACTATAGTTCCTGGGATGCCGGAATTCTGGCAACCGATATTTCGGACAAAGCCCTGACCATCGCCCGTCGTGGTACTTATGCAACAGATCGGGTCATGCAGCTTCCGGAACCTTTACGCAAAAAATATTTTACTGCAGCAGGTCAAGGTGAAATGGCTGTTGTTGATAAAGTCAAAAAAGAGACAACTTTCAGACGCTTTAATCTGATGAATACAACCTTTCCATTTAAGAAACCGTTCCAGATGATTTTTTGTCGCAACGTCATGATCTACTTTGATCAACCTACTCGAGAGGCTCTGGTCAGCCGTTATCATCAACATACTGAGCCCGGTGGGTACCTCTTTATCGGTCATTCGGAAACCCTGGGGCGCAGTCAAACCCTCTACCGCTACTTAAAACCAGCGCTATACCAGAAGGGAGAACTCTGATGGCTCGCGTTATCCGTGTTCTTATTGTTGATGATTCTGCCCTGGTAAGAAATATCCTCAGTCAGGGGTTATCGATGGATCCAGGTATTGAAGTGGTTGGAACTGCCCCCGATCCTTACATTGCCAGAGATAAGATTGTTCAACTCCAACCGGACGTGATGACTCTGGATGTAGAAATGCCACGCATGGATGGGGTCGCCTTTCTACGGAAATTGATGCCGCAGTATCCCATCCCAATTGTCATGGTCAGTTCTCTGACCCAGCGCGGCAAACAGATCACCATGGAAGCACTGGAAGCAGGAGCTGTCGACTTTGTTGCCAAACCAACCAGCAATGTCGCTGCCGGACTGAATGCCATGCTGATGGAGTTACGCTCCAAAGTAAAAATTGCTTCGACAGCCAATGTCTCCCACTGGAAAGGAAAACGACCTGCGGCACCGAGGCAGCCCGCCGTTGCCTCTGCTGCATTGGCAGAATCGACTGATAAGATTATAGCTATCGGAGCCTCTACAGGAGGAACCGAAGCAATCCGTCGTGTGATTGAAAAATTTCCGGCCACGACCCCTGGGACTGTCATCGTCCAACATATGCCAAGCGGATTCACCAAAATGTTTTCTGATCGCCTCAACCAGCTTTGTCCGATGCAGGTTAAAGAGGCTGAACATGGAGATCGGGTGCGTAGTGGTCTGATTCTTATTGCACCGGGTGGTAAACAGTTGGAAGTTATCCGCACCGGAGGCTTTTACGAAGTTCGGCTGGGGGGGGAAGAAAAAGTGAGCGGCCACTGTCCTTCTGTCGATGTGATGATGCGCTCGGTGGCAAAACATGTGGGTGCTAATGCTGTCGGTGCCATGCTGACCGGAATGGGTCAGGACGGTGCCGAAGGAATGTTGGCAATGAAACAGGCCAGTGCCCGCTGTATTGCTCAGGACGAGGCATCATCGGTCGTTTTTGGGATGCCAAAGGTCGCCTTTGACAAAGGGGGAGCTGAACGATTGGTTCCCCTGGATAATATTGCAACATCATTATTAAGCTTGATTACGGGGAAAAAATAAATGGGGCAAATCATATTGGGCGTTGGTGATTACGGCGCATCAAATACTCCCGGTGAGGAGGTAAAAACCTTTGCGTTAGGATCCTGTGTTTCGGTCATCTTTCTTGACCCGAAAACCAGAACCGTCGGAATGGCGCATATCGCCCTCCCCGACTCATCAATTAACAAAGCCAAGGGAACTGAAAAACCCGGCTATTTTGCTGATACCGCAATTCCAGCACTGCTACGACAAATGACAAAGTTTGGTTGTGACAAACGTGGTAAGGGAATGGTCGTCAAACTGTGTGGTGGAGCCAATGTCATGGATACCAATGATACCTTCCAGATTGGCAAACGGAATGCCCTGGCGATCAAAAAAATCCTCTGGTCTTACGGCATGGGTGCTGTTGCTGAAGATCTGGG